>JBBAVO010000102.1:8019-9950 GCA_040397635.1 Pirellulales bacterium
CGCACCGTAAATTCGGCCCCATGGCAACCCTCCATCTTTTCGACCCCGCCGCCGACAATGTTGACCAGCTGCGGGCGATCGGCCGGGAATTCCACGGCCGGTCGTGGTCGCTCGGCACGAGCAGCAACTACAGCGTGGTCGTCTCCCGCGACCCGCTCGAACTCCTCATCACCGCCAGCGGCAAGGACAAGTCGGCCCTCGGCCCGAACGACTTTGTCCGGGTCGATGCAGGTGGCCGCGTGATTGACGGCTCGACGCGGAAGTCCTCCGCCGAGACGCTCCTCCACTGTCTGCTCGCCGACATCGTGCCGAGGCTTGGCGGCGGCCCCGTGGGGGCAGTGCTCCACACTCATTCCGTGTGGAGCACCATTCTCTCGCGCACCGACCTCCCCTCGGGCAGCCTCCGCATCGAAGGCTACGAGATGCTCAAGGGCCTCGAGGGGATCGGCACCCACGACACCTTCGAGGAGGTGCCGATCTTCGCCAATGGACAGGACATGACCGAACTGTCGGACCGGATTCGCGACCGCTTTACCGCGGCCGACTGGAGCAACCCGAAGCGGCCGCCCTATCACGGCTTTCTGCTCTCTGGACACGGTCTCTACACCTGGGGCCAGACCCTCGCCGAGGCCCGCCGTCACATCGAAATCCACGAGTTTCTCTTCGAGGTGGTCGCCCGCAGCCGGATGCTCGCGGCGGCCATGCGTCCGTAGCACGATTCACAAGCGGCACCAGCACCCCCAGCGAAAGGGCATCAGCATGGCGATCGTCACCGTCCCCGCCGAGTCGCGGAAGATCACCGAGCCCGCCGAGATCACATCGTTTCTGAAAAGCCAGGGCATCGACTACAGCGTCTGGCCACTCGCAGACCGGGTCGATCCGGCCGCACCCGCCGCGGAGATCCTCGCCGCCTACGATCCCGAGATCGCGGAACTGAAGCGGCGTGGCGGCTTCGTCACCGCCGACGTCATCGATGTCTACCCCGACACGCCCAACCTCGACACGATGCTCGCGAAATTCAGCAAGGAGCACACGCACACCGAAGACGAGGTGCGTTTCATCCTGCAGGGCAGGGGGGTTTTTCACATCAACCCGATCAACGGCCCGGTCTATGCGATCGAGGTCTGGGCGGGCGACATGATCAGCGTGCCGCTGGGCACCCGGCACTGGTTCGACCTCTGCACCGATCGCCGCATCCGTGCCATCCGGCTGTTCCAGGACACGAGCGGCTGGACGCCCCACTATCTCGACGATGGCGTCCATGCCGGCTACGAACCGCTCTGCATGGGGCCGGCGTGGATCGCCGGCGAGGGGAAGGCGGCATCGTGATCGTCTTCGGAGGCCGGGGCATCCTGCTCGACGTCGAGGGCACCACCTCGTCGATTTCGTTCGTCTATGACGTGCTGTTTGCGTTCGCGCGGAAGCATGTCGGCGAATTCCTCTGGCAGCAGCGGCTCGATCCCACCGTGCAGGCGACCGCTGCGGCGCTGGCCGCCGAGGCCGGCGCTGCCGATGCCGCGATCGCCGATCCCGACAGTGCGACGCGGCTGGCGTTGGCCGCCATCGATCTCATGAACCGCGACGTGAAGAGCACACCGCTCAAGGCGCTGCAGGGCATGATCTGGCGAAATGGCTTCGAGTCGGGAGAACTCGTCTCGCACGTGTTCGACGACGTGCCGGAGACACTCGCCCAGTGGGCTGATTCGGGTCTCGATGTGCGGATCTATTCCTCCGGCTCGATCGATGCCCAGAAGCTCTTCTTCGCCCACACGGCCGCCGGCAACCTCACCCCCCACCTCCGGGGCCACTACGACACCACCACCGGCCCGAAGCGGGAGGTGGCGAGCTACCGTGCGATCGCGGCCGACATGGGAATGGAGCCTCGCGAGATCCTCTTCATCAGCGACATCGGAGAAGAACTCGATGCCGCG
>JBBAVO010000103.1:0-9817 GCA_040397635.1 Pirellulales bacterium
TCTTCGTGCTGCCTGGCTTCGGCGTGCTCGGCCTGGGCGGGGGCGTGCTCCTGATTGCATCGCTCGTGCTGGCAAGCCAGTCGTTCGTGCTGCCGGCCAACGACTACCAGATCCGGCAACTGCAGTGGTCGCTCCTGGGAATCCTGGGCGCCGCCGTCGGCGTGTCGCTTCTGGGGGTGCTTCTGCGGCGGTGGCTCCCCTCCACGCCCATGCTGCGGAACGTGCTGCTCGAGCCGCCTGCCACGGCCGACGACACGCTCGAAGAGGAGGGGCTCGAGGCGCTCGTCGGCATGGAAGGCATGACGACCACGCGGCTCGCCCCCGCAGGCAAGGCGCGGATCGATGGCCAGGTTCGCGAGGTGACCAGTGACGATTCCCTTGTCGAGCCGGGCACAGCTGTCCGCGTCGTCGATGTCCGCGGTGGACGCCTGCTCGTGGAGCCGCTTGTGCGGCCGAGTGCGCCGCTATGATCTCGCTGCTGTGGGTCATCGCGCTCCTGCTCCTGGGCCTTGGCGTGATGGCGCTCGAGGTGTTCGTGCCGTCGGGCGGCATTCTCGGCTTCGTGAGCATCGCGGCCCTTGTCGCCGGCGTCGCGACGGCTTTTCTGGAGCAGGGGGCCGCGGCCGGCATGGCGAGTCTGGCGGTGGTCGTGCTGGCGGTGCCCGCCGTGTTGGCGATGGCGTTTCGCTGGTTTCCCGAGACGCCGCTGGGCCGGCGTGTGCTGCCACCCGCGCCCGAAAGCGCGGATGTGTTGCCCGATCTGGAGCGGCGGCGGCATGTCCGCGAACTGGTGGGGCACACGGGTCGCACCGTGAGCGAACTGCTGCCATGGGGTCGCGTGGAAATCGATGGCGAAACAGTGGATGCCATGAGTGAGGGCGGGCCGATCGAGGCGGAGGCCGCCATCGAGGCGGTCGGCGTGCAGGGCGCCGCCCTGGTCGTACGGCCCGCGGAGTCACGGACCGCGGCGCCGGTGCTGCCGATTCCTCCGGTCGCAGGGGCAGCAGCGGAAAATCAGCCTGCAAACGGCGATTCCGCCCTCTCTCCAACGCTCGAGGATTTTGAGTTTGAAAAAATGGAGTGAAAATGGGGACGGGAGCTATTTTCCACATCCGACGTCGCTCTTCTCCTCAGGAACTAGGAAAATAGCTCCCGTCCCCATTTTCCTAGTTGACCGGCGTTGACCCCGGAACAACGCTACAGTCAGTTGCGTCCCATCCCCTTGACCGTCCGTTGGAGCGTCCTCGATGCTGCCCCTGATCCTGATCGCCCTGGGAATTTTCGCCTTCCTTGTGGTCTTCGCGATGCTCGCGCGATTCCTGCGGCTCTGGCTGCAGTCGTATGCATCGAGCGCCGGGATCGGGCTCTTCGACCTGGTCGCGATGAGCTTCAAGAAGGTCAGCCCGACGGTGATCGTGCGGAGCAAGATCATGGCGGTGCAGGCCGGGCTTGGGGATTCAAGCGGCATCACCAAGCAGGCGCTCGAGGCCCACTACCTCGCCGGCGGCCGGGTGCCGCTGGTCGTGCAGGCGTTGATCGCCGCCAACAAGGCGAAGATCAAAGAACTCGACTGGAAGCTCGCCACCGCCATCGACCTGGCTGGCCGCGACGTCCGTGAGGCGGTGCAGACGAGCGTGTATCCGAAGGTCATCGACTGCCCCGGCAAGAACAGCGGCCGCGAAACGCTCGACGCCGTTGCGAAGAACGGCGTGCAGTTGAAGGTGAGGGCCCGCGTGACCGTTCGCACGAACCTCAATCAGCTCATCGGTGGAGCGATGGAGGAGACGATCATCGCGCGGGTCGGCGAGGGGATCGTGTCGGCGATCGGTGCGGCGGAGCGCCACACCGATGTGCTCGAAAACCCCGACATGATCTCGAAGACCGTGCTCGCGCGGCGGCTCGATTCCAACACCGCCTTCGAGATCGTCTCGATCGACATCGCCGACATCGACGTCGGTTCCAACATCGGCGCCCGGCTGCAGGCCGACCAGGCCGAGGCCGACACCCGCGTGGCCCGCGCCAACGCCGAGGGCCGCCGGGCGATGGCCGTCGCCAAGGAGCAGGAGATGATCGCCAGCATCGAGGAGAGCAGGGCGGCGCTCGTCGAAGCGGAGTCGGCCGTGCCGAAGGCGGTCGCCGAGTCGCTCACCTCGGGCCAACTCGGCATCTTCGACTACTACAAACTGCGAAACCTCCAGGCCGACACCGACATGCGGCGGACGATCGCCACCGGCACGACACCCGGCACCGCCTCGGTGCAATGATCATGCAGATCCCCCTCGCCACCTGCGTGCTGTTTGCCGCCGGGTTCGACTGGCTCGAGGCACTGCTGCCGTTTCTGTTCGTCGCGTTCTGGATCGTCTCGCAGGTGTTCGCGGTCTTTCGCCGGCTGCAGGGGGGCGGGCGGCAGCAGCCACAGCCTCCGCGGCCACGATTCGACCCGGCCCGCGACCGGCCCCGGCCGCCACAGCCGGCCGCCGAGGGTGCAGGGGACCTGCGGAGCGATCTCGAAAAGCAGATCGCGGAGTTTCTCCGCGAGGCGACCGGCGAGAAGCGGCCGCAGCCCAGGGGCAATCAGCGGCCGGTCAATCAGCCCCCGATGAAGGAGAGCGAGCCCATGTCGGCCCCGCGGCCACAGTCGCCGCGACCTGACCGCCGGGCTGATGCCGAGCGACAGGGTCCGCAGACACCGCGGGCTCCCACTCCGGGCAAGCGTGAGCAGAAGAAAGCCGTCGCCCCGCGTGATGCCGCCACCCGTCCGCCCAAGATGCCTCCGCAGCCACAACAGCCGCAGAACGAGTCGGTGGCCCGGCACGTTCAGGATGCTTTTTCGCACGAACTGACGCATCTGCGGGGAACGATCAGCGAGGATGGCGCCGAGCAGACTGGTGGCACACCACGGCCGACGGCACCGACCCAAGCCGAGGAGTTGGTGCACCTGCTCCGCAGCCCGGCCACGATCCGGCAGGTGGTCCTGCTCCGCGAGATTCTCGACCGCCCGGTAGACCGCTGGTAGAGCGGGTGCTGGCACTGGCTTTGCTAGCACTGGCGACACCGTCGCCGCAGTCTGCCTGGATCGCCCCGTCACGGGCAAAACACCACGAAAGTGGGGTGTCTGGGCGACTGGCAGGGCCCGATTTCCCGGCCTTCTCACGCGACGAAAATCGCGGCTTGAGCCTCGGCCCCGGGTGGTCTACAAGACCCTTCGAGGGTTCGCTTCGGTGCGGCCCCTTGCAGCGCGTAGACGAGGTGCCCAAGCCTCGTCTACGCGCCTGTTTTTTTCAGGGATGAAACTCGTGAACATCTGCCGCACGTTCATCGGTTTCCTGGCATTCATTCCGGCGATCACCTGCGTCGTGGTCGAGGCCGCCGAGAGCCAGCCGGGCCCGTTTCCCGCCACCGTGCGGGTGCTGGCCGATCACACCTACCTCCGCGCCGGGCCGGGCGACGACTTCTATCCGACCGAGCGACTCGTGGCCGGCGCCGCGGTCGAAGTCTGGGCCGTCGATCCGTCGGGCTATGTCGCCGTGCGGCCCGTGGAGGGCAGCTTCAGTTGGCTGCGGGCGTGTGATGTCGATCCGGTCTCCAGCTTCGGCGATCCACCGGCTGGCCCGGCTCCTGGTCGGAGCGTCGGCGTCATCGTGACCGACGGCGCCGTCTCGCGGGTGGGTTCACAGCTCAACGACCTCCGGCATGTCGCTCAGGTGAGCCTGGAAGCGGGCGAACGCGTGCAGGTGATCGACGAGGTGCGGATCGCCGCAGGTCGTCACGCAGGACTATGGGTAAGGATCGAACCGCCGGCGGGTGAATTCCGCTGGGCGTGGCTGGGGGATCTGGAGACACCACCCGGCATCGTGCCGCCGGCGCCAGCCGTCGCCGCCACTGGAGCCACCATCGGAGATACTCGCGACGGCAACGCCGCGTCGATCGGCGAGGCGATGGCGGCGATCAAGGATGCGAGCATCGCCGTCGCACAGGCGGTGAGCGATGCCGGACCGTCAACCGTAGACACGCAGCTAGGCGCTGCTGCGCCTATCGCCCCGCCCGAGCAGCTTGGATTCATGCCCTCGGCACGTCGCCTCTTCGCCGGCTGGCTGCCCCGCGGCACGAGCGTGTTCGATCCAGCCACGCCTGTCACTCCCGTTGCCGTGACAGGCGGTGCCGCCGTGTCGGGCGACGAACTGGCGGACATCGATCTCGCGTTGTCGCTGGCGGTGACCGGCCCGGCCGAGGCGTGGAATCTGGCGCCGGTGCGGGAACGGCTCCGGCAGGTCGCGGCCCGCGCGGCGACCGACACCGATCGCACGCGGGTCGAGGCGATCGATGCGCGGATCAATCGATTCGAGGCGATTCAGTCGCGGCATCGCACACTTGCCTCTGCGCCGACGCCCGCCGCCGATCCATCCTTGCAACTTGGCGGCATGTGGTCGAGCCTCTCGGCCATTGGCGGCCGGCCGATCCGGCCTGGCGTGATGCCCGGCGGCGGATCGGCCGATGGTCAGCCCACCTGGACTCCACCCGACATGACCGAGACCAGTGGCCGACTGGCCACCGTCGTCTCACGGCGGCCCGACGCCCCGCGGTGGGCGGTTGTCGATCAGAGCAACAACGTGATCGCGTTCATCACGCCGCAGGCGGGCGTCAATCTCGCGCCCATGGTCGGACAGGACGTGGCCGTCCGCGGCGCCCGCGGCTACATGCCCGAATACAAGCGGCCCTATGTGGTGGCGTCGGAGGCCCGCGTCCGCATCGCCGCCGCGCCGGAAGCATCGCCCGATCGGGCGACCCGGTGACGGAACGTTTGACCCGTGGCAGCACGTTTTCGACGTGCTGAATCCGGGGTGCTGCATGGACAAGTTACAAACTTGTCCCCACGAGGGAGAGACAAGTTACAAACTTGTCCCCACAGGGGAGAGACAAGTTACAGACTTGTCCCCACTACTGCCGCTGCATCCGATCGAGTTCGTCGGCACTCAGCCAGCGAGCTGCCAGTTCCGTCTGAAGCCGATCGGCGGCTGCCATGTCGGCCGCATCACGCCGGGCCGCGTGCGGCATCGCGTTGGCCGCGGGCTTTGCGGCACGCCGGGCGATCGCCGCCAGTGTCTGACGGGCTGCGGCATCGGTCTGCTGGAGTTTCCCCGCCAGCTGCGCCACGCCATCAGGATTGGTCCGTGCAGAGTCTGAGAGCGTCGTCATGAAGAGGCAGATCTCGTGCAGGTTCGACGCGGCGGACCGCACGATGATGGGCTGGAGCGTGCGGGTGACGATCTCGAGCCCGACGCCGTCCATGTCGAGAAAGGTGTCGATCTGAACCGTCTGGCGTTCGCGGCCATCGACCGCCTGCATGGCCGGCCCGTGCCGCACCAGGAGCACGCAGCTACCGGTGAGATTTTTGGGAGACAGCGGACCTGTGTAGACACCCCGACCGTGAAACACGAGCAGGCCGCTGCGTCCCTGCCGCTCCTGGTGCACCAGCCGCAGCACCCCGGTGGTGCCGTAGCCATCATTGAGCTTCCATTGGTTCGGCCCCACCGGATCGAGCGTGAGATGGCTGATGCCGAGCACCCGCCACATGTCCACGATGGCCTCAGGCTTCGTGAGCGCGAAATCGAGCAGTTCGGCATCGCAGATCACCGTCTCTGTGGGGAGCCGCCGGTAGAGCGTCGCCGACCGCAGGCAGGGCTCGATCGCCTTCCGCTGTGGCTCCGGAATCCGGTCCAACGGGAGCGCCGCGAGCGCCCGGCGACGTGACTCGCGGCTCGACGAGCCGGAGTCGATGCGGGCCACAGCCCCGTCTGCCCTGTCAGCTCGGTCTGCCCTGGCGGGCCGCGGCAGCGGCGTGGCTGCCAGCGCAACCACGACCCCAGCCAATACCATCCACGAACGCGCAATCGTCATGCTGTTTCCCCCCCTGTGCTGCGGCCACGGGCGCCGCATGGAAGAATGTTCGGCCTGCGGGGACCTTCCGAACCAGTCATTCCGCCTGAAAATCCCGAGGGTTTGCCCACCTTGCCAGGGTTCGCCAGCTGCCAAAAAGAACCTGTTGGCCCGCCGCCGCAGGTTCGCTACGTTCCCCGACCCCGCCGACAAGGAATGTGAGCCGATGCTGCGACGCCATGATCCAACTGACGCCCATGATCCAGCTGATGCCCATGATCCAGCTGATAGCTCGGGCCCGACAGACTCAGCCCGGCCGGAGGCGCATGCCACCACGAGTCTGCTGGGCCGGGCCCTGATCGCGTGGACTCGTCTCTGCCTGCGTGCGCCGCTGGCCATCGTGGTCGGGGCCGTGATCTCGGCGGTGGCCGCCGGGGCCTACACCGCGCAGTCGCTCGGCTACAAGGTGAGCCGCGTCGATCTGCTCGACCCCAAGAGCGACTACAACAAACTCTGGATCGACTACATCCACGAGTTCGGCGAAGACGACGATGCGGTGGTCGTCGTGGAAGGCCCGACCCGCGACCGGGTGGTGAAGGTGCTGGAGGAACTGTCGCGGGAGGTCGCCCAGGACGGCGAACGCTTCCGGTCGGTGCTCCACGAGGTTGACCTGTCGAAGATCCGCGCGAAGGGGCTGCACTATCTTTCGCCCAACGATCTTGCGGCGATCGACCGGTTCATCGAACAGACCGAGCCGATTCTCGCAGGCGGATGGACGCACCTGAAGGTGGCGTCGATGGTCGGCGGACTCGCCGGGCAGATGGTCGCCGGAGCGCCGCAGACTGCCGACCGCAGCGGCACCGCCGGCGGCATGCAGGAGCCGCCGCTCGCCTCTCTGGAACGGTATAGCGAGAGCCTGCTCGCGGGCCTCGAGGCGGGCCGTCGCGCGGCCGATGCCGGCACGGGTGGGTTCGTCTCGCCCTGGCCGCGGATGCCCGAATCGCTCTCCACCATCCGTGATCTTTCCAGTCAGCATCTCCTTGCCAAGGATGGCAAGCTCGGCTTCGTGCTCCTGAGGCTGGCGAAGGAGAAGGAAGGTTTTGCAGGGGCGTCGGCCGCCACCGATGAACTCCGCCGGCTCATCAAACTCGTCGCATCCCGTCACGCCGACATCACGATCGGCCTCACCGGCCTGCCGGTGATGGAGGACGACGAGATGCGGACCAGCCAGCAGTCGATGATGTGGGCCAGCGGGCTGTCGCTCGCCGCCGTGATCGTGGTGATCATCGCCGGCTTCGGGGGCGTGCGGCACGCACTCATGGCCAACGGCGTGCTCGTCATCGGCATGGCCTGGGCCTTCGCCTGGGCTACGGTCAGCGTGGGCCATCTGAACATTCTCAGCGTGACGTTCACCGTCACCATGATCGGCGTCGGTATCGACTATGGCACCTACTACGTGGGCCGCTATCTCGAGATGCGGCGGCGCGGGCTCTCCTACGAAGACGCCCTGCTCGATGCCAGCGCCTGCGTCGGCCCCGGCATCCTCACCGGCGCGATCACGACAGCGGTGGCCTTCTTCTGCGCGGCGCTGACGAGCTTCGTGGGCGTGGCGGAGCTCGGCATGATCGCCGGCGGTGGCATTCTGCTCTGCTGTGCGGCCGAATTGCTGGTGCTGCCGGCCGTGGTGGCGCTCGTCGATCGCGGCCCGCTCGGCAGCCGAATTCCCACGCCGGTGCCGGTGCACGAATGGCTGGCTCCACTCACCAAGCATCCGAGGTTCGTGGCGCTGGCGGCGATGGCGGCGACCATGGCTGTCGCCTCCGGCTTTCACGAACTCGACTACGACCACAACCTGCTCAACATGCAGGCCGACGGGCTCGAGAGCGTGGCGGTCGAGAAGAAGCTGCTCACCGAGTGCGATCAGAGCGTCTGGTATGCCCTCTCGATCGCCGACTCCCGCGAGGAACTGCTGGCCCGCAAGGAGCAGCTCACCAAACTCGCGACCGTCGAGCGAGTCGATGAGATCGCCTCGCTGCTCCCGGTGGATGAGGACCTGAAGCGGCCGCTCATCGAGCGGATCCGGGGCCGGCTGGCGGGACTGCCCGAACGACCGCCCGAGATCCCGATCGACCGACTCGATGGCCTCGGCGAGACCCTCGCCTGGGCCCAGGGCGAGGCGGCCAA
Source organism: Pirellulales bacterium (assembly GCA_040397635.1). Classification (GTDB taxonomy): domain Bacteria; phylum Planctomycetota; class Planctomycetia; order Pirellulales; family UBA1268; genus CAMCQY01. The sequence goes on from JBBAVO010000103.1 coordinate 8,062, forward strand.
GCGTCCGGGTGGCCTGCGGACGGCCTGGCATCTGGAACGCGCCCGGGAGACGCTGCGTCGCCTCCCGCCCAACGAGTGCTTCCAGTCGCTGGCTGCCTTTCAGCAGCAGTCGGCCGGTGAACTGCTCACGCGGCTGCACGCGCTCTCCGCTGTCGCCGATCCCGAGCCGCCCAAGCTCGACGACCTGCCCCCGAGCCTCGTGGACCGGTTCGTCGGCCAGAACGGCCGTCACCTGCTCAAGATCTACGGCCGCGGCGACATCTGGAACTTCGAATCACTGAAACGGTTCGTGCAGGAGGTCCGCAGTGTCGATCCGCGGGCCACCGGCAATCCGTTGCAGGCCTACGAGGCGTCGCTGGAGATGAAGCGGAGCTACGAGCAGGCGGCGATCTATTCGCTGGTGGTGATCCTGGCCGTGCTCTGGCTCGACTTCCGCAGCATCACCCACAGCCTGCTTGCCGCGCTTCCCTTGGCGCTCGGCATGGCCCAGACGCTCGGCCTGATGGGCCTGGTCGGTATCGATCTGAATCCCGCCAACCTGATCGGCATCCCACTCATCCTCGGCATCGCCGTGGACTACGGCGTGCACATCGTGCACGACAGCCTGGAGCGGCCGGGGCCGTATCGGATCAGCGCCTCGACCGCCAACTCGGTGCTCGTTGACGCGCTCACCACGATCCTCGGCTTCGGCGCCCTGATGGTGGCGAGCCACAGGGGGCTCGAGAGCCTTGGCCGCGTGCTCACGATCGGTGTGACCACCTGCACGCTCACGTCGCTCGTCTTCCTGCCGGCTGTGCTCGCCCTGGTGCGGCCCGGCCGGGCCGCCGATGACGAGACAGTCGAGGCCGACAAGACCGACGACGCTCAGGATGCCGACGACGATACCGACGGTGATCTCACCGACGACGATGCGGCCGATGCCGCCACGGTGCCCTTCGGGAAAGCCCGCATACGCCGAGCCGCCTGACCCCTTTTCTTTCACCCCGCACGAGTGCCCAGATGACCAACCCCCGCTTCGTCCTCCCGCTGCTGCTCCTGACCGTCCTCATGCCGACGGCGTCGGTGGCCCGGGCCCAGACCGGCGATCGCGTCGTCAACATCGCGATGGAGGACCAGTTTCGCAACCGACGGGAGACGGGCGTGTTTCGCGGCGACGTGGTGGTGCTCGTCTATGCCGAACGGAAGGGTGCCGAGGCGGCGCTCGATCTCGGCCGCAGGCTCCACGTGCTCTTTCACCCGACGGCTGAGACCGCGCCGGCGAGCGAGTGGTCGCGGCAGCCGGTGGTGGGGCTGGCTGGCTGGCCTGCGAATGTCCGCGTGCCCGACATTCACGTGATCCCGGTGGCCTGCATGCCCGAGGTGCCCAAGCCGCTCGAGACCGTGGCCCGTTCGCGGATGCGGACCGACTCACCGCACGTGTCTGTGTGGCTCGACTTCGAAGGCGTGATGGAACGCACGTTTGGCATGGTGCCGGGCGGGCCCAACGTGGTGGTCATTGATACGAGCGGCAGGACCCACTCCGTGCAGAGCGGCCACCTCGACGAACTCGAATTCAAGGAACTGGCGGCAGCGGTCAACCAGATCCGAATCCAGTCTCGGCCCGACATCCGTACGGCCTCCCAGCCGGCAGCCATCCGCCGGTAAATGGGGACGGGAGCGATTTTCCGATCGGCGAAGGGGCATAGCCCGTAGAGCGATGTTGGAAAATCGCTCCCGTCCCCATTTACTTCGTGATCGCGATCATCGGGATTCTCGT
>JBBAVO010000104.1:0-9800 GCA_040397635.1 Pirellulales bacterium
GATCGCAATGACCACCAGCAGTTCGACGAGGGTGAAACCCCCGCGATTCTTGGAACCCCAGAGACTCTTGGAAATTGTCATGAGAATCCTCCACCCAAATGGGCATGAAAAATGACGGATATGGCTGATCAAATGAACACTCGTAAAACAGATTTTCGCAGGCGAGACCGGCATCCTCAGCGGACGTCCGGAGACGGCCAGAAATGAATACGCCTGAGGATGACGAAGCCCCGCCCACGTCCCAAAGCAGAACCTTACGGTTTCTTTAGCTTACGTTTTTTAAAGGCTTCGGCCAACGGTGTCAAGCTCGCGGTAATCGTGCCGTCTCTATCTGGCTGGAGGCCCAGCACGACCGCCGCCACCGCCCAGGCGTCGGCCTCGGCACACGTCGCGGCCCGCACGATCGTCGTGCGGCGGGACATGCCGGCGCTGAATGACGCCACCGGACGACCCGTCCGCGGATCGATCGGCGAGCGGCCGGGACGGCAGGTCGATGTCGCCATCGCCATGCCATCGGCGAGATCGATCTCCTGCGGCTGACCGCCACCGGCATCGACGTCACGGAGTCGCACCCGCCACGGGCGGCCCTCCGACGGCTGTCCCCAGGCCCGCACCTCGCCGCCGAGCTCCACGAGATGGGCGCGTGACCCCAGTTCCAGAAGCCGCTCGCCGATGCAGTCCACGGCATACCCGGGGGCGATCCCGCTCAGGTCGATCTCGACGCCAGCGCGGGATTTCCGCAGGGCGGCGCCGGCCTCTGCTGTTGCGGGCCGCGATTCGACCAACGGCACGCCGACGCAACCACGGGCATCAGCGATCGCCGCGGCCGATGGCTCGAGGGCCCCTCCGCTCCACAGTCGCACGAGCGGGCCGACAGTGATGTCGAAGGCGCCATCCGACTGCTCGTGGATGTCATTGGCCGTTGCCACGAGTGTCAGGAGATCCGCCGACACCGTCACCCATTCGCCCGCAGCGGCCCGGTTGAAGCGACTGGCGTCGGAATCATTCCGCCACGTGCTCGAAGCCCGGTCGATCCGCGCAAGCACCGCCTCCACATCGCGATGCACCTCGCCGCGCGTCATGCCGGGAATGTCGGCCGTAAGCGACACCCGATAGGTCGTGCCCATCGCCGGCCCGGCAATCGTGGGCAACTCCGCAGCCACCACGCAAAAAGAAGAAAAAAGTGCCAGCCACCACATGTGGGCAATCTGAAAAATCACCCACATGTGGTGGCTGGCACCATTTCTCCCATTTCTCATGCTGGCCACCAGTGCACGGCTGCGGCGATGGCGAGGCAGCCGAGCAACAGGCCATCCCGCCACGACAATCGGTCGGCCCGCCGGTGCAGCCGCAGGTGATCAAGCAGCGCACCGGTCGGGCAGCCATGCCTGCAGTAGGCCATCGGCACGAAGCTGCTCGCGATCAGGCTCACCGCACAGATGACGATTGCCGCGATCCCTGCCACCGCCGGCAGGTAGGCATCGAAGGGCTCGAGATCGACGAGGTTCAGCGGCCAGTGGAGGACCGCCGCCATGATCGCCACCGCAAGCAATACCCATGGGAGTGCCTCGCACACCGGCTTCAGCCACTCCGGCACGCTCCGCTTTGGCCTCACGAACCGCACGAGCAACTGCTGCGCGGCGCCGTGCGCACACAGATGTGAACAGTAGACGTTCCGCCGCGTCGTGATCGGCAGCACGAGGGCGGCCAGCGTCAGCGCCATGAGCACGACCGCCCCGCGGGCCACGCCCGCCTGTGCCCAGCCCCACACTTGCGCCTGCGACAGCAGGGCCCCAGCGCCGAAGCCGAGGTAGGCGAGCACCACCATCGGGAGGGCGAGCCTGCCGAACCAGTTGCCGCGAAGCCTTGTGAATGCGGTGACGATGCCCGCCGCGATCACGCCGAGAGCGCCCCACTGGGGGCCATCGATGCTCTGCACGAGGGTGGCCCACGACGACAACGGCTCTCGCCCCCGCTGCTCGGTTTGCTGCCGCGCGGCACGGACGATCCCCTCCGCCACGGCCTGGCTCGTCATCGTGGCGCCGCTGACCCCCTCGACGCCCGTCGTGACAGGATCGATGCCGGCCAGCGTCTCAATCGGCATGCCCCGGTAGATGCCGCGAAAGGCGGCGTCGTCGCGCACGTAGCCCACATAGGGCTCGTTGTCGTAACTCGACACCACGGCGACACCGCAGACTTTTCCTGCGGCATCGAAGCCAACAACCGCATCTGTCGGGCCCTGATAGCCGATCACGCGGTCGGCCGCCGGGCTCGTCCGCAGCGCCCAGCCGAGCGGAATGTCGGACGCGGCGAGGACACGGATCACCGCCGGATCGCCAGGATCGGGCTCGATCCGCACGGCCGCCGGAAAGATCCGTTGCAGGTCCGCAAGCCTGGGCACATCCGCAAACCGCCCGGCCGCCGCCGTGCCGCCGAGCCGCCGCACCAGCGCCTCCTGAATCGCCAGACTCGTGAGCGTGGCACCCGCCACCGCGTGGGCCTTATCCGGCCTCAGGCCGGCCAGTTCGTCGAGCGATTGGCCGCGGAACGACTGCCAGAAGGCGGTGTCTCGCTCGACCGCATGCACGTGGTCCCGCGTGTCGCGGCTGGAGAGCACCTCCATGCCGGCCACGCGAAGGTCGCGGTCGCAGACGACGAGCAGGTCGGTCGGCCCCGAAAAGCCGATCGCGGCATCACCCGCTGGCGATGTGCGGAGCATCGTGCCGACACGCTCACCCACTGCGTCGAGAATGTCCCGACCGCCCGCCACGGCATCCGCTGGTCCTCCCACCGCCGCCGCCTCCGGGAGATGCTTCTGCAGCCGCGACACGGGCAGGCCGGCCAGATCAGCGGCCGACTGCCGACCGACGTATCGCACATGCTCCGCGTGGACGAGCCACGCCAGCGCCGCCACGACAGCCACGCGGGCCGCGTGCGCGACGATCGGCACGAGACTCCGCGCACGACGCTGCAGCACAGCGATCTCCTACTTGACGGCCGGCGTGACAGTTGGCACGAGCATCACGGCGTCGGCATGGGCATTGCCTTTGGCACCGTCGGTGCCGATGACCACGACGCAGGAATCGCCCTTGCCGAGGTTCACGCGGCCCGCGGATCCAAAGCCCCCATCGAGGGCCGCGGGCTTCCGCATGTCGAGCCGGACGCTTGTGCGGCCCGCAGGAGTCTCCACGAGCACCGGCACTGCCGCGCCGCGATTCTCGTGCGGCTGCCAACTGACGAGCACATCGTAGCTACCGGGAGCCGGCACCGTCAGTTCATATCGGATCGTGGCCCCGCTGTCGGCAGCTGCGTAGAGGTAGCCCCGGCCCACGAAGCCCTTGAGTCCGGTGCCCTCGGTCCATGCACCTTCCCGAACCGCCCGCAAGTCGTCCTCCACGATGGCCCCACGCTCCTTGGCAAGCTTCCTCGGGTCGATGCCCAGGGGTGGCCCGTGCGGACCGGCCAGCGGCAGCGCATCGGCCGGAATCTCGATCGGCATCGAGAGGCTCGTGCGGCGGGCCTTGCCCGGGAGTTTCAAAAGCTCGTCCATGTCGCCCCAGTGCTTCTCATACACGCCGCGAGGATCGGTGCCGTGCTTGATCGCCACGCTCGCCGCCTTGCCCACCACCTCCCCCATCATCCCGCAGGTCTTCATCACGCGAACGGTGCCGAGCGCCTCGTGCGTGACGGAGATGCACCGCCCGGCCATGAACAGGTTGTCGATGTTCTTGGAATAGAAGCATCGGTACGGAACTGGATAGCCATACGCCCGGTCGATGCGGTTGTCGAACTTCGCGATCGAAATGAACGGGTTGTCGGGAAACTTCTTGGCGTATTCCTGCTTGGGATAGTGCAGGTCGATCGACCAGGTCGAGGGCACGCAGCCGTCAGGAAACTCCTTCTTGCCCACGACGTCGTCCTGCGCGAGCACGACGTCGCCGAGGATCCGGCGGCTCTCCCGCGGGCCGCCGATGGCGGCCACCCAGGTGAGGGCGGCGTTCGCGTGCTTGTCGGCTCCATCGCCGTTCTTCATCGCATTGAAAGCCCCGTAGACCGCGCGGAGGTTCCAGTCGCGGATGCCCTCGGCGTCGGCCAGCGGATCCTTGTCGAAACCGCTCTCCCAGAACCATTCGCCGTGGTAGTCGCGGGGATAGGGAAAATCCGCCATCGTCAGCGGCAGGGCCCACGGCGTCGCAGGGAATGTCTGCGGGCCGTCGGCCTCGGCCCAGGCCCACATGTTGCTCATCCCCATCCGGCCCTTCTCCTCCATCACGGTTTCCGCGCCGGCCAGGTGGCCGATCGTGGCGTGGCCGGTTGCGTCGCAGAAGAAACGGCCCGTGAACCGCAGTTCGCGGCTCGTCCGAGTGTCGATGGCTGTCACGCTCCCGATCCGCGTGCCATCGCGTTTCACGGCGAAGGCGTGCGTGTTCAGAAAGAGATCGATAGTCGGCTCCGCGCGGACAATCTGCTCCTTCTTGGCATCGCCAAACTCTTCGTAGGTGCCGGGGCTTTTCTTGGCGTGGTCGCAGAACTCCTCGATGATCTCACCGACCCGCGGATACTTGCCGCGACGAATCAGCCCCTGCGCCCAGACACGGATCTCACTCGACCCGTTACCACCAAGCACCGGTCGGTCCTGAATCAGCGCGACCTTGAGCCCCATGCGTGCTGAAGACAGCGCGGCCCCCATGCCCGAGTAGCCGCCGCCGATCACGACCAGGTCATAAGGCCCCTTGGTCTCAGGCTCCGCCGGCAGGCCCACCTTTTCCAGACCAAGCGCCGTCCGCCGCCAGGCAGGCAGAACGCCCGAGTCGTTGGGCGGAGGCGTCTTATCGGTGGTGAGCGCGATGCAGTCGCAGCGGCCGTCGAAGCCGGTCAGGTCGTGCAGCGACACCGTCGCCTCGCCGGCCGGCAGCGACACCACGCCGCCATCCTGCCAGCCCCACGCGGCGCCGCTTGTGCCGCATGGCTCCGCCAGCGGCGCACCATTCACGACCACCTGAAACCTGCCGGGCGATCCCGCGGCGTTCCACCGCGCCACCCAGTCTTTCGTGCGGACGAACACGTGATACTCGCCGGCGGCGGGAATGGAGACCTTCGTCGTGGCATCCGCCACCGGCTTGCCCAGACCGTGCGCGAGCAGGTAGGGCGAGCCCATCTGTTCGATGAACTGCGTGTCGAGGGTCCAGCCACCGTGATTGTCGAAGCTCTCGGCCTCCACGAGCACCGTAGCCGCGTCGGCACGAAGCCCGCTGCAGCAGGCAAGAAACGATGCGATCGTAACCAGGCACGGATAAGAGAACGATCCGCGAAATGAGAGGGACGCGTGGTGCAGAGGCATGGTCCGGTGGTCTCCTGAAGGTGTGGCTTCATTGTGCGCAAGGCCGCCCCCCCTCCGCAAACGGTCAACGCCCTGCAGACACGGACATCAGAGACTCGGACACCTGGGCAAACGCCATCGGTATCGATCACCTCGGCGACGTCACGCGGCTTCCGACCGCGGCAGCGACCACGATCGACGGCACGGCAAGACAGACCACGCCGGCGGCAAGCAGGACGCCACTGACCGGCGTCACGTCGAACCGCGACCGGCCCCCGAACGTCTGAACGAGTGCAAAGCAGCCGATGAGTGTCGTGCCGACGGTGGCCGCTGCCACCAGCCAGACGCGCCGGCGTTCCGCGATGCCGGCCCATCGCGCCCCCCACGCGAGCATGGGCAGCCACTGCAAGGCATGGATCACCGCGCCATGGGGAAATTTCGGCACGCCGGCGGCACCATACTTCTCCGGCTCAAGCCCAGCCGCCATCCGCATGTCGCCGTGCACGCTCACCCAGATGCCAAGCCCACACGAGATCACGAGCAGCACAAGCCCCGCCCGGGCGGCCAGCAGCATGTCGGGAGCGAGGCTCGTGGGCTGCCAGAAGAATCGAATCATGAGGTCGATGGCAATGAGCGTCACCCAGAGGATGAGCAGGCCCATGGCGTCGTAGAGCCACGAGTCGAATGGTGTGCCGCGGTTGAAGTGGCTGGCCACGCCCCGCCAGCACTGCAGGTCGATGGCCGCCACCTCCACGAGCAGGGCCCACGCAACCGTTGCCGCCAGCCAGCCATCGCCCCGCCGCCACGGCAGCTTCGACCAGGCCCATCCCAACGACAGGCTTGTCAGGCCGCCCGAGATGCCAAACAGAATCGGTTTCCGCCAGGTGACCGGCCCCTCCCACGGCCCGGCAAGCACGGCCCAGACGACGAGGTGGGCCAGTCCACTGACAACGAGCAGAAGGCCGATCACGGCCAGCGGCCACGCACGGCGATCGCGAAACCAGTCTGGAGAAGGAGATTGCGGGTCCATGATCAATCAGTCTACGTCAAAACTTCTCCGGTGAGCCGCCCGCTTGAGCCCACGGCCACCTTCCACGACACTGCTTCCACCATGAACACACGCGCATTCGGACGGACGGGCTGGCAGGTTTCCGAAATCGGCTTCGGCGCCTGGGGCATCGGCGGCGGGCAGTGGGGCGGCGCCGACGAGGCCGAATCGATGGCCGCACTCCACAAGGCCCTCGACTGCGGCATCACGTTCTTCGACACCGCCGACGTCTACGGCGATGGCCTGAGCGAACGCCTGATCGCCCGCCTCCGCCGCGAGCGTTCCGAGCCCTTTTATGTGGCCACGAAGGCGGGCCGCCGGCTCAATCCGCACACGTCCGACGGGTACAACGCAGCAAACCTCACGGCCTTCATCGATCGCAGCCTGAAAAACCTCGAGACCGACCGGATCGATCTCGTGCAGCTTCACTGCCCGCCGACCGAGGTCTATTACCGCCCTGAGGTCTTCCAGGCCCTCGATGACCTCGTCGTTGCCGGCAAGGTCCGCCACTACGGCGTGAGCGTCGAACGGGTCGAGGAGGCCCTCAAGGCGATCGAATATCCCAACGTGCAGTCGGTGCAGATCATCTTCAACGCCTTCCGCCTGCGGCCCGCGGAACTCTTCTTCGAGGTCGCGATGAGACGGCAGGTGGCCGTGATCGCACGCGTGCCGCTGGCCAGCGGTCTGCTGAGCGGGAAGTTCTCCCGTGCCACCGAGTTTCCCGCTGACGACCACCGAGCATTCAACCGCGAGGGCGCCGGCTTCGACCGGGGCGAGACGTTCTCCGGCGTCGACTACGAAACAGGCCTTGAGACTGTCGAACGCCTGCGGCCGCTGGTGCCGCCCGGCGCGACACTGGCGCAGTTCGCGCTCAAGTGGATCCTGTCATTCGAGGCCGTGGCGTGCGTGATTCCTGGTGCGCGTCGGCCCTCACAGGTGGAGGACAACGCCCGCGCCGCCACCCTGTCGCCACTCTCACGCGAGACGCTGGCCTCCGTGCAGGAGATCTACGACGATTGCGTCCGCCCGCTCGTCCACCAGCGGTGGTAGGGAACGGGGCCAGCCTCGCGTAGCCACGAGTTTTCAACTTGTGGTTCCGGACAAGATGAAATCTTGTCCCCACGAGACACGTTACGCCAGCATGCCCTTCACCACATGGCCGTGCACGTCGGTGAGCCTGAACTGGCGGCCCTGGTAGCGGAACGTCAGCTTGGTGTGGTCGATGCCCACCATGTGCATGATCGTGGCCTGCATGTCGTGGATGTGCACCGGGTCGGACGTGATGTTCCAGGCGTAGTCGTCGGTCGAGCCATAGACATGCCCTGCCTTCACGCCGCCCCCCGCGAGCCACCACGAATAGGCCTTGCCGAAGTGATCGCGGCCCTTGGGATTGGCCGGATCGCCCTGGCCGAACGGCGTCCGCCCGAACTCGCCGCCCCAGGCGACCAGCGTGTCGCTGAGCAGGCCGCGCTCCTTGAGGTCCTGCACGAGCGCCGCCGATGGTCCCTCCGTGTCGCGGCACTGGGTTTCAAGCTGCGTGAAGAGATTGCCATGCTGGTCCCAGCCGGCGTGCATCAGCTGCACGAATCGCGTGCCCCGTTCGAGCAACCGCCGCGCGATCAGGCAGTTGGAGGCAAAGCTCCCCTTAACGTGCACATCGGCCCCGTAACGGTCGAGCACGTGCTTGGGCTCATCTGAAAAATCGACGAGTTCGGGCACGCTCGCCTGCATTCGGTAGGCCATCTCATACTGCGCGATCCGCGTGTCGATCTCCGGGTCACCGTACTCTGCCAGATGGGCCGCGTTCATGGCGGCGACGTCATCGAGCAATGCTCGTCGCGACTCGCGGCTCACGCCGGCAGGGTTCGCCAGATACGGCACCGGATCGCCCGTGTTGCGAAACCGCACGCCCTGGAAACGGCTCGGCAGGAACCCGCTGCCCCAGTAGTGATCGAAGAAGAGCTGGCCGCAACTCTTCTCCTTGTCGGACGAGGTCATCACCACGAAGGCGGGCAGTTCGTCGGTGTCGCAGCCGAGGCCGTAGCTCATCCACGCGCCCATGCTCGGCCGGCCCGGCACCTGCGCGCCGGTCATAAAAAACGTCACGCCCGGCGCGTGGTTCACCGCCTCGGTGTTCATGCTTCGCACGAGACAGATCTCGTCGGCGATGCTGCCGATGCCCGGCAGCATCTCGCTCATCTCGATGCCAGACTGGCCATATTTCTTGAAACCCTTGATCGGCGCGACGACCGGCCACTTGGCATACCCGCTCGACATGGTCGAGAGCCGCGTGGCACCGCGGACGCTCTCGGGGATGTCCTCGCCACCCCGCCTGATGAGCGCAGGCTTGGGATCGAAGAGATCGACATGCGACGGCCCACCTCCCTGCCAGAGCATGACGACCCGCTTCGCCGTGGGCCGATGGTGGGGCAGACCCGGCAGACCGGGCGTGCCTCCGTCGGCCGGCGTCACCACCGCGGCGGCATCACGCCTGAGCATCGAAGCCAGCGCAACCGCTCCGATGCCCAGGCCGGCCGAACCGAAGAGCTGCCGGCGGGTGAAACGCTGGACGTTTTCAAGGTGGAGGTCGGTCATGGGTGGCTACTCCCGCGTCAGGGCCTCGTCGAGATTGAAAATGCCCAGGCAGACGCTGCTCAGAGCCGCGTGCTCGGCAAGGTCGAGCGACTCGTCTCGGCTGCTCTCGCCCACGCTCACGAGTTGCGTCGCCGCCTCGGCATCGGCCCGGTAGGCCGCCAGTTGACGCTCGTGCATCCGCCGCAGCGCGGTCATGTCGTAGTCGGTCGGCCGGCGGCCGAGCACGCGGCGAAAGACGAACGCGAGGCGTCGGTCCGTATCGGCAGCGGACTTCATGGCCTGCTCGGCGAGCACGCGGGACGCCTCCACCCAAGTCGGATCGTTCAGAGTCGTGAGGGCATGCAACGGCGTGCAGGTGCGACCGGCCCGCACACTGCACGTCTGCCGATTGGCTATGTCAAACATATTGGCTGGGTTCACCGTCCGTCGCCAGAAGGTGTAGAGGCTGCGGCGGTAGAGGTCACTGCCGTGCGACGCCGGATAGGTAAAATCGCGTTCCTTCGTGATGGCCAAAGCCTCCCAGATCTGATCGGGCTGATAGGGATAGACCGGCTGACCGCCAAGCCGCCGGTCGAGCAGACCGCTGGCGGCAAGCGCCACGTCGCGGAGCACCATCGACGGCATCCGAAACCGGCTGGCCCGCGCGAAGAGACGGTTCTCCGGATCCTTGGCAAGATGCTCCGCGGTCACTCGGCTCGCCTGCCGGTAGGTGGCACTTGTGACCAAAAGCCTGTGCATCTGCTTCTGGCTCCAGCCCCGGTCGCGAAACTCCACCGCCAGCCAGTCGAGCAGCGGCATGTGGGCGGGATACTCGCTCTGCACCCCCATGTCTTCGGT
>JBBAVO010000105.1:0-9738 GCA_040397635.1 Pirellulales bacterium
CGTGGGAAGACCGTCTGGGCGATCGACACGCTCTCGCGGGTCTACCAGCTCTTTCATGCGTTGCCCGAGATGGCGTCCCCCGATGGCACGCCGGTGTCGGCGGTGTTTGGCTTCACCCGCGACCTGCTCGACATCATCGAGAAGAAGAAGCCCGACTATCTCGTCTGCGCCATCGACGCGCCCGGTCCGACGTTTCGCCACAAACTTTTCGAGGCCTACAAGGGCACCCGCGCGGAGATGCCCGCCGATCTGGTTCCCCAGATTCCGCTGATTCGTCGGCTGCTCGACGTGATGGGTATTCCCTATCTCGAACAGGCCGGCTTCGAGGCCGACGACCTGCTGGCCACCCTCGCCGTCCGCACCGTCGCGGCGGGCGGCGACTGTGTCATTGCCACGTCCGACAAAGACGCCCGGCAACTGCTCGGCGACCATGTGCGGCTGTTGAATCTGCGGACCAATACCCACTTCGGCCCCGAAGAGCTGCTGGTTGATTGGGGCATCAGGCCCGATCAGGTCGTCGATTTTCTGTCGCTCGTGGGCGATGCGGTTGACAATGTGCCGGGGGTGCCCGGCATCGGCCCCAAGATCGCCGCGGAGCTGCTCAAGACCCACGACACGCTCGATCATCTCCTTGCGCATGCCGACGACGTCGCCGGCGCGAAGCGGCGTGAGAACCTCCGCCTGCATGCCGACACCGCCCGCGCGGGCCGGGAGCTGATCCGGCTCGACACGGCCGTGCCGGTCGCGATCCCGTGGGAGATGGGCCTTCGCCATGCCCCGGATGCGGCGGCGCTGGCCGATTTCCTCCGCGAGATGGGGTTCAAGAGCCTGCTCTCGAAGGTGCTGCAGTCCGCGCCGACGCGGGCAGCCAGCGCACCGGTCGCGGCTGGGCGGCGTCAGAGCGGGCCGACGCTGTTCGATCTCGACGGCAACGGCACGGAGCCCGCTGCCGATCGTACGACCGGCACCGGCACTGCCGCTTCGGCCGCGAGCGGCTCTGGGGGCCTGCTGCAACAGGCACCGCACGAAGAGCCGGCGGACGAGGCAGCCCTGGAGTCGGTCGTCGAGCGGCTGCGGGCCACGGCGCCGATCGCCGTCTGCTGTGTGCGCGGCACCGGCACCGACGGCCGCGTCACCAGCATGTCGCCGCCGACGGGCCTGGCGTTGGCGACGGGAGCGGTTGCCGCCTGGGTGACAGCCGGCCAGTTGGCGGTCAGCCCCTCGCTCCGCGGCCTGCTCGCCGATCCAGCGGTGCCCAAGACCGGCCACGACCTCAAGCGACACAGCCTGTCACTGCGGGCTGTGGGCATCGAACTGGCGGGCTGTGCGTTCGACACGATGCTCGCCGCCTACCTGCTCGACGCGGGGGAACGGAATCTCGGCCTCGCGGAGGTCAGCATCCGCAACGGTATCGATTTCAGCGTCGGGGCAACGAGCGACGGCAACGGCGAAGGCGAGGCCACTGCCATCGACGGGCCCACCACCGCCGCGCAGGCCGTCGCGGCCTGTCGGATCGGGAGGGAACTGGCGGCCCGTCTCCCGGCGGCGCTGGCGGAGGCGGGCCTCGACAGGCTCTTCGCTGAGCTGGAAATGCCGCTGGCGGTGGTGCTCGCCGCCATGGAATACCGGGGCGTGCGGATCGACGAGGCGAGGCTGGCCGCCCTCTCAATCGAGTATGCCGACAGGCTCGCCTCTCTCGAGACGGAGATTCACGCCCTGGCAGGGCATCCCTTCGCGATCGCCTCGCCGCTTCAGGTGCGTGCCGTGCTCTTTGACGAACTGGGGCTGCCGGTGGTGAAGCGGACGAAGACCGGCCCGAGCACCGACGCCGAAGTGCTCGAAGAACTCGCGACGATGCACCCGCTGCCCGCCCTGCTGCTGGAGCACCGCAAGTACGCCAAGCTGAAGAGCACCTACGTCGATAGTCTGCCGGCGCTCGTGGAGCCGACCACAGGCCGGATTCACACGTCGTTCAACCAGACGGTGACGGCCACCGGCCGGCTGAGCTCCAGCGACCCCAACCTGCAGAACATCCCCACCCGCACGGCCGAAGGGCAGCAGATCCGCGCCGCCTTCCTGCCCCGCGAGCCCGGCTGGCGGTTCATCGCGGCAGACTATTCGCAGATCGAGCTTCGCATCCTGGCCCATCTCTCCGGCGACGAAGCGATGCGGCTGGCCTTCGCGGCCGGCGAAGACATCCACACGAGCACCGCGGCGGCGGTGTTTGGAATCGACACGGCCGTGGTCACCTCCGCGATGCGGCGAACGGCCAAGGCGGTGAACTTCGGCATCCTCTACGGGCAGAGCAGTTTTGGACTGGCCAAGGCGCTCGGTATCCCGCAGGGCGAGGCTGCCGCGTTCATCGCCGCCTACTTCCGGTCGTTCGCCGGCGCCGAGGCCTTCATGGACGACGTGCTCGATCGTTGCCGCCGCGACGGCGGCGTGACGACGATGCTCGGACGACGGCGGGCGATCTCGGGCGTCCGCGACCGCGCCGGCCGGCGGAGTGCCGCGGGTGTCTTTGCCCTCTCGCTCCCCGAGCGGACCGCGATCAACACGGTCGTGCAGGGTTCCGCCGCCGACCTCATCAAACTGGCGATGCTCGGCGTGGACAGGAGCCTCAGGGCGGCGGCCACGCAGGCAAATATCGTGCTGCAGATCCACGACGAACTCCTGCTCGAATCGCCAGCTGCGGAGACGGGAGCGGTCAAGCAGCTCGTCGTCCACGAGATGCGGCAGGCCATGACGCTGGACGTGCCGCTGGAGGTGTCGGTGCACGAGGGCGGCAGCTGGGCCGAGTGCGAGAAGGGGTGACCTCGGACGGTGACCTTGCAATCCAGCCGGCGGCGAACGACAACCGTCTCATGATCATCATCGGCCTCATCGGCAGGATCGGCGCGGGCAAATCGACCGTGGCGCAGCGGTTCGCGTCGCATGGCGCCCAGGTGATCGACGCCGACAGCATCGCCCACGAGGTGCTCGCGGAGGATGAGGTTGTCCGCCAGATTGCGGATCATTTCGGGCCGGACATCCTCGACGTCGACGGCCGCATCCGTCGGCGGGCCGTCGCCGATCGCGTGTTCGGCCCCACCCCCGACCATGCCCGTGCGCTCGAATGGCTCGAGGCGATCGTGCGGCCCCGTGTGCGCCGCCGGATCGCGGATGAACTGGCGGCGGTGCGAGCCCGCGACAGCGGGCACGATGGCGGCACGGTCGTCGTGTTGGATGTGCCGCTGCTCGTGCAGGCCGGCTGGGCCGATTGGTGCGACCGGTTGGTGGTGGTGGCCTGTGCGGAGGAGGTTCGCCGGCAACGCCTGGCGGCACGGCACTGGAGCCAGGCGGAGCAGGAGGCTCGGGAAGCTGCCTGGAACCGGAACTACACGGTCGCCGGGCTGCCCGAGGAAAAAATCTCAACCGTGGATGCCTCGGGGGATTTGGCTTATACTTTGGCTCAGGTCGATCGCATCTGGTCAGGACTCTCCGGCTGATTGGCGACAACGCTGTAGCGGGGGTGATTCGGCTGGTTTTCTCCCATGTTCAGCGTGGATTGTCCACCATGGCAGGGATCGACCTCCCCGCCCCCACTCCGCTTCTAATCCCGCCTCCGCTTCGCTATCCCGCCTCCGCTTCGCTATCCCGCCTCCGGTTCTCCCTCTCGCTCCACTCCGCGGCCCTCCGTCGCGCCGAAAGCTAGCCCATGTCTCCGTCCGATGCCAATCCCCACGACGACCTTGACCGCGAACCGATGTCGCTCGCGGAGGAGATTGCCGCGGAGGTGAAGGACGGCGCCGACATCAGCGAACACTACGAGTCGCTGAAGAAGGGGGACACGCACATCACGGCCCTGCAGAAGCTGTCGATGCAGGAGTTGGTCGATCTGGCACGGCAGGAAGACGTCGGGGATGTGACCGGAGTCAAGAAGAACGACCTCGTTTTCCGGATCCTGAAGGAGCGGGTGAAGCTCAACGGCCTGATGTTCGGCGAAGGCACGCTGGAAATCCTGCCGGATGGATTCGGCTTTCTCCGTAGCCCGGAGCATCACTACCTGTCGTGCCCCGACGACATCTATGTCTCGCCCAGCCAGATTCGCCGCTTCGGCCTCCGCAACGGCATGAGCATCGCCGGTCAGATCCGGCCTCCCAAGGAGAGCGAACGGTATTTCGCGCTCCTGCGGGTCGAGGCGATCAACGGCGAGGATCCGGCCAAGCTCTCGACGCGGGTCTTCTTCGACGACCTCACGCCGCTCCACCCCGACGAACGGATCGTGATGGAGACGACGCCCGAAGAGGTCGCGATGCGGGTGGTCGATCTGATCGTGCCGATCGGCTTCGGCCAGCGTGGCCTGATCGTGAGCCCGCCCCGCGCCGGCAAGACGATCCTGCTGCAGAAGATGGCCAAGGCGGTGCTGGCCAACTACCCCGAGGCCTACGTCTTCATGCTGCTCATCGACGAGCGGCCCGAAGAGGTGACCGACATGGAGCGGCAGGTGCGGGGGCCGTCGTGCGAGGTGATCAGTTCGACGTTCGATGAGAACGCCAGTCGCCACGTGCAGGTGGCCGACATGGTGCAGGAGAAGGCCAAACGGCTGGTGGAGTATGGCCGCGATGTCGTGATCTTCCTCGACTCCATCACGCGGCTGGCCCGGGCCTGGAATTCCGAGGTGCCCAACTCAGGCAAGATTCTCTCCGGCGGCGTTGACTCCAATGCCCTCCAGCGGCCGAAGCGGTTCTTCGGCAGTGCCCGCAAGGTGGAGGAGGGGGGGTCGCTGACGATCATCGCCACGGCGCTGGTCGACACCGGCAGCAAGATGGACGACGTGATCTTCGAGGAGTTCAAGGGCACCGGTAACAACGAGATCGTGCTCGACCGCCGGCTCGTTGACAAGCGGATCTACCCTGCCATCGACATCAACCGCTCCGGTACCCGCCGGGAGGAGATGCTGATGGAGCCCGACGAATACCGACGGGTCTGCGTGCTGAGGCGAGTGCTCGGTGAGATGAACCCCACCGATGCCATGGAACTCTTGGTCAACCGCCTGCTGAAGACGAAGTCGAACAGCGAATTCCTCATGAGCCTGAAGTCATGAGCCACCTGTCATGAGTACCGGCGTGAACGTCTTCCAGGGCCATGATGACCGTCTGTCGCCCGCCGCGCGGGTGGCTGTCGTCGTCTCCCGCTACAACGAGTCGATCACCCGCCGGCTGCTCGACGGGGCCGTCGCCACCTTCGTGGCGGCCGGACTGCCCGCCGACCGCATCGATGTGGCCTGGGTGCCGGGGGCCTTCGAACTGCCCTTCATCGCCGATCAGTTGGCAGCGAGCGGCCGCTACGCCGCGGTGCTCTGCCTGGGCGCGATCATCCGCGGCGAGACGACGCACGACCAGCACATCGCCCGCGCCGTGGGCTGTGGCATCGAGGCCATCGCCCGCGCCCGCGGGCTGCCTGTCTTGTTCGGCGTGCTCACCTGCGATACCCTCGCGCAGGCTCTCGCCCGGGCCGGCGGCGATGCTGCCACGGGCTACGCTGGCGGCGGCAACAAGGGCGCCGAGTGTGCCGCAGCGGCCATCGAGATGATCTCGCTCATGATCTCGATCATGGGATCGCTTCCCGGTCGTTCCGGTTCCTGCCCGACTGGTTCCTGACAGCTTCGCCGCATCACCCCCGCGTTTCCATCTCCATGCCCAGCCGCAGCCGAGCCCGTGAGGTCGCCCTTCAGTCGCTCTATCAACTCGAGGCGAACCCCAGCACGGAGCAGGAGCAACTCGAACGATTGCAGCAGGTTGAAAGGTTCCTCAAGGGCCGACTCCGCGCTGCCCCGCTCGTGAATTTCGCCCGGTCGCTCGTGGAGGGCGTGCAGGCCGAGCAGGCCGCGCTCGACGCGGAACTCGACGCCCGCAGCCAGAACTGGCGGGTGTCTCGGATGGCGGCCACCGACCGGGCCGTCCTGCGGCTGGCGGTCTTTGAACTCCTGCACACCGACGCGCCGGGCCCTGTTGTGGTGGACGAGGCGATCGAACTGGCCCGTCGCTATGGCACCGAGGCTTCGCCGCGGTTCGTGGCGGGCATTCTCGGGCGGCTGCTGGCCGAACGCGATGGCGTGCCCGCAGACGACGCCCCGGCGGCCTCCTGACAGAAAGACTCTCGATGGCACTCTTTCGCTTCGGCCGCAAGCCCACGACCGACACACCCGCACCGACGGCGGAGACGCAGTCCACAGGTGATGATTCCCCGGCGGAGCCGGCCGCACGGTCTGGCGGTGGCCTGCTCGACCGCCTGCGGGCCGGACTCGCCAAGACCGCGCGGGTGCTCAACACCGACGTCCGCGACCTCTTCAAGCGCGAGGGGCGGCTGGTTGACGAAGAGTTTCTGGAGGAGCTTCGTGCCGCGCTCATCCGCACCGACATGGGGCCGGCCGCGGCCGAGGCGATCGTCGTCGACGTGCGGGAGCGGCTGCGGGCCCGCGTGGTCGACCCCGAGGTCGTGATCGATTCGATCCGGCGGCAACTCCTTGGCAGGCTCGAGCAGACCGGGGCGGCGGTGGCCATGGCCACCTCAGGGCCGACAGTGATCCTCGTCACGGGGGTCAACGGATCGGGCAAGACCACCTCGATTGCGAAGCTGGCGAGGCTCTTCACGCGGGAAGGCAAGCGGGTGGTGCTCGGGGCGGGCGACACCTTCCGTGCGGCGGCCGTCGAGCAGCTCTCGATGTGGGCCGGCAGGCTCGGCGCCGAGATCGTCCGGGGTGAGCCCGGCTGCGATCCGGCCAGCGTTGCCCATCGCGCCGTGGCGCGGGCCCTGGAGGGATCGTTCGACGTCTGCATCATCGACACGGCTGGCCGGCTGCAGACGCAGTCGAATCTCATGCAGGAGCTTTCCAAGATCCGCCGCGTGATCGCCAAACAGATTCCCGACGCGCCGCACGAGGTGTTGCTCGTGATCGATGCCACAGCCGGACAGAACGCCCTCTCGCAGGCCAAGGGCTTCAAGGAGGCGGCTGGCTGCACCGGCATCGTGCTGGCCAAGCTCGACGGCTCGGCCCGCGGCGGCGTCATCGTGCCAGTGACGGAGCAGTTCGGCCTGCCGGTGAAGTTCGTGGGGCTGGGCGAATCGGCCGACGATCTCGAGGCCTTCTCTCCCGAGCGTTTCGTGGCGGCCCTGCTGGAAGGCGCCCTCGCCTCCGCCGGCTGACATCGGCCAAATCCGCCGGCGTTCCCGACCCAGTCCGCAAGGTCTGCCGGGCCGCGTGTCGGCCGGGGAAACCTTGCGGGCTCGCAAACCACGGCCACAGCTTCCAGGGCACATGGGGCGATACCAGTCAATGGTTAGGGGGGAATGCGTGTCCGTAGCGGCGGACGTGGCACGTGCGACTCCCGGTTTGTTTCACTCACGCCCTCGCACACCGTGCGAATCACACCGTTGACTTGGGAGCCATAAAAATCATGCGATGCCTTCGCTTCAAACTGCCGCTCTGGGTGGCTGCGGGTCTGCTGACTGTCAGCACCGCGCTCGCTCAGGCCCCCGTCGTGCCCAACGTGCCTCAGGAAGATGCCTACCAGTTGCGGGCGCTGCCGCCGCAGGAGGCCCAGGAAGAAGCCGAGACGGCCGTGCCGAACCGCTACCTCGAGACTGAGTTCTTGAAAGAGCGTGGCATCGCCACCTACGGCTGGATCAATGCCGGTATCGGCGGCAACGGCTGGGGAAGCCCGTTCAACGGCCCCATCACGTTCAACGACCGCAACTGGCAGGGCCAGATGAACCAGCTCTACCTCGTCAACGAGAAGGTGCTCGACACCGAAGACGGCGGTTTTGACTGGGGCGGTCGCGTCGACCTGCTCTACGGCACCGACTACATCTACACGACGGCCCGTGGTTTGGACGCCAATCTGCTCAACCAGACGCTGCCAGGCCAGCCCTCGTGGGGCAATCGCTACTACGGATTGGCCATGCCGCAGCTCTATGCGGAAGCGGGCTACGGCGACCATGCCGTGAAGGTCGGCCACTTCTACACGATCATCGGGTATGAAGTTGTTCCGGCCATCGGCAACTTCTTCTACACGCACGCCTACACGATGCAATACGGCGAGCCGTTCACCCACACCGGTATCCTCGACACCTACAAGGCCAACGACCAGTTGACGTTGTATGCCGGTATCACGAATGGCTGGGACAACTTCAGTGATCCCATCAACATCCTCGGCCCGGCCTCCAACCCAGGCTACCCGGGCGCGAACAGCAACGCTGCGTTCCTCGGTGGTGCGACGATGAAGAGCTCCGACGAGAAGCAGGCGTTGACCATCGCCGCAACCAGCGGCAACGAACTGGCGAATTTCGCTTCGAACGCCGTGGGCAACCGCTCGATGTTCAGCACGGTCTACACGAACGAGCTGAACGACAAGGTGACCTACGTGTTCCAAAACGACAACGGCTGGCAATTCAATGCCGGCACGCCCGACACGTTGAACCAGGCACAGCCCGGCACGGCCTTGTGGTATGGCGTCAACCAGTACCTGTTCTACAACTTCAGCGAGACCCTGGTCGGCGGCATGCGGTTCGAGTGGTTCCGCGACAACAACGGCTACCGCGTCTACTCGGGTCTTCGGAACGCCCTGTTCGGCGTGCCGAACTCGGCGACCGGTTTCCAGGGCAACTTCTGGCAGATGTCCTACGGCCTCAACTGGAAGCCGACCAACAACTGGATCATCCGGCCTGAGCTGCGGTACGACTGGTACACGCCGGACAAGGCGAACGGGAATCTCCCGTTCGGCTCGAACTTCGACAAGTACGGTCAGCTCTACGGCGGCTGCGACGCGATCTGGCAGTTCTAGTTTGACGGCTGCATGGCCTCCACGGTCCGTGCCTTGCCGCCTGACACCAATGTCTCAAAGCGAGGCCCGCCGGAAACCCGGCGGGCCTCGCGGCTTTCGCACCCCTGCCGGGAGGGGCGCAGCATTCGTCGTAAGTCCAACAAAACCGACGCAAACAGGCGTGTTCGGTGGTTTGGGCAATATGGGGTGGATGGCGCGTTGTACGGATTTTTGGCTTGCCGCTAGGTTCGAAGCCTGGAGTTCGCGGGATTTCCTCGGATTCCTTGGATCACTCAGAAACGAAACCTCTTGGAGACGCCCACTTCTGCCCGATGACAGAAGGGGTCGTTTACGGGGAGCAAGTCATGATCAGTGTCCGCAACGCAGTCCGCCTTCGGCGGTTGTCCTTGAGCCTCTTCCCCCAGACCATTTGGAATGGCCGTGCACCGGCCTCTCGATTCCCGGCCTTGGGGCTGGTCGCTGCCGCATTTCTGGTTGCCACCGCGTTTTCCGGCAGTCTGGCATCCGCTTCCGATCGCTGGCTGACCAGCTACGAGACGGCCATGGAAACGGCCCAGGAGACGGGCCGGCCGGTCCTCACGATCTTCACCGGGAGCGACTGGTGCCCCCACTGCCGGACGCTTGAAGAGAACGTCCTGGCGACCGACACGTTCCTCGACTGGGCCGAAGGCCGGGTCGTGCTGCTCATGATCGACCTGCCGCAGCACGGGATTTCCCAGGCGGTCCGCTCCGAGCGTTCGCAGGTCTGCATCAAATACGGCGTCCGCACGTTTCCCAGTGCCCTGCTGATCGGGCCTGACGGCCAAAAACTCGCCCTCCAGTCCGGGTACACGGGTCAGTCGCCCAGCACCTGGGTTGCCCAGTTTGCCAGCCATGTGCCGGCTCCCGTTGCAAAGACGGCCAGCGTCTCGTC
>JBBAVO010000106.1:0-2117 GCA_040397635.1 Pirellulales bacterium
CTGCTTGAGATTCTATCCACGACCCGACAGCCGCTCGATGACCAGTCGCTGATCGCCATGCTCAAGGAGCGGCTAGGGCTCACGCGGCTGTCGGTGCGAACGCTCCATCGCGACTGCGACTTTCTGCTCTCCTGCGGCTATCCGGTTGTTCATGCGCAGTTGCCGGGAGACCGCAAATACGGCTGGCAGCTCTCGAAGCCCGCGGCTTCCGGCAGACAGATTCCAGCCGAGCCGCTCACGCTGCTCGAACTCGTCGCCTTTTCGATGGGCCGTGACCTGTTGAAGACTTTCGAGGGCACGGTGCTTTGGACGGGTATCGAATCGTTGCGGCACAAGATCGAGCGGGAAGTGCCGCCAGCCATGCTTGAACAGCTCAAAGAGGCCCGTAATGTATTTCACATCGCGGGGGGAGATCCGGCCCGTTACGCCGCGCGACCCCGCCTGCTGTCGACGTTGACAGAAGCCATCACCACATGCCGGGAAGTCGAGATCGAGGAACGGCCGGAGAACGGTGACACGACCGTGCGGTATCGGCTGCAGCCCCAGAAGCTGTTGATTCGGCCACCGCGGGTGCAACTCGTCGGCTTCCCCACCGATGCGTCCGCTGACGGGCAGCCTGTGCTCGTCGATATCGAGCGGATCGGGAAGGTGACACCTCTCGATGTGACATTCGTGCCACGGCCACTTGATCCGCGACACATCTCCGATGCGTAGCCCCGGGACGCCGGTCACTCCAGACGCCGGTCACTCCATCAGTCCGAGATCCTCGTTGTAGCCCGCCTGCACAACGGCGTTTTCACTCCGTTCGTGGGCCGTCATCCGGACCGAAAAAGCCTCGAAGTCGTGCTGGGCACGTTCCCATGCCCCGGGATCGGTGGGAGCCGCCTCGAGATGATCGATCACATGATTCAGGTCTGAGAGCAGGCCCGGATGTTGGCCGAGAATCGCTTGCACGGCGGCTGACAGCCTCGGGATGCGTGTGACCGATTCCTCGAGAAATCCACCCAGTTCCTCCTGGGCGAAGTGATCCCGGAGATGATCGCGGAGGGCGTGCATCGACTCGAGCACGTCGGTCTGCCGCTCGACTGTCGGCGGTCCTCCGGCGGCGAGGGCCGTTCGGACGGAGAGGAGGAGATGAAAGAGATCGCGGTGTTCCGCAAGCACGTGGCTCAGAATCACCGGGTCGGAACGGTCGATTGATGCCATGGGACGCTACTCCTTCGTACATGCGACGCTGGAACATGGGAGGCCACCACAGAAAGAGTATGCTCGGAGGGCGAGCGGGAGTCGGTTCTGAGGAACGGCCTGCGACTGCCGGCAGGTCGCGGCAAGTGGACACCTGGCTGAAATGGCAGCATGTTGAACGATCATCGTGATGGCACCACCATGACAGACGAATCAAACACCATCTCAACCGCGGCGGTCGCGTCGCCCTCGAGCCACGGCCAGGCAAGCTTCCGCGCGCAGGCCGTGCTGGCAGGCAACGGCATCGATCTGGCCGCGCTCGGTTCGACCGACCGCACCGGGGCCGCGCCGCTGGCCGTCGAACTGATCGGCTCGCTGACCGGCGGCTCGCTGGCGGCACATTCCGCAGCCGGCGGCGGAGTGGCCTTCCTCTTTCGCTACGGCGCGGTGGTCTTCTTCGACGCCGCTCCCGCCGGCATCACCGAGTATCTCCGCCAGATCGGCCCCCACATCCGGCAGCCCTTCCCGCAGGTTGAACGAGAGACGGAAGTGCTCGACATCCGCCTCGATCCAGCTGGCAAGGAGACGATCGAGCGAAACACGCTCGTGCTGGCCGATGGGTCGCTCCACAAGCTGCAACTCGTTGCCGACGTCATGGCCAAGAGTGTGTCGCTGGCGCATCACGAGAAGGGGATCGAGCGGCAGTTCGAGCGGATCGAGCCCTTTGCCGTGAACCTCGACCACTGGGGCCGCGGCGGGCGGGCGGCCCGCGAACTGCTCCACAATCTCGGTGTCGCGCTGCTCGCCGAACACCGCGTCGTGGCCGGCACCCGCGTGGACGATTCGCCCGAATTGCTCTGGGATCACCCCGAACTCGAGCGGCTTTGGGCGCGGCTCCGCGACGAATTCGAGATCCGCGAGCGGTTTGCGGC
>JBBAVO010000106.1:2217-9649 GCA_040397635.1 Pirellulales bacterium
AGCGGCTTTGGGCGCGGCTCCGCGACGAATTCGAGATCCGCGAGCGGTTTGCGGCCCTGCACAGCAAGCTCAACCTCATCTCGCGGACTGCGGAGACGGCGCTTGAACTGCTGCAGAACCGGCGGGCCTTGCGGGTGGAATGGGCGATCGTGGGGCTGATCGTGTTTGAGATCGCACTCACGCTCGTGCAGTGGGCGCTGGGTGTGGGGCATAAGTGATCTGCCGGTCAGTCGGGTTTCGTATTCAGCCTGCGCTGGTTGATCGTGGCCACGAGTTTTTAACTTGTGGAATCCGTGCCGGGGCAACGGACAAGGTAAAAACGTGCCGCCACGGGGGGCAGCACATGTCGTACCGAACAGGATTGCACGATGGCGTGTTTTTCGTGAAGCCAGCCACGCTTCGGTGTTCGGGGAGCCCGCCCTCGTCGATTGGAATATCGCGTTTTTCCGGTGCGGGGTATAACGCTGGTCATCGTCGAGATACCTCGGAGCTTCCGTCATGTCCAAGCACGTCCTTCGCTCTTTGCTGCTGATCCTGTTGCTGCTGCCAAGCGGTGTTCTGCTGTCTCCGCCGGCGCGGGCGCAGCAGGTCGCCGTCGAGGAGTTCAAGCTCGACAATGGCATGCGGTTTCTGCTCGTGCCACGCCGCGATCAGCCCAACGTGGTCAGTGCGGGCTGGGTGGCGAAAGTGGGGAGCGTCAATGAGCGTCCCGGCATCACCGGCATCAGCCACTTCTTCGAACACATGATGTTCAAGGGGACCGACACGATCGGCACCCGCGACGCTGATCGTGACGCGAAGTATCGCGCCGAACAGAAGGCTGTTCGCGACGAGATCAATCGAATCGTCTGGACCAAGCAGTACGACCGTCTCAAACGCGGCGAGATCGCCGATGCCTGGGATCCCGCCAACGACACGCAGGAGTTGCGGGTGCTTCGCGGCCGGCTCGACGCGCTGATCCGCGCCCAGCAGGGCCGCGGTGAGGGAGGCCCAGCGGCAGCCACGATCGTCAAGGACGAATTCGATCAGGTCTACACCAAGGCCGGCGGCAGCGGCATGAACGCGTTCACCAGCCACGATCTCACCTGCTACTTCATCACCGTGCCGGCCAACAAGCTGGAACTCTGGGCCTGGATGGAGAGCGACCGGCTCAACAACAGCGTGTTTCGCGAGTTCTATTCCGAGCGGGATGTGGTGCACGAAGAGCGGCGGCTCCGCACCGACAGCACGCCGACGGGCCGCTTTCAGGAACAGTTTGACGCCATGTTCTGGGAATCGTGCGGCTACTCGTGGCCCGTTATCGGCTGGCCGAGCGATCTGAACAGCTACACCTTCGAGCAGGCGATGGATTACTGGAATGTCTACTACCGCCCCGGCAACCTGTTTGGTGTCGTGGTGGGCGACTTCGATCCCGTGGTGGCGAAGGCCTTCATCACCCGCTATTTCTCGCGGCTCGATCCGGGCACGAAGCCGGTGCCGCCGGTCGTGACACTGGAGGTCGATCAGATTGCCGAGCAGCGGATGAATGCCGAGGGCGACGTGCCGCCAGCCGTCGAGATCCGCTACCACACGGTGCCTGCCGGCCACGCCGACAGCTATCCGCTCGACATGCTCTCCGAACTGCTCAACGAGCGAACCGGTCGGCTCTATACCGGCTTGGTCGAGGGCCGGGCGATCGCGGGCTCGGCTCGAACGGCCTCCGACACCCGCAAATACGCCGGGCTCTTCTCCTTTGAGGCTGAGACCCGCGGCGAGGCGACCCCTGAGCAGCTCGAAAAGGCCTGGTATGAAGAGCTTGCGAAACTGCAGGCCGGGGAGGTGCCGGAGCGGGAACTCCGCAAGGTGAAGAACCGGGTGGCTGCGGGCAACTATCGGCGGCTCGAGAACAACATGTCGCTCCTCGTCCAGTTGGCCTTCTTCGAGACGCTGCTCGACTGGCAGGAGATCAACAACGGGCCGAAGAAGTACGAGGCGGTCACGGCCGCCGACATCAAACGCGTGGCCAATAAGTATTTCTCGCCTGCCAACCGCAGCGTGGCGGTCTACCGGCGGGTGGCGGCAGAGTTGAAGTCTGGGATCACATCTGGGGCACCGTCTGGGACATCATCTGGGGCGACATCTGGGGCGACATCTGGCGCACCCTCAAAATAAGGAACAGGCGACACAGTCATGAACATGCGGGTCTTGGCAATCCTGTTGGCAATCGGTGTGACCGGACTGGTGCTCTTTGCGCCGCGGAACGGCGCGCGTTCGGAGCCGCCTGCGACGGCATCGGCATCGGCAGCCGCCGCGGCGAAAGCGGGCGGAGCGCCGGCTGCCGCGGCAACAACGGCCGTGGCAGCCGCCGCTGCTGGAGTTCCCGCTGGTGTTCCTAAGAGGCCCGAACAGATCGTCTTTGCGCCGCTTGCCTTCGAGCCACCCGATGCGAGCACGTTTCGCCGCACGCTGGCCGATGGCACGGTTGTCTATCTCGCCCCGTCGCACGAGTTTCCGCTCGTGAATCTCGTCGTGACGTTCAAGGGCGGAGCGTCGCTCGATCCGGCCGACGTCCCCGGCCTCGCCTCGATGACAGCACGGATGGTTCGGGAGGGTGGCACGGCGACGATGAAGGCGTCGGAACTCGATGAGTCGCTCGACTTTCTCGCCACCGACGTGGGCGTCGCCGCCAATGAAACGTTCACCGCCGCCACGATGAACTGCCTCAAGAGCAACTTCGACGAGAGCCTGAAGCTCTTCCTCAGCATGCTCCGCACGCCTGCCTTCGACGAGCAGAGACTGGGGACGGCAAGGGGCCGGGTGCTCGAATCGCTCAAGCAGCGGAACGACGATGCCTCTTCGATCCTCTCGCGGGAGTGGAAGCGGCTCGTCTACGGCACCGATCACTTCGAGGCGTCGGAGCCGACCGACCGCACGGTGGCGGCGATCTCCCGGGATCGGCTCGCAGAGATGCATCGCCGCATCTTCCATCCGGGGAACATGATCGTGTCGGTGTCTGGCGACTTCGACGAGAAAGAGATGCTCGGCAAGCTCGAGAAGGCGCTTGCCGGCTGGGAGCGGGGCGGGCCGGTGGCCGATCCGGTCGCGCCCACGGCGGTGCTGCAACCCGGCCTCTACCACGTGCCGAAGGAGATTCCGCAGGGAAAGGTGGTGATGGGCAGCCGCGCGATCACGCGAGATGATCCCGACGCGATCCCGTTCCTCCTGCTCAACGAGATTCTCGGTGCCGGTGGTTTCACGAGCCGGCTGATGCAGCAGGTTCGAAGCAACGAAGGGCTCGCCTATTCGGTGCGGTCGTCACTCACGCCCCGAGTCTTCTATCCCGGCGACTTCCGCGCCGGATTTGAGAGCAAGAATGCCACCGTCGCGCTCGCCGCCAAGATCGTGATGGAACAGATCGCGAAGATGCGGAATGAACTCGTCACCGACGACGAGTTGGAGACGGCCAAGGCCAGCCTGATCGAGACCTTCCCTCGGCAGTTCGAGAGCCGGCCGCAGATGCTGCGGGTGTTCGTCAACGACGAGTGGACGAAGCGACCGAAGGACTACTGGAAGACATTCCGCGACAAGGTGCGGGCCGTGACGAGGGAGGATCTCAAGCGTGTGGCACAGAAGCACCTCGACCCCGAGAAGATGGCGATTCTCGTGGTGGGCGACTGGGAGAACATCGCTCCCGGCGACCTCGAGAAGCGGGCCAGCATGAACGACTTCTTCGGTGGCAAGGTGAAGCACCTACCGCTGCGGGATCCGCTCACGCTCGAGCCGCTGCCTGAGCAGGCTGGAAAATGAGGTCTGCCATGCGGGTGACCGTGATCGCTGGCATCGTTGCGGGCATGCTGTGGGCCGCCACTGCTCATGCCCAGCCGCCGGCGGCATTGGCAACGGTGCCGGCGGTGCCGATGCCCGAGCCCGGCAGCGAGCCGCAGATGCGGACGGCAGTGCCGCCACGAAACACCGGACCAGCTGCTCGGGCTCATTCGCGGTATCGCCGCGGCCGACACGGCACGACGCGGGTCATCCGCCGCACGCCCGAGGTGATGCGGGAGGATGCGGCCCGCGTGAAGCGTGGCGATCTCTTCAGTACCTGGTCGAACGAATATCTCAAGTGACGCCGGTTTGCCATCTCTGTGGGGCTGGCACATGCCCCGGCCGAGCAGAACTTTTGTCGCCGCAGGCCGTTGAAGATATCGACACGAACCTGCGTGAGATGCCGTCGCCGGGCGCTTCCGCCCCGTTTCACACTGGGTTTCCAGTGCCGCTTTCCAAGGAGTCTGTGATGAGACGCATGCCCGGAATCGCGATGATGGTGGCCGCGGCTATGACTGCCGCATCCCTTGTAACGGTTTCGGTTGCCCAGCCGCCTGAACGGCCGGAGGGAACTCCCGGTCGCGGCGGCTCGTTTGAGCGCCCGGGTGGTGTCCGAGAGGGCCAAGGTCCCGGCGGTCCCCGTGAGGGGCGAGCGGGTCCTGGCTCCCGTGAGGGCCGTGGCGGACCGGGCGGTGGCGGACCGGGAGGACCACCCTCGCCCGAGCGGTTCGTCGAGCATGCGATGAAGTTTGATGCCGATGGCGATGGCAAGCTCGACCGCGATGAGCTGACCAAGTTCGCGGCAGAGATCCAGCGGATGCGGGGCGGTCTGGGCGGCGGTGGGCCCGGCGGTCCTGGTGGACGGGGTGAACGCGGCCCCGGCGGGCCGGGAGGCTTCGGCGGCCCGGATGGCCCGGGTGGCGCCGGTGGAGAGAGGCCACAGCGGCCGCAGCGGCCGGAA
The DNA here is from genome assembly GCA_040397635.1 of Pirellulales bacterium. Taxonomy (GTDB): domain Bacteria; phylum Planctomycetota; class Planctomycetia; order Pirellulales; family UBA1268; genus CAMCQY01. The sequence continues at coordinate 6,983 of JBBAVO010000106.1, forward strand.
TGACCGTCGGCCGGGAGCGAGGCGGTCGATCTGGCGTTATGCTCTTGGGATCATGCCCATCGCCCTTCCCGCCCGTCCAGCTGAAGCACACGCCCTCGATGTCGCCCGAGCCCTGCTGGCCGCCGATGGCCAGCCGAAGGGTGAACGGCGGGTGATCTGTACGACGGCCGGTCGCGGGCAGGCGGCCTTTGAACTGGCTGAGGCGGATCCCGTTGCCCGAGTGACCGTCTGGTTTCTCGACCTCTTTCCGCAGGCTGCGGCCGTCGCGGCCTGGGAGTCGCCACCGCCCGGGCTGCATGCCGCCTGTGCCGCGGATATGCCGCCGGGCCCCTACGATCTCGCTGTTCTCCCGCTCTCGAAAAACGGTGAGGCGGAGCTGTCACGCGACATTCTCCAGGCGGCGTTCCAGCAACTCGCGATCGGCGGCCGGCTCGTGGCGGCGATCGACAACGCCCACGACAACTGGCTGAGGGAGCAGCTCGCGGAGACGGGCGAGACGGTCCGCGTCCGGCCCGCGGCCGCCGGCGACACCGTGGCCTACATCGTGGAAAAGACCCGCGAACTGACAAAGATTCGCGACTTCTCGTCTGAATTTGTGTTTCGTGACCGCGACCGACTGCTCAAGGCCGTGACTCGGCCGGGCGTGTTTGCCCATCGGCGGATCGATCCCGGCGCCCGCCATCTCTTGAACGCCGTAGATCTGGCGGCGGATACCCGCGTTGTCGACATCGGCTGCGGCTCAGGCTGCGTGGCGATGGGGCTGGCAGCCCGTGACAAGAGTGTGCACGTGCATGCCTTCGATGCGGCCGCCCGCGCCGTGGAATGCACGCAGCGGGGAGCGGCGATGAACAGCCTCGACAACCTGACCGTGGCGCTTGAGTGCGATGGGAATGTGCCTGAGCCAGGCAGCTACGATCTCGCCCTGGCCAACCCACCCTATTACGCCGACTTTCGCATCGCCGAAGTCTTCGTGGAGGCCGCCTATCGGGCGCTGGCACCCGGGGGCACGTTGCTGATCGTGACGAAGCAGCCGACGTGGTATGTCGAGAACCTGCCGAACGCATGGAATGACGTGGCGCGCGAGTCTGTGAAGACCTACCACCTCATCGAGGCGGTGCGGCCGTAGCGGGAATACCAGTCGACCCGTGGCCGCACGTTTTCAACTTGCGGAATCGGCGTCGGTATTTGGACAAGTTACAAACTTGTCCCCACGAAGAGATTGCCGTACCGCTCATGTGCCTTTGCCTCGTGGGGGCAAGTTTGTAACTTGCCCATGCCCCGTTCATGCCCCGCTACTGATTGACGTGCACGATTTTCGCGGGCGGAAAGCCGTTGAAGTGGGTGGAGCTGGCGGCGGAGTAGGCGCCGATGTTGTCGCTGTAGAGATAGTCGCCGAGTTCCAGTTCGGGGAGTTGCTCCGCGAGGCTGATCGTATCGAGCGCATCGCAGGTGGGCCCGAAGACCGCGCAGATCTGCGTCGCCCCCTTCTTAAAGCTCTTCATGTGGTAGGTGCAGTGGTCGAAGATCACACCCGAATAGGTGTGGTAGACGCCGTCGTTGACGTAGTAGCAGAGCTTGTCGTTTCGCACGGCCTTGCCGATGATCTTCGACACGGCGTAACCCGCCGAGGCCACGAGAAATCGCCCCGGTTCCGCGAGGATTTCGATCTCCTTCGGGAACAGCCGGTCGAGTTCGTGGTTGATCTTCTTGGCCAGGTCGCTGAACTTGGGCACGCTCGCGTCGTAGGCTGCAGGGAATCCGCCACCGATGTCGAGCAGCTTGAGGTTGAAGCCCCGTGACTTCGCCTCGGCGAAGATGCTGGCGCAGAGGTGGATCGACTGAATATAGTTTTCGGGATTTGTGCACTGGCTGCCGACGTGGAACGAAAGCCCCTCGACGGTGAGCCCGTTGTCGTGGGCGTAGGCGATCAGGTCCACCGCCTCACCGGGGAGCGCGCCGAACTTGCTCGACAGCTCCACCATCGAGCCGGTGTTGGGCACCCGTAGCCGCAGGGCGAGGCCGGCGTGCGGCGCATGCTTCGCGATCTTTTTGACCTCTTCATGGTTGTCGTAGGTCACCAGCGGCTTGTAGCGGTCAAGTTCCTCCAGCGTCTCGATCGGCTTGATCGGGTTGGCGTAGATGATCTTGTCCCAGATGAAGTCCTGCCGCTGCTTCGCCGGCAGCTTGGCGATGTTCTGGTGAACCGTGTGAAACTCCTGCATGCTCGCCACGTCGAAGCTGCCGCCGAGCTCGTAGAACGTCTTCACGATTGCCGCGTCGCTGTTGACTTTCACGGCGTAGTAGATCTGCACCCGCGGGAAATGCTTGCGGAACAGGGCGTAGTTCTTGCGGAGTTCGTCGTGGTCCACGACGAACAGGGGCGTGCCGTGTTTCTTGGCGAGATCAAGCAGTTGTTTTTGGTTCATGGGTTCGTCCTGGAATCACGGAGGGGCAGGGTTCGTGGGTGCAGGGCTCAGGGACGGCATGAGTTTCCTCGCTACGGCAGGATAGCCTAATGCTCGGAATCCTCATGCCGATCCCTTCGCCGCTCGCTCGTGGCGCAGGAAGGCTGCTGGTTGCGGGGACTTCAGTCGCCGTCGGTCAACAGAAAATTCTTGAACTGCCAGGGGTCGGTGGGGTCGATCTGGGGACGATTGTAGCCGTGGA
>JBBAVO010000107.1:0-9548 GCA_040397635.1 Pirellulales bacterium
TCGTGAAGCGAGACTTCTACTTCAATGAGGCGATGAGCGTCACGGCCGACTACCTGAACTCGCTGGCAGGTGGCGCGGCGGGCCTTGCCCGCACCAGCCGTCCGGCGGAGGCCCCACGGCCCGCGCCGGTGCCGGTGCTGCAGTAGAAAGACGCGACGTCCTGAAAACCTTCTGGCCGCGGCGGGCGTGGCCAGAGGAGTTCGACCCGTGTGGCCCGACACGTGGGGCGTGGCCGGAGGAGTTCGACCCGTGTGGCCACGAGTTTTTAACTTGTGGAATCCGGGGCGGTGCATCTGACAAGTTAAAAACTTGTCCCCACGGGGGGCGGTGCATCTGACAAGTTAAAAACTTGTCCCCACGGGGTGCCGGTGCATCTGACAAGTTGAAAACTTGTCCCCACGGTGTCGGATTCGCGTTTCTCAGCCCCCGAGCACTTCCTCGATGCCGCGGAGCGGATCGGGGTGGGCGAGCGGGATCGACAGGTCGCGGAAGAGCAGGGCGGGATCGACCCGCTTGTCGGCACCGCGAGCCCGTGGCAGGGACGGCTCCCAGTGTGGTGACGGGCTGCCGGTGATGGCGGCCAGATGGCCGTACCAGTCGCGTCGCAGGACGGGATGCCCATCTGAAACAACGTAGAGCGGCCCTGGCGTGGCTGCCACGGCCACCGCACACACGACGGCAGCCGCATCGTCGATGTGGATCAGGTTGAGCCAGCTTTCGGGATCAGCCGCGATCGGCCGGCCGGCGCGGAGATCGTCGAGCCGCGGCAGGCGGTCCGGGCCGTAGAGACCGGCGAACCGCAGCGCCACCCCCGGCCCCTTCGCGTGGCTGCGCAGGAGCGACTCCGCCTCCACGAGCACATGGCCCGCCTCACGGCTGGGGTTCGTGGGCGTCTCCTCGGTGACAACGCCACCGCCTTCATCGCCCCACACGCCCGTGGAACTCGACAGGATTACCCGCGGCGAGCCCTGCAACGCATCGAGCAGACGGTCCAGGCCGGCGACGTGCACGTCGCGATGGGTCGTGCCGCTGGTGCGGTCGAATCCCACGGCCCAAAAGACCGTGTGAAAGGGGGGGAGTTCTCGCAGCGTTTCCCATGGCGGGGAGTTCGGATCGCTGGTCACGTCACACACCACCGGCGTGATGCCGATCGCCGCGAGTTCTGCCGCGCGGGCCGGGCTGCGGGTGATGCCGAACACGCGGTCCCCGGCGGCGAGCCAGCGGCGGGCCACTCGCGTGCCGAGATAGCCGCAGCCAACGACCAGCCGCGTAGCCTCCGATCGCGACATGGATGGGGAGGCAACAGTGTCGTGGTTGGTATTCTTGGTATGCATGGTATTCAGGGGTTGCTGTGTTCAGGAGGTCTGCCGTCGGGTCATGCATCGAGCGGGCCAGGCCGCAGGTCGGCGCCACCGTGTGCCTGCGCATCCAGCCAGGAGGAGAGCACCACCTGCGCCGCAATGGCGTCGGTCCGCGCCTTCTTCCGACCGCGTGTCAGCCCCGAGCCGGCCAGCAGGCCCGTCGCCTCGCGGGAGCTGTAACGCTCGTCGTGGAACACGACTGGGAGTCCCGTCTCTGCCGCGAGCCAACCGCCGAACCGTTCCACCTCGACTGACATCCGGCTGTCGGTGCCATCGGCATGGATCGGCAGGCCAACCACGAAGCCGACGATGGCCTCGTCGGCGACGAGTTTTCGGAAGAAGGCTCCATCCGCGGTCTTGTCGCCTGTGGTCTGTCGCACGCAGAGCGGGCTCGACAGGATGCGGTGCGTGTCGCAGATCGCCACGCCGATACGCCTGCGGCCGTAGTCAACGCCGGCGACTCTGCCCGCGGGGATGGCAGCGGCTGTCGTGGCGTGCGGAGGAGAGTCGTCTGGCATGGAAGGCCGCGTAGGGATCACTTCGCTACGGCCGCGGGAAGAGCGGGAGCAGGAAACCGGCCGGTGTTCAGGAATGCCGCGGTGGCCCGCTGCACCGTCGGGCTTTTCATCATCGCCGCATGGTGCACCGGCAGGAGCAGGAAATCATCGGACCCGGGCAGCTTCGTCTCCTCGACGCGGACCACCGCGTCATCGTCGCCTGCCAGGAAACTGCTGTAGCCCCGGTCGTCTCCCTTGCCACCGGCCACGATGCCGAAAGGGCAGGGGGGCACGGCAAGATCCTGCGAGATCCTGTTCCATTCGAGGACGAGCTCCCGGGCGGCTCCGTTGGAGAGGGCTGCCAGCACGCTGATCTTCGCGACCATGCGGGCAAGTTCAGAGCCCTGGTTGGGGGGGCCGAGCATCACCATCCGGCGGACGCGGGCGAGGTCTTCCTCCGCGGCGAGACCCATCCACCGCCGCACGACGAGGTTGCCCATGCTGTGGCCGACGAAGCTGATGCTGTCGGCGGCAGGAAGATGCTTGATCACGGCTGCAAGCGAACGGCCGTGGTCGTCGATGCCCGCGCTCGTGCTGGCGTAGCCGAAGGAGAGCACCGTGGCGTCGAGTTGTTTCTGTAGGGCGTCCACGAGTGGCCGCATCGAACGGCGGCCTTCGCCGAGGCCGTGCAGCACGATCACCGTGGGGCCGCTCACCGCGGGAACCTTCCCGGCCTGCTCGAGCGTCGTCAGCGCATCGAGGCAGGCCTGCCTCGATCCTTCGTGCACGACCTCATCCCGCGGATCGAGGATGCGACAGGTATCGGTGCCGGGACGGCGTTGCAGCCGCCAGTCGTGCCGGATGATGTCGTCGGACCATTGCAGGGAATCGCTTGAACGTCGCAGGATCTTCAGCCATTCGGCGTCGCTCGTCGCCGCGGGCTTTTCCGGCGTCGCCTTTGCGGAATCGACCGGCATCTCCTCCGCCCGCACAGATGCAGGGAAGCACAGGCTCCAGACGAGCCAGCCTGCCATCAGCAGCCGGGGGAGTGAAGCGATGCTCATAGAAATTCTGTCCAGCCCCGTTTCTCGAGTTCGGCAACCACTTTTCGCACCGCCTCCTCGTGGGCCCGGTGGGCGACCAACGTGGCATCGGGCGTGTGTACCACCAGCATATCCGTCAGGCCCATCGTGACGACCAGATGGTCATCTCCGGCATGCACGATTGTCCGCGACGACTCGATTCCCAAGTGCTTGCCCACGACCGTGTTGCCGTCGGCGTCGCTACCCCGCTGGCGGGCCACGGCCGACCAGCCGCCCAGGTCGTCCCATGTGAACGGCGCCTCGATGACGACCACGTCACGGGCATGCTCGAGCACCGCGTAATCGATGGAAATTCCCTTGATGGCGGCAAATTCCTCCGCAAACACATGATCGCGGGCGGGGGTGTCCCAGGCGTCGGCGATACGGTGGAGGTGGGCAAGGCACTCCGGCTGCCGCTCGGCGAGCGCAGCCAGGATCGTGGCCGCCTTCCAGACGAAGATGCCGCCATTCCAGAGGTAGTTGCCCGCCTCCAGATACTCCTGTGCCACGGTGGCAGGGGGCTTTTCACGAAATTGTGCCACAGCGTTCACCTGGGCGGCCGGTGTGCCCCCGCCCGTCGGACTCTCGAGTCTCGTGCCCTGCTGGATGTAGCCGAAGCATTCAGCAGGATAGGTCGGCTTGATGCCGAAGGTGACGAGCCTGCCAGGAGACTGTTCGACAAGAGAGGCGGCCTGTCGGATCGCGTCGCGAAAGCTCTCAGAGGGGCGGATCACATGGTCGGAGGGCATGACGGCCATGATGGCGTCGGGGTCGTGCCGCGAGACGAGGAGCGCTGCCAGCCCGATGCAGGGAGCGGTGTCGCGCTTGCAGGGCTCGCCGACGAGGCCCGCCTCCGGCACCTGGGGCAGTTGCCGCCGCACCGCGTCGAGCAGGCGGCCCGCCGTGACCACCATCACGCGGTCGGGCGGCACGAGGCCGTCGAGTCGCTCGACCGTGTCTTCGAGCAGGGTTGTCGCTCCCGCCAGCGGGAGCAGCTGCTTGGGGAGGGCGGCGCGGCTGGCGGGCCAGAAGCGGGTGCCGGATCCTCCGGCCATGACGATCGCGTGCAGCATGGGGTGTCTCTCCTTGCGAGTGATTCCTGAAAGCGAGTTGGGGCGAGATGGCGGGTCGGGTCAGCCGCCAACCACGATCGGTCGGTCGAGCCGCGTGCCCGACTCCAGCAGTTCCTTGATATCAGTCTCGTCGATGATGCGATTCGCGGCCAGTTCAACATCGACACCTTCGGCGACGTTGATTCCAGCCTTCGCGAGGAGACGGCGGGCGTGGGCCACGAGGGCAGCGTGCACGTGGGCGGCTGTGTCGCTGGCGGCTCCGGTCGGATTCTTCAGCGGGGCAAATCCGTCGGATGCCTCGATTTCGACGACACACACCCGCTTGGCCAGCGGCATCAGGTCGAAGATGAAACGCTCGAATTTGTGGGCGTTGGGCGAGGTCGGCACGACACGGTGGCCATCGGCATCGAGGAACGGCACCGCCTTGAAGGCCAGATGGAGGGGCAGCGAGTCGTGCCGCGAAGCCACCCGATCGAGAAACGTCTTCGCAAAGGCATGCACTGCAATGCTGCCGGCGTAAAACCGGAGCCGGCCATCGGGGAGCCGCTCGGCGGCTGCCTGGGCAGGCAGATCACTGTATTCGACGACGCAGTGCCGGCCGTCGCAGTCCACGACGACGCCGACCCGCTCGCCGGGCTCCTGCTTGCGGACTACCTGCGTGCTGAAGTCGGCCCCTGAGAGCAGGTGGTAGCCGAGGAACTCGGCCGCCAGCGGCATGGCAAGCGGGTTGTCTACCTGGAAGCTGACGATGTGCTCCACGCCCTGACTGCCAAACCAATCGAGCCCGCCCGCTTCTGCGAGGGCCACGAGCATGCCGCCGTGGCCGTCGGGCGCGACCGCCAGATGGCCGGGACCGTCGAGCAGCAAGTTGCCAGTGGCGGCGTCGAGCGCCGGGAGATCGTGCTGGCGAAAGACGAACACGCGGTCGGGATCGAGGCCGCAGCAGGCGTGGTCGGCGAGAAAGGATCGAGTTTCCGCATCCGTGGCAGAACTGGTCATGACCGCCAACGGCACGTCGCGGCCATACCGCCGGCGGACGGCCACGAGTCTGCCGAGCAGCACTTCGAAGAGATTGGCTTTTGACACCGGGCCGATGCTGTAGAGCCCCTTCGGCCCATGGCAGCCGAGACGGGTGCCCTGTCCTCCGGCTACGAGGATCGCGCCGATCTGTCCAGCCCCCAGCGACTGACTGCCGCGGCGGATCGCGTCGGCCGGCGAAATGCGATTGCTGGCATCGCCCAGTCGCAGACAGGGTGGTGTGACGGCGGCGGAGAGATCGACCGGCGGGGTTCGACCCTGAGCGTCGCCGGCAGCGAGTCGCCGCATCTGTTCGACCAGCGGCCAGTCAACCGCCTCCAGTTGGAGTGCGAAGGACCGCTGAGCAGGCTCGTCGAGCCTGTTCCAGAAGGTCAGCAGATGCTGCTGACCTGCACGCGCAAGAGTGGCGACGAGATCCGATGAGGGGTTCATCCGCGGACCCACCTCCAGAACATCAGGCAGAGGAGCGGGAAGCCGACAAAGATCACCGTGTAGGTGAAGAGTGTCGTCCAGACGTGTTGGGGCCAGCGTGCCATGCGAATGCGATCGATGAGCGGATGAAGTGCGGGTCTTGCGAAGCGGGGTGTGGGTGGCCGCAGGGCCCTCGTTGGGATCAGGGCGGGATCGCGGTGGAATCCCAGGTTCAGGCCGACGACGTCGCCAGGATATCCACCGGAATCTCCACCGTCTCTTCGGCTGGTTCGTCGAGCCGGCACTCGATGCGAGCGCCCCAGGGGAGCACCTCCGCAGCCGAGACTACGGCCTCGACCCCATCATAGTCGGTGGTGACGTCAATCGTGGGCTGCGACGCCAGCGGCGGACAGAAACCGACGTGTGCGTACCCCGATCGCGATCCTTCCGACACAACCACGAAAAGACGCCCGCGCACGCATTCGCCGCCATCTGGCAGTGCCAGTCGCTCGAACCGCTGAAGCAGGCTGCCGTTGGGCGGAGACGCCAACGCCGCCCCTTCGGGTCGTGCCTGATTCGCGGGATGAAACCGCCCGGTCTGGAGCGGCATGGCCATCGGCACCACTGCCGATGGGGGCACGGCGGTGGTGGAGGTTCGAAGGCCACGGGCATCAGCAGGCGTCTGCCTGCAAGAGCGCCAGCCGCTGGCTACGACTCCGAGCGAGACCACGACCGCTGCGATCGCGGTGAGCGCATCCCAAGACGCCGTCAACCGGAGCGGCAGGCTGACCGCGGCCACGGCCATCAGCAGGCCGAGCCGCGCAAGCCATACCGGCAGCCACGTGAGCGCCGCCGGCAGCCAAGTGAGCACCGCCGGCCGCCACGCGACGGCAGCACGAGACGTTCGAGCTGCCGTCGCCCGCATGGCCAGATCGCAGACGGTCACCAGCAGCAACCCGGCACCGCAGACCGCCAGCACCGCCGCAGCGGTCGGCGGGGCCGCGATGCCACCCGCAAGCCTCCGCAGCACGAGCATCGCACCGCAGCCCACGGCCATGACGCCGGTGAGCATGGCGATCAGCGGCAACAGCGGCAACTGGGGGAGGAATGCCGCGGTGGCAACGGACAGCACGTCCACGGGCTCGTCCGCGCGTGCGCACGGAGAGCCGTCCATGGCTGGTGTTCGTTGCAACACGGATAATCCTGATCCTGATGCGGCTGTGCCGCTCGCTGGCTCAGCCGACTGCCACGGCCGACTTGGCCGCCTTCGCCAGATCCTTGGCCTTGTCGGTCTGCTCCCACGAGAAGCCGTCCCTGCCGAAGTGGCCGCCGGCGGCGGTCTTGCGGTAGATCGGGCGACGCAGATCGAGGTAGTCGATGATGCCTCGCGGGGTCAGCGGGAAAAACTCACGGGCCAGTTCGCAGAGCCGTGCGTCTTCGATCTTCCCGGTGCCTTCGGTGTCAACATGCACGCTCACCGGCTCGCTCACGCCGATCGCGTAGGCGAGTTGCACCTCGCAGCGGTCGGCAAGGCCAGACGCGACGATATTCTTGGCAACGTGGCGGGCCATGTAGGCGGCACTGCGGTCCACCTTCGTCGGATCCTTGCCGGAGAAGGCGCCGCCGCCGTGGCGACCCCAGCCGCCGTAGGTGTCAACGATGATCTTGCGGCCGGTGAGGCCGCAGTCGCCGTGGGGACCGCCCACCACGAACCGCCCCGTGGGGTTGATGTGGTAGGTGATATTGCTGGTGTCGAGATCCTTCGGCAGCAGCGGCTTGATGATCTTGTTGATGATGAAGTTCTGGATCTCTTCGTTCGAGACGTGGGGAGCGTGCTGCGTGGAGACCACGACGGTGTCAACACGGACGGGCTTGTTGCCCTCGTATTCGATCGTGACCTGGCTCTTCGAGTCGGGCCGCAGCCAGTCAACTTCCTTCTTCTGCCGGGCCTCGGTGAGCCGGTTCAGGATCCGATGCGACAGGGCGATCGGCAGCGGCATCAGTTCTGGGGTCTCGTTGCAGGCGTAGCCGAACATCAGGCCCTGGTCGCCGGCGCCGATGTCCTTGCCCGTGGTCTCGTCCTCGTTGACGCCCATGGCGATGTCGCCGCTCTGCTTGCCCACGGCCACGAGCACCGAGCAGGTGTCGGCGGCGATGCCCATTTCATCGTCGGTGTAGCCGACCTGGCGGATGACGTCGCGGACCACCTGCTGGTAGTCGATCGTGCCACGCGAGGTGATCTCGCCGGCAATGACGGCCAGCCCTGTCGTCACCATCGTCTCGCATGCCACGCGGCTTCGCGGGTCTTGGGCGAGGTAGGCGTCGAGCACGCCGTCGGAGATCTGGTCGGCCAACTTATCCGGGTGGCCCATGCTGACCGACTCACTGGTGAACAGATACTTGCCTTGTGCCACGGCTGGTGCCTCGTGCAGGTGTGAAGGGAAAAACTATGCGAAACCGAAGCTTCGATTATTGGCAGCCGGTACGGCCTTGGCAACCTTGAAATCAGGGCCTCTTCGCGGGAAGTTTTCGCAGGATCGCCCTGGCCGTGGCCGCCGTCGAGCCCCGTTGCGAGGCGACAAGGTCGGCCGCCCGCCGGCCCAGGGCGGCCGCAAACCCATCGATCTCAAGGCACTCACGCAGGAACTTGGTCAGGGCGGGGCCGTCGTCCACCACCACCGCGGCATCGGCCGCCAGAAGCCGTCGCACCTCGTCGCGAAAGTTGCGGGTGTGCGGGCCAAACGCCACGGCTGCACCATAGGCCGCCGGCTCCAGCATGTTCTGCCCGCCGCGTTTGCCGTCGAGCGAGCCGCCTACGAAGGCGATCTGAGAGGTGCCCCACCACCACCCCAGTTCGCCGGTCGTGTCGACGAGCAGCACGCGTGCCTCTGGGTCAGCCGGGAGTGGGCCGCCGGACAGTGGGGCGTTTTGGGGCCCGAGCAGGCTCCGCAACTGCCAGCGGACGCCAGACCGGTCGAGCAGGGCCACGATCTCGGGGGTGCGTTCCACATGCCGCGGCACGATCACAAGCCGCAGGTGGGGGTGCTGCTTCGCCAAGGCGTGGAAGGCATCGACAGCCAGTTGTTCCTCGGGAGCCTGCGTGCTGCCGGCGAGGAAGACCACGTCGTCATCGTGAAAACCAGCCAGCTGACGCAGTTGCATGACCTCCGGGGCCTGCCGGCTCCCCTTCACGCCGTCGAACTTCATCGAGCCGGTGACGATCACGTCGCAGCCGCCCGGTGGCGCGAAGGAAGTGAAGCGGTCGGCATCTTCCTGCGACCTCGCGATCACGAGCGACACCTTCGCGAGCATCCTGCGCACGATCGGGCGAATCCGACCGTAGCCCTTCGCACTCTTCTCGCTCATCCGGGCGTTGGCCACCACGACCGGGATGCCGCGGGCATGAACGCAGGCGAGAAGATTTGGCCAGAGTTCCAGTTCACCCAGCACGAGCAGATCGGGCCGCACGCGATCAAGCACGCGGCTCACCGCCCAGGTGAAGTCGAGCGGGCAGGGAAAGGTGTGGTCGGTGCCGAATCGCTTGGCGGCGACGTCGAGTCCCGTGGTCGTGGAACTGGAGATGACGCAATCGACACGCCGGCCTTCGGTTTCGACCTGCCGGCGAATCTCGGCGGCGAGCACGGAGAGCAACTGCACCTCGCCGACGCTCACGCCGTGGAGCCAGATCCGGGACACGCCCGCCGAGCAGCGGGGCAGGGGGGAGATGGCACCAGTGAAACGCGTCCATGGGGCTGCCACTGGTCGCTTGCCGGAGAATTTCCGCCACGCCACCCAGGGTAGGAGGCCCACAAAGGCGACGAGGTAAACAACGTTGAGCAGCATGCGGCAGTGGTCGGGCAGAAGGCGACCGGACGCGGCACGGATCCGCGACTCCAAAAACTCACCCGGCGGCGACGCCGCTTCCCTTGCCGCAGCAGTTCTTAAACTTCTTGCCGCTGCCGCACGGGCAGGGATCGTTGCGGCCGACCTTCTGGCCCAGGTTGCGGATCGGTTCCACCGCCTGCACGCCACCCCGTGAGTCACCGGCCGCTTCAGGCTGACCGCCGGCCGGCTGGCCCGGCTCCG
>JBBAVO010000108.1:0-9519 GCA_040397635.1 Pirellulales bacterium
TCCTCAGGAACCAACTACGTTGTACCTGCTCGCTGAACTCGCCGCCGCGACGGCCGCTGCCCCCGATGCCGCCTCGACGATCCAGATGTGGCATTGGCTGGCGTTCGCCGCGATGGTGTCGGTCCTGCTCACGCTCGACCTGACGGTCTTCCACAAGAAGGCCCATGAGCCGTCGCTCCGGGAAAGCGCCTTCTGGACACTCTTCTGGGCTGCCTTGGCATTGGCCTTCAACGGGGTGATCTGGTGGTGGCTCGGCGGCAAGCCCGCCATCGAGTTTCTCACCGGCTACCTCGTCGAATGGTCGTTGTCGATGGACAACGTCTTCGTGTTCGCGGTGATCTTCGGCTACTTTCGCGTGCCGCTGAAGTACCAATACCGCGTGCTCTTCTGGGGAATCCTCGGTGCCGTCCTCATGCGACTGACGTTCGTGCTCGTCGGAGCCGAACTGGTCGAGCGATTCCATTGGGTGATGCCGCTGTTCGGCGCCTTCCTCGTCTACACGGGGATCAAGCTGGCCTTCGGCGAGGAGGAATCGCATCCGGAGGAGAGCACGCTGGTCAAGCTTTTCCGGCGGCTCATCCCGGTCACCAACCAGTCGGAAGGTGACAAGTTTTTCGTACGTGAAGGGGGCCGGCTGATGGCCACCCCGCTGTTTCTCGTGCTGCTCATCGTGGAGAGCACCGACGTGCTCTTCGCCGTCGACAGCGTGCCGGCCATTCTCGGCATCGTCACCCCCGGCGCGCACTACATGCGATTCGTGGCCTTCACCTCGAACGTCTTCGCGATCCTCGGCCTTCGGGCCCTCTACTTCCTGCTGGCGGGCGTGATGGACATGTTCCGCTTCCTCAACTACGGCCTCTCGGCGGTGCTCGTCTTCGTGGGCGGCAAGATGATCATCGAGGCCGCCCGACACAGCGAAGCGCTGGCGGCGTGGGGCGGCTGGGATGCCCACGCCAAGGGCCACCTCGTGCACCCCGCGGTGTCGCTCGTTGTGATCGTGGGGCTGATCGGCGCGAGCGTCGCGGCCTCGCTGGCCTTCCCGGAGCGGAAGGACGGCGCGGAAGTGGCGGGCGACGAGTCACACACGCCGCCGCAGGGCTAGACCACGTGCGGTGGAGTCAGTAGCCGCGTGTAGAGTTCCTCGTGCACGGCGGCCATCTGATCGGCCGTATGCCGGGCGAGCGAGCGTTCATGACCATGCCGGCCGCAGCGTGAGGCAAGCTCCTCATCGTCGAGCAGCCTGCCGATCGCACGGGCCAGATCGGCTGGATCGCCCGGAGCATGCAGAAGGCCGGCTCGCTCGTTGTCGAGCAGTTCTGGAAACGTGCCGTGTGCCGGCGCCACAACAGGCACGCCAGCAGCCAATGCTTCGATGGCTGGAATTCCCTTCGCCTCCGGAAACACGGTCGGCATCGCGAACACATCGATTGACTCGAGCAGACGGAGTTTGCCCGGCCGGTCCACCTGTCCAAGCCAGCGAAATCGGTCGGCCACGCCGAGTTCCTCGGCCAGCGTCAAGCACCGCCTGAGATACCCCTGTTCTGCATCGACCTCGGCACCAGCGGCCAACACCTCCACGTCGCGCTCGCGGGCGATCAGCGGCAGACTTCGCACGAGCTGCTCGAGCCCCTTTTCCGGACAGGCCCGCGCGAGCGATCCCACCACCAGTCGGCCACCGCGGGCACGCCGCCGGGCGACCAGATCGGGTGCCACGGCCGGAAATCCCGTTCGATCCACTCCGTGGGGAATGACCGAGATGGTTTCGATCGGTACATCAAGGTACTCAGCCATGAACTCAGCGAAGCGGTGATTGAGCGCCACGAAACGATCGACGTCGGCGGCGCGTTCTCGCAGCAACTCACGGATGCGGCCATAGTGCGGGGCGGGAATCTGCTCGATGAAGATGTCCTCGCCCGAGAGGCTGCAGACGATTCTGGCGCCGGTGGCCTGTTTCACCCGCCGAGCCAGGCCCACGAGCAACGCGTTGGAGAGATGCACCACGTCGGGCCGCACCTCCGCCGACAGCCATGCTGCAAGCTTCTCCACCTCTTTCCGCTGATGCCCCTGCTCACCGGCGAGTGTTGACACTGTCAGCGGCCCCAGGTCGGCCGGGCGGGTCGAACCGGTCCGGCTCGACAGCCAGGCGAGCAGCCAGCGGGAATCGAGCAGTCGGCCGAGCGTGCTGTCGAGGAAGCGGGGCATCTGCCGAAAGAGGGGAACGTGTTCCTCGAGCCAGACGTTGACGCCTCCCATCACGATCCGCTCGATGGCGATGTTTTCCTCATCGGTGGTCGTGGGCACATAGGCCGGCACGAGAACCGCATCGAGTCCCCGCGTCCGTAGGCTCCGCACGAGGGCATTGTCGTGGAGGCACGACCCGCAGAGCCTGCCGCCGGCGCCAGCCGTGATGTGGACGATCTTCATGGCAGGATCTCAGGACCGACCTTCCAGATGCACGAGCACGAGCGTCAGGTCGGCCGGCGTGATGCCGCGAACACGACCTGCCTGACCGAGCGTCTGCGGACGAATCCGTTCGAGCTGCTCGCGGGCCTCCGCGCGGAGGTGCTGCACGTTCGCATACTCAAATCCCTGTGGGATCGGCCGCGAGGCCACGGTTCGCCGCCGCTCGATCCGCTCCTGCTCCACTCTCACATAGCCTGCGTACCGGATGTCGTTTTCCACCTGTTCGGCGACATCTGGCGGCACCGTCGCCAGAGCAGGCAAGAAGGCGAGGCAGTCGTCCCAGCCCACCTCAGGCCGCTTCAGGCGATCGAAGAGCGTGACTCCCTCCACCCGCGTGGCGGCCAGGAGTGTCACCGCCGCCTCGATCCCGGAGGTCTTCGCCGCCAACCGTGCGATCCGCACGGGGTCGGCGAGGCCGAGCGTGGCGGCCAGGGGCGTGAGCCGTCGATCGGCGTTGTCGTGCCGCAGGGCGAGCCGGTGCTCGGCGCGGCTCGTGAACATGCGATAGGGCTCGTCCACGCCGCGGGTGACGAGATCGTCGATCAGCACGCCGATGTAGGATTCCTCACGGGCGAGCACGAGCGGCTCGCGACCCGCAGGCAAAAGCGCGGCGTTCGCGCCGGCTACCAGCCCTTGGGCGGCCGCCTCCTCGTAGCCGGTGGTGCCATTGATCTGCCCCGCGAAGAAGAGCCCGCTCACGAGTTTGCTCTCGAGCGCCGCAGTGAGCTGGTCGGGCGGGCAGTAGTCGTATTCGACGGCATAGCCATAGCGAATGATCTGCGCGCGCGAGAGGCCGGGCACGAGCCGGATCATCGCGTCCTGCACGTCGCGGGGCAGACTCGTGGAGATGCCGTTGACATAGATCTCCTGCGTCCGTCGCCCCTCCGGCTCGAGGAACAGCTGGTGGCTCTCCTTGTCGGCAAACCGCACGACCTTGTCTTCGATGCTCGGACAGTAGCGGGGTCCACGCGACTGGATCTGTCCGGAATACATCGGCGCGCGATGCAGGTTGGCCCGGATGAGTTCGTGGATCTCTTGCGTTGTCCTCGTGATCCAGCAGGGAAGCTGTCCCTGCTCAATGCGGTCGGTCAGAAAGGAAAACGGCTGCGGCCGCTCGTCGCCCAGCTGCAATTCGAGTTGCGAGAAGTCGATCGACCGCGCCGACAACCGGCACGGCGTGCCCGTTTTGAAGCGTTCGATGCGAAAGCCGAGGGCTGCGAGCGACCGGCTCACGCCCGACGTGGTCCCCTCCCCTGCCCGTCCGCCAGGCACCTGCGCCTCGCCGGTATGCATCACCGCCTGCAGGAAGGTGCCGGTCGTGAGGACGACCGCCCGGGCGTGATACTCCGCATCGCCACGGACGCGAACGCCCACGATCCGCCGCGTGGGACCTTCCGCCGTATGCCGCTCCTCGACGATGAGGTCATCGATCGTCTCCTGCCGCAGGTCGAGGCCATCAGTCTCCTCGACGATCCGTTTCACCTCCATCTGATAGAGCTTCTTGTCGGCCTGCGCTCTCGGCCCATGCATGGCCGGCCCCTTCGAGCGGTTGAGCACACGAAACTGGATGCCCGTGGCGTCGATCGCGCGGGCCATCACGCCCCCGAGGGCATCGACCTCCCGCACGAGTTGCGCCTTCCCCACGCCGCCGATGGCCGGGTTGCAGCTCATCTGGCCGACGGTGTCGCAGTTGGTCGTCAGCAGCGCCGTTTTGGCTCCCAGCCGGGCCGCTGCGCAGGCCGCCTCCACGCCGGCGTGGCCGGCCCCGATCACGATCACGTCGTAGTCGTAGCGGGAGGGCATGGAACTCTGGCTCGGTGATGGCCGCGGGGCTGGGCGGCCTATGAAAGCACGCAGGACCCGTCATATCTCGTCATGCCGGTCCATGTTACCCCACCCACGGAACGCAACGTTTCGCGGGACTTCTGTTTTCGCGACCGCCGCCAGCCGAAAATACAATATCCCCACCTTCGGGTGGATCGCGTGCCATCTGTGGGGGATTGGGGGGAGGACGATAGGTGAGACACATCGGGGGAGATTGGTTCATGGTGACGTTCACGGATATCTCCGTTCGGCGCTGGCTACGGCCCCGGTGGCTGCTCGCAGCCATCGCATTGATCATCGAGACCTGCTCGTGCGCCGGCATTCTGCCAGAGGTCGCGGCACAGGAACTGCAGCCGGTACCAACACAGGAGCCGGCCTACGAAACCAACACCGTTGCCTTCCGTGGCATCCCCTCTGTCGCCGAGCCGCTGTGGACAAACTACGCATTGACCGAGGCGCTCTTCTGGGGTCGCGACAATCAGGCGGCGGACGTTCCATTGGTCACGGCCGTGGGCAGCGGCGCCACGCTCATCTCAGCCGGAGACCCACAGTTTCCGGTGGCGGCCGGCGTGCGGGCCTTCTACGGCGAGCGGAATCCCAACGAATGCGGCTGGGAACTTGGCTACTTCGGCGTCTACGGCATGTCGGCCTCCCGATTTGCGAGCACGACGCCGCCACAGTTCCTCGAAGTGCCTGGAGCCCTCGGCCCGCTCCTCACGGCCGACGGTGAGACCGCCACGGTGAAATACAACTCCGTGATCAACAGTGCCGAAGCCAACGTGTTTCGCACGTCGAATTACTGGCGGGATTACACCGAGAGCTGGCTCACGCTCGACTGGCTCGCTGGCTTCCGCTACGTAGGTGTCGAGGAGCAGGCATCGATCAACACCACCTGCTGCATCAACACCACCGATACGACCGTCCCATACAGCGTTCGCACCCGGAACAACATGTTCGGCGGCCAGATCGGCAGCCGTGCCCGCTGGACATGGGATCGCTGGGCACTCGAGGGCTGGGCGAAGGCCGGTGTCCTCGGCAATGCCCAAAAGCAAATTCAGGATCCGCTCGTCGATTACACCGGCTTCGAGCAACGTGGCGCCCGCTCCGCCACCGGCACCGACGTCGGCTTCATCGGCGACATCAACCTCTCTGCGATCTACCGGCTCAACGATGTCTGGGGCATCCGTGTCGGCTACAGCACCGTCTGGATCGGTGGCCTCGCCCTGGCGCCGAATCAATTCGATTTCAACAACACCAGTATCGCCGGCACGGGCCTCAACTCCGGGGACGGCATCTTTCTGAGCGGTGCCAATCTCGGTTTGGAAGCGCGATACTAGCACGCCGGCAGGACGCGGCCTGATTCGCCATCACCGACCGCGCCCCTGTGACGTGACCCTGTACGGCGGAGCCGGACAGGGTCACGTCACGACGAAGGTATCAAACCGATTCCCCGCCCCCGTGATCCTCACACCGACGCTGCCTGGGCGAGTGATCGCGTTGTCGCGGACTTGAAGCAGCGTCCGACCGTTGAACGACAGCGTCAACGAACTGCCAACCACATCAAACCCGAGCAGTCCGCCGCCCCGCGGGGCCGCTCGGGCGGCGAGCAGCCGCCAGACCCCACCGACGTTCCGCCAGATCTCAGCGGCGAATCCAGCCGGCCGTTTCACGAGCCGGCCCAGATACATGTTCGCGTCGCCGGGGCCGCCGTACCGGGCCACCAGCCCTACGGCCTGGCCGACGACCGCCCGCGTGGCAACGGTCGCCCGCAAATGCACATCGGCGGCCGAGACGCCGCGGAGCACCATGACCGAGTTTCCGCCGCTCGTCGAGATGGCGGTATTCGCTGAGACGGCGATACGGCCCACCGCCTGCACCCACGACGCCGGCGGGTGCGGAAGTGGGGTCGCAGGGGGCGGCACCGGTGTCGGCGAAACAATCCCCAGCGATGCCAGGGCCGCCCCCGCATTCAGGCGGCCACCGGCGGCCACTTTTCCGGCAAGGCTGGCGACGGGTGTCGCGGTTCCCAGGATCGCGGCACGCACCTCCGCCACGGTGATGCCCGGCTTGACGGCGGCCAACAGTGCCACCACACCCGTCACGTGCGGCGCCGCCATCGACGTGCCCGACAGGATGCCGTAGGTGCCACCGGGAAACGTCGATTGGATCAGCGAGCCGGGCGCCGCCAGATCGACCGTCGTGCCGCCGTAGTTCGACATCGACGCCAGCGTGTTCGTGGTGGAGAGCGCGGCCACGGCGATCACGTTCGGCAGGCGGTAGTTGCCCGGATAATGAGGGATGGCGTCGTTGTTCGACGCCTGATTGCCGGCAGCCGCCACAAACGTGACGCCGGCATTCCCCACGGCACGAATCGCCTCCTGAACAACGACCGAAAAGCCTGCCGCGGCCTCCCAGCTGGCATTCACGGCCACGATGTTGATGCCGTGGTCCCGACGCATCATCGTGACATAGTTGATGGCCTTGATGACCGCGCTCGTGTAGCCGATGCCGCGACTGTCCTGAACCTTGAGCGCCATCAGCGACACCTGCCAGCTGATCCCCGCGACACCGATGCCATTGTTGCCCACGGCCCCGATGATGCCTGCGACATGGGTGCCGTGGCCGTAGCCATCGGAAACCTGGTTATTGTTGTCGACGAAGTTCCAGCCGTGGGTGTCGTTCTGATAGCCGTTCTTGTCATCGTCAACGGCATTGCCTGAGGCGTCACCCGGATTCGTCCAGATGTTGGCGGCCAGATCGGGATGGGTGAGGTCGATGCCGGAGTCGATCACCGCCACGACGACGTTCCGTGAACCGGTCGTCATGCTCCAAGCCTGCGCGGCGTTGATATCGTTGCCGACGGTGGCGGCATATTGGCCGGTGTTCTTCAAGTTCCACTGCGACAAGACGAGCGGATCATTCGGCCACGAGGCGGTGCGGATGGCGAGATCGGGCTCGAGCCTTGCCACGGCCTTCGTGTGCGCCGCCCAGTCGAGCACCGCATACCGAGCCGCGCCGGGCGTTGTGAGCGAGAAGAACCCGTTGCCAAGCGACGTGGCGTGCCAACCGGGATGGCGAACTGCGAGCGGCCCGACAAGCACCGGACTGCCGGCGGCTGCATTGGCCTCGGCCGCGTTGCCCAACTGCGAAACGGCAAGACGCCCCACCCAGTGATCCACCCGGGCCTCGACGGCGTGCCCCCGCCATTGAATGCTTTCAACGTCTGCTGTCGGTGGCGGTACGACAGACAGTCCCGACAGGAGCGATCGCGTTTCAAGCTGCTCGGGACCACCAAGCCGCCGATCCCCAGCCTGCTGGTGCTTCCGCCGAATACGGGCCCGCGAACGTTCCATGCGATGGCTCGCTTCCCTGCGGGCCGGTCGAAGGAGTCCGTCCCTGGACTCCTCCAACACGGTCCCTGAGTTCCTTCAGCCGCCTGCGATCAGGCGTCTCGCATCCTGCGAATCCGCATCCTGCGTGCACGCCAATGGCGCGCCCACTTCCTCCCTTCCAGACTACCGCTACCGGCCGTTCTGGCGAAGCACAAGCTCCACTTTGTTTCCTGTGGAGCAAGTCCTCGAAGGCATCATTCGGCGGCAGCACGACCGATTCCAATGGCGGCGGTGCTACGGCCAGAAAACGGCGTTTTCTGGCCGTAGCAGGCCGTGGCGTCGGCGGCCGACCACTTGGACAATTAGGAAAATATCTTTCCTAATAGCCCCGGGCCGCTCACTGGGACCGAGAAAAGGCCCCCGTCGGCGTCGCGTGCGTGGCGCCGTGGCTTCGCCTAGCCGGTGACCCGCACGATGATCGGCGCGATCCGCAGCGGCGGAGCCAGCGTCGTCGATGCCGGGAGGGTGGCGGTCTGCATCGTGGTGCGGTTGTAGGCCCGAACCCCCTTCGCTCCGCCGCCACCGCTCAGCCCCTTCACGCCGTAGATATTCTCCACGACCCCGGGGTTGGCGATGCTGTCGAGCGACGCGGTGAACACGCGGGCGTTCGGCTTACTGAAACTGGAAAAAGCCGACATTTTGGCGAGTTTTGCTCCGGTGCTGCCATCATAGATCTCGACGATCGAATTACCGCCGACACCGGCGCCGACGAAGATGTCGTCGACGACGTCATTGCTGTACTTCGCGACCGACAGCGTCACGCCGCCCCTGAATTTCGGTCCAATCGGCTGGATCGTGCGAACCACCTTCGGCGCACCCGACACGTCATACACCTTCACCGTCGCCTTGATGCCGGCGTTGCTTCCCACCGCAATCTCGGCGACCCCGTCGGGGTTGCTCGAGGTCTTCACGCCGTTGAGATACGTCCCAAAATCACCCGCCGCCACCATGACGCCACCGGTATAAGGTCCCGGGAAGGCGCGGAACGACCGATACGGCGTGTTGGCGACCGGATCGACCGCATTGGGACTGACGAGGAATGCCCTGGTGAGGCCGGTGCCACTCGACTGCCCAGCGATGATGTCCCCCACACCGTCGCCATTCACGTCGCCGACGGTCACCTCGACGCCGCCGCGGTATGCTGCACCAAAGGGGAGCGTACGGTAGGCGGGAAGTTCGCTGTAGTTGGTCGAGCCCACAGGGTTCGGCGTGAACACGCGGATCTGGCCGACGCGATTACGCCCCGGTCCAACGATGATCTCCGGGATGCCGTCGCCGGTGACGTCACCGGTCGCCACGCGGACGCTGCCGCGGAAGCTCTGCTCGTAGGCCAGGAACTGGAAGATCGGCGCCCCGGTTTCCGGGTCGAGCACCCGGACCAACGGCTGGTCATTGCAGCCATCGTCGCTCCCCGTGACCAGCGCTCGGATATCGACCTGCGGGTTGATCGGGCCGTCGTAGGCATTGATGTCGGTCGCCGAGACAGGCTGGCCGGTGCCCTCTGCAGGCGTGGCGGTGACCGTGTTGATCATGTCGCCGAACGTCGTCTGCGGCGGAGGAGGCACGGTCACGATGGTGGCGTTGATCGTGATCGTCACCGTGCCAAGACCTCCCTGCAGGCTGACCAGGCCGGAGATATTGCCCTGAGTGGGCACGGTGGGCAGGTTGCCGCTGGCGCTTGCATACGATGCGAACCAGGTCGTCGTCGTGATGTCGATTTCCGGTGGCAGCACATCGATGACCGTGACGCCGTTCGCATCGCTCGGCCCGTTGTTCTTCAGCACAATCGTGTAGGTCGTCGTCCCACCCGACTTGTAGGTGTCGGTGCCGTCGGTCTTTG
>JBBAVO010000109.1:0-7975 GCA_040397635.1 Pirellulales bacterium
AGGCGAAGGCGGCCTCCTGCGCCGCCCGGGCAGCCGCGGCCACGAATCCGGCCGGCGTTTCGGGGAGTTCAAATTTTGAGAGCAGCCTGTCGTCTGCCGTGACAATGCAGGCGGTGGGCACTTTTGTGATGCCCAGGCGACGGGTCGCTTCGGGGTTCGTGTCAACGTCCACGCAGACCGGCTCGAAGCAGGCCGTGATAAGGGCAACGGCTTCGTCACTTGCCAGCGTTGTCCGGTCGAGGGTCGTGCTCGCCGAACTCCAGCTCGCCGTGAAGATCGCGAGCACAGGGCGATGGCTGGCCTCGGATGCACGCCGGGCGGTCGCGAGATCCTGATGCCAGGGTACGGCAGCAGAGGCGACCGCCGTCCACAGGGGCGACAGCGCGAGCACGGCCAGGGTGGCCAGCAGGCGGCAGGTACGGGAGGAGATTGGCATTGGAATCACCATGCAGGTGGAAGACATCACTCCAGCCTCTGGGCCGCATCGGCCTCTGGGAACAACTGGCACAAACGAACACGGGAATTCGAAGGGGGCGATTCTCAGTCCGGGCGATGTATCGCCGAGCTGCGTGTTCGACCGCCTTCAGGCCCGGAAGATGTATCGGTCGAATCGGTCGCAGGAATCAGACTGAAAACGCTGCCAGATCGGATTTGTGAGCAAAAAGCAGTTGTGAGGCCGCTCTATTTGCCCCATCTTGCCAGGGGTCTCTGCGGGCCACGGATGCGGGTTCGCCGCCGCTTGACATTCTGGCGGAGGCAGAAGATACTTCCGTCTGACACGTTGAGACGGGGTTTTTCAACAGCGGCACAGCCGCCGTGTCACTCCCGAGGAATCTCCGAAAGATTTTTCGATCTATTCGAATCTTTCGAGATAGGGGGCCTTTCCTTGGCCCACCCGGGATCTGATTCCGGTGTCCCAACCATTCACGTGGAATGTATGGGCACTGGATCGTGTGGGCTCTGAAGTCTGGGCCTCCGAACTACATCCTTGCGCTGATCCTCGAGCTGGATCCTGACGGGGCAAAAACCCCAGGGTCTGGCTTCCGGGATTGGTTTCAGGATCTGGTTTTTGTGGGTCTCGTTCGTTCGGTCTGTTCGATGGTCCGACCCTGACTGGTCGCGTTCTGCGGGCGGTTTGGCCGGGGGTGCCTTCGGCGGTCCAAGCGAGTGTTGTCCGATCCTTTTATCCAGGGGTGTACTGTATCCATGTCGAAGCGGAGGCGATCTCGGGGCCGCGGTGGGTTTGGCGGACAAGGCGGACAAGGTGGGCCAGGTGGGCCAGGTGGGCAGGGCGGGCACGCGCCGGGCGGTTACGCAGGCGGTGGTCAGGGGCAGGCCCATGGTGGCGGCGGAGGAGGGTACGGCGGCCGTCGGCGGCGGTTTCGTCGCGGCGGCGGCGGTGGTGGTGGCGGCCCGGTGCCGTCCGGGGCCGGCGCGGTTGATATGGAGGGGGACGGAATGCGGCCGCCGGACCTTGAACCGGAGGTCACTGAAACGGGTGAGCCAATTCCCCTCGAGCCCGGCAACGGCATCCTGGAGATGCACCCCAACGGATACGGGTTCCTGCGGAGCCCTGAAACCAACTACCAGCGTGAGCGGACCGATCCGTTCGTCCCCGCCACGATGATCGAGCGGTATCGGCTGCGCGAAGGCGTGTCGATCAAGGCGCTCGTGCAGCCAGGAAGACGGCAGCAGGGGCCGCGGGTCCGTGAAATTCAGGAAGTGGAGGGGCTGTCGCCCGACCAGTATTCCAGCGTCAAGACCTTCGACCAACTCACGCCCATCAATCCGGAGACGTGGCTGCGTCTCGAAACCGGCCAGCAGCCGATCACGACCCGCGTGATGGATCTGCTGACGCCGCTTGGCAAGGGGCAGCGGGCGTTGATCGTGGCACCGCCGCGTACCGGCAAGACCGTGCTCCTGCAGCAGGTATCGCAGGCGATCTCGACCAATCACCCCGATCTTCAACTCGTGATGCTGCTCGTTGACGAGCGTCCCGAGGAGGTCACGGACATGCGCCGGACCGTAAAGGGAGAGGTGATGGCCAGCAGCCTCGACTGTGACGTGGAGAGCCACGTACGGCTGTCGCAACTGGTGATCGAACGCTGCAAGCGAATGGCCGAGTCGGGTAAGGACGTGTTCCTGCTGATGGACTCGATCACCCGCATGGCCCGGGCCTTCAATAAGTGGGTCGGCAACACGGGCCGCACGATGTCGGGTGGTGTCGATATCAAGGCGCTCGACATCCCCAAGAAGCTGTTTGCCTCGGCCCGCGTGTTCGAGGAAGGGGGCTCGCTGACCATCGTGGCGACGGCCCTGATCGACACCGGCAGCCGGATGGACGAACTCATCTTCCAGGAGTTCAAGGGTACGGGAAACATGGAGCTGGTGCTCGACCGCAAGCTTTCGGACAGGCGGGTCTGGCCCGCGATCGACATCTCGCAGTCGGGGACGAGGCGTGAGGAGAAACTGCTCGATGCCAACACGCTGCACGCGGTCGGCATGCTGAGGCGGACGCTCTCCACGATGCACCATGTCGATGCCATGGAGCAACTCACGAAGCAACTCGCCAAGTTCAAGAGCAATCGCGAATTCATCTCGCTGATTGCCAGTTCGCGTGCCGACGATTGACCAGCCGCTCAAGCGCTCCCTGCTGAGTTTTTCCTGCTCAGGACTTTCCTGCTCAGGTTTTCTCAGAAGATGCGGTCCCGAGTCGGCCGAGCCAGTAGGCGTATTGAGGGTCGCCGTTTCGGAAGGAAAACACGGCGTCTGGCAGCCTCGATTCGTCCGGTCCCTCCGAACGGACTCGGACGACGATCGCGCCGTCGCTGCGTTTTTCGATCGTCACCCGATGATCGGGTATCCGCGGTGTTTCCGGCGGCGGTGGCATGATGACCAGCTTTCGGAGGGCCAGCTTTCGGAAGGCATGGGTTCAGTCGACTGTGCGCCCGCAGCGTCCGGGCTGGAAGTATGCCGCGCTTCGCGGACGGAATCCAGCCGGGGGAGTCGAGACGGTTGCGGCCCGTCCTTTTTTTGACACTCCGCGCACGGCATTCCTATACTTAGTTTTCTTGCCGATTTCCCCCGGAGTTCACACGTATGACGCAGTATGCGTCGCTCGCCGACGATTTCTACGTCAACATGAATCTGGCCACGGAGATGGAACTTCCGGGCCAGCGGGAGACGATTCTGCACTTCTTTGAACGGGTGCAGAAACGCTTTCCCACGATGCGGAAGTTCTACTGCCGCGACAAGCGGGATTTCGTGCTGGAGGAGGAAAAGGATCAGGGGCGTTATCGCTGGGCGGCGGTCGAGTCCAAGCGTCTCTGCTCCGGGCAGGTGAATCCTTCCTCGCTCGATGCGGTGCTCGATCAGCACCGTCTGGTGCTCGATTTGGCGCCGACGTTCCTGTCGATCAGCCCGCTCGACTGTGAGGCGCTCGACGTCCTGTTTGGCTTCGATTTTGCCTTCCGCGGAAATCACAACGCGCTGCTGGCGGAAGCCCTCGGCGTAGGGCCGGCGTTTGACCGTGCGGCCGAGCTGCCCGGGGGGCGTGTCATCAATTACGAGCCGTCGCTGACGATCTCGCTCGACGAAGACTGCCGTGTCCAGGTTCGAGTCAGCACGGAGACCCGGACAAATGCTTTTCAGGTCCGCACTGGCGACTTTACCGAGGAGCAGCTGAGCGTGTACGTCACGGCCCGGCAGTATGGAAGTCTCGAGCCGGGCACCACCTACGTGGAGGCGTTGGACAGGCTGGCCACGCTGGCCCGCGAGGTCGTTGACACCTGCGTGGTCGATCAGATCCTACGGCCGCTCGCCCGCACGATCTCGCTTAAATAGGAGTGGCGGCAAGTTTTTAACTTGTCCGTTGCCCCGGCGTGGATTCCGCAAGTTAAAAACTTGCGGCCAGGGGTCTCCACCCTCGGCCAAGGCCGCTCCCTACCGCTGATTGCCCGAACGGCCGCCACGCCTGGAGTCTCGGGGCCTGTCTGATGAGCCGCCTCGCGGCGGGGAGTCACTCCGCGGCTCTCCTCCGCGACCACCAGCGTCTCCCCCGCGCGGGGATCGGCTGCGGGCGTCGAGATTGCCGGCAATGACGATGCCAATCGCCTCCACCCAACTCGGCACGTCGAGCACCTCGTTGAGGCCGCTCTCGATGATGCTGTCATCGTCGTCCGCCGGATGTCGCTCGTCACGGCCGCGGCCGTCATGGCTGGCGTCCTCGATCCCGAGGAACTCCAAGCCCTCGTCATCCTCCTCGCGTCCGCCTGCCACGGGCGCGAATTCATCGCGGCGACCGCGATCGAACGTGGACGCGGAACGACGCTCGTCTCCTGCGGTCCTGCGGCCACGCCGTCCACGCCGGCCGCCTTCTTCACTCGAACGGCCTTCGCTCGAACGGCGTGATGGGGACCCCTCGCGGCCGCCCTCTGCAGGTGCGGTGGTGCCGCGGGCATCACGACTCCTGCCTTCGCCGCGGCGGCGACGGCGACGGCGACGGACACCGGCCTCACCAGACTCGCGGTCGTCGGTGCGGGCCGTGCCGGACGTCTCACCGCCGTCCGGCCGAGACGCATCGGGCCGCCCGGAGTCGGCTCCCGGCCTGGCGGGCGGTCGCATGCCATAACCAGCGGGCAACGGCTCGTCGTCAGAATCGTGGTCGGCAAAGCGGGGGGAGGCATCGGCAGCATCGCGGGCCGGTTCGCCGCCTTCGCGGTCTGCCTGCGGCCGGGTGCCGACATCGCCGTCACGGTCGCCACGTCCGCGGCGTCGGCCGCCCCTCCGGCCACGTCGGCGGCGACGTCGCGGAGCCCCGTCTGCATCGCGGTCACTCTCTCCAGCCGGTTCCCGGCGATCGCGATCGTCGTCGTCGCCGACATCCGCCAGAGGCTGGCCTGCGCGTGCCGCCGGTTCTTCCAGACGCTCATCCCTGGGCTCGCCAAAACCGTCGTGATCCCGCGCCGCAACGGGCCTGCGACTGGTCGATGGTTCGTCGTCGGCCCGGCCGGGAAGCGGGCGGTCGCGCCCCTCCTCCCGTCCGTCCTCTCGGCGCCCACGCCCCCGGCCACCGCGGCGACCGCGGCGGCGTCGGCCACGGCCCTCGCCCTGCTCGTCTTCACGGTCGGCCCGCGGCGCAGCACCGGGCTCGGTGCGGTCGCGAGAATCGGCCTCGGGGCGATCAACGATGGGACGCTGACGGCTGGCCTCTTCGCCCCCGTCGCGCCTGGATTCGTCGCGCCTGGGTGAACCCGCCGGCGGTCGGCTCTGTTGCTGGACAGGCTCTGCGGCTGGTCGGCGACGACCAAAACCAAAGGAGAATTCATCCTGCTCCCGCTCGCTGCGGCGAGGCTGCGGTTCATCCGTTGCCCGCGGTGCGGGCGCGGCCGGTGGCTGTGGCACTGGCGGCTGGGGCCGGCTGGTCTGCGGCGCCGCAGATTCAGCGGTTGGCTCGATTCCCAGCGATGACGCCAGCCCGCCCCAGTCGGAGCGGACGGCGGCTGCGGGCCGGTCTTCGCGAGGTTTCTGCGGCGGGCGGGCAGGTGTCGGTGGGGCCGAGGCGGCCGGACGAGACACGTGCTCTGCGGCGGGGGTGGCGGCCGGCTTCGCGCCGAGGGACTCGGCCAGATTGGCCCAGGGATCATTCTTCTGTTCGGGCTTCTGTTCGTGTTCCGACATCATGCATTCCAGAGGGGATTGTTGTGTGGGGGCTTACGGAGGGCGGAGACCCCGGCGAAATGTCGCACGGGGGCGGTGCTGACCTCGTTCCAGTCCGCAAGATACTACAAATCCCGCCAACGTGGCAGCCGGCCTGCGATCGCCGCCGGCAAGGCCATGCTTTTCGCCCTGCTGGTTACGGCGTCGGGAGACGGGACAGCGCCCGGATCATGCTGCCGTTGTCGGCCACGTCGAAGAGCGGACGATAGGGGCTGGCCAAGCCCCGGCGGGCGCGGCCCGCTGGGTACCAGACGAGGTTGGCCGAGAGGTTCCAGGCCGAGGGCGTGAAGGTCACGCTCGTCGTGCCGAGTTGGACCGTCTGCGACTTGTCGGGCAGCAGATAGGTGAACGTTCCCTCGAGGGCGAGCGACCGCGACATTGGAGCGCGGATCGTCGAGCCGACCACGCCCTGGCCGTTGCCCGAGGCACCGCCCCAGACCCGCGCCTCGTTGGCGTCGCCGAAGTGGAGTCGGTAGAAGGCGGTGTAGAGGTCAACCGTGCTGGCCACGCCGGGCGACACGCCGGTTGGCGAGTACGAACCCTTCTGTTCGGTGGCGTTGAAGGCGCCCCAGAAGCCGAGTTCGTGATAGCCCCACACATAGCTCAGCTCGCCGCGGATCTGGGCCACATCGACGTTCTCGAAGTAGCTGTCGCTCAAGTAGTCATACACCGCACCGCCCTGCAGGCCGCGTCCCTCGAAGGCCCGCGTGAAGAAGCCGGTGGTGACGAAGACCTGATCCCGCGCGTTGGCCCGCAACGGTCCCGTGCCGTCGTTGATGGTGGGCTGCTGGAAGTTGGTCTGCACACCCCGCGCACCAATCTGCCAGCCGAGGCCGAACGCGTTCCAGAAGGGCATCGCCCAGTTCACGTATTCGTTGGTGCCGTAGTTGCCGAGCAGGCCGAAGTTGGACTGGTTTTGGAAGGCCGTGATGCCGGCACCCGCGCTGAAATCGCGATACCATCTCCAGCCGTAGTAGGGCTTGCCGAACTGCCGCAGCCAGGCGCAGACCCGGCCGTCATGCGGCCAGCAGGTGAGGAAGCCAGCCGACTCCTCGCAGGCGAACGGATCGTCGTAAAACGATTCCACATGCAGTTGGGTGGGATACTCGCCCATCCACATGCCACCGTCCGCCGGCGACATCGTCCCATCGGTGTACTCACCACCATAGCCCTGACCGCCCATGGCATCGGGGCCCATGTCCATCATCTCCGATGGCGTGGTGTTGATGATGATCGACGGCTCGTCGACCGTCGGGATCGATTGGGAGTCGGTCGGCGTCGGCAGCATCTGGTTCGGCAGGCCAGCGCTTGGGAGCCGGCCGGGCATCGAGCCATCGTCGATCGCAGCGGCCTGCGGGGCCCGGGCCATCACCGAAGGCAGGCCGTCGGTATTCATCGCGAGGCGGTCGGCCCGCGGGCTGGTCGGTCGGCTGGCTGTCGCGTTGAACCGCGGCGCCAGGCCACCACCGAGCGGCGCGGCGGCGACCGTGTTCGGACGCCGAGGACTGCCTTCAACGGCAAGCACCGGTCGGCCGGTATCGCCCTGGGGAGTCCGGAACAGACTGACATCTCCCATGCTGGGCAGGGCCAGCTGGCCATTGTTCATGAAGGTCGAGCCGGAACGCCCGGGCACGCGGTTGTCGCTCTTCCAGTCACCCATCTGGGCTGCTGGCCGGGAACGCGGCGGTGCGGCCGACTGGTTCTGCGGAACTCGCCGACGCGGTGCGACAGCCACGGCTGGCACGCCGGCGGGCAGGCCCACCGAGGCTGGCGGAGCCGTGATCGGGGAAGGGGCAGTGGCCACGGGCTGCGTGGTGGCGGCGACTGTGGCAGGCATGCCGCCGGAGGGCGTGACGGTCGCCTGAGGGGCCGGCTTTGCCGTGGATGAGGCGCTGGCCGGAGCCGCGTTTGTGCCATCCGGCTGGCTTGAGGTGGCTGCACGATGGGGCGTCCATCGCAGTTCGCCCTGCCCGCCTGCGGCAGCGGTGCTTGGCTGCTGCGACCAGGCGAGGCCATTGCCCAGGAGGGCAAACGCCAGTGACAGGCCAACGAGGTGTCGCAAACCGTGCGAAACGTGCATGACAGACTCCTTCCAATCCGGCGATACGGCGGGAATGGCCCGGCCGCTATTCGGCAATCGGAATAGGTATCGTCATCCACACAACCAAAACTTCCGCCAAAATCGACGCGACCAGCAGGCTTGCCCTAGCTTGCGCAGTCGAGCCCTAGCTTGCGCAGTCGAGCGCGGCGGAGAGGT
>JBBAVO010000109.1:8075-9514 GCA_040397635.1 Pirellulales bacterium
GCCCTAGCTTGCGCAGTCGAGCCCTAGCTTGCGCAGTCGAGCGCGGCGGAGAGGTCGGCAATCAGGTCGGCCGAGTCTTCGATGCCACAGGCGAGGCGAATCATGTTGTCGGAGATGCGGAATGTCGCCCGTTCGGCCGGCGAATAGTTCCAGTAGCTCATCACCAGCGGCTGCTCGATGAGCGATTCCACTCCGCCCAGGCTGGGGCCGATCCGTGGGATTTTCACGGCATCGATCACTCGTGCCGTCTGCCGCCAGTCGGCGTTTTTCACGAAAAAGGTCACCAGACCGCCGAAACCCCTCATCGTCCGAGCGGCCAGGGCGTGATACGGATGGCTCTCCAGGCCGGGATAGAGCACCCGTTCCACCCGCGGGTGCCCTTCCAGGAAACGGGCCACGGCCAGGCCGTTGGTGTTGTGCCGTTCCATCCGCAGGGCGAGCGTCTTGAGACCACGTTCGAGAAGATAGGCGTTGTGGGGGGAGTTGACGCCACCCATGATGCCGCGGAGGTGGCGAACAGGCTCCAACTTCTCCTGCCCACCGATGACGACGCCCGCCAGCAGGTCGTTGTGCCCGCCGAGATATTTCGTCGCTGAGTGCAGCACGAAGTCCACCCCCAGTTCCAGGGGCCGCAGGTTGTAGGGCGTGCAGAGCGTGGCATCGATGAGCGAGAGCACGCCGTGGCGGCGGCCGATGTCAGCGAACCGCGCGATGTCTACAACGCTCAGATGCGGATTGGTGGGGGATTCGCTGACGATGAACTTGGTCCGGGGCGTGATCGCCGCCTCCATCGCCGCGTAGTCGCAGGTCGGCACTTCGCGGAACACCACGCCAAATCGGGTGAGATGCTTGCGGCAGAACTCCCGGCTGCGGTGGTAGCACTCATCGAAGAAGATGATCTCCTCGCCGGCATTCAGATGGGCCATCAGCAGGCCGACCAATGCTGCCATGCCGCTGGAGTAGAGCACAGCTGACTGGCCCCCCTCGATCGCTGCCAGTTTGTCTTCGACGACCCGCTCGCTGGGATTGCCGTAGCGGCCGTACTCCTCGCGAGGCTGCTTCTCCTCGATGAAGTCGATGATCGACTGCGTGTCGCGGAAGGTGTAGGTGCTCGACGCGAAGATCGGGTCGGTGATCGAAAAGCCCGGCTTTTGCCGGGCCTCGCCGGCGTGCACGGCCGTTGTGGAAGGGCCGATGGCGGGGGCGGCTGAGCCGGTGACGTCGGGGGTGAGCATGCCGAATCCTGCGGGAAAGATGGTGCCATCGAGTCTAGTTGAGCCTCGTGAGACCGACAAGGAACATGCCGCGGTGGCGTCAAATGGCAACGCACCGCCGGGACGGCAAAGGTTCCGTCGCTCGGAGATTCCGACTTGTCACCCCGGTTGGAATGGCACGCACAACAAGTCGGACATCCTCCTCGTCTCCTCCACCTTCGCCGA
>JBBAVO010000110.1:0-6100 GCA_040397635.1 Pirellulales bacterium
GCCACGGGTCGCAGGGTGCGTGCCGGCGCTCACACGTCGCAGAGGCTCACGGCCTGCTTCAACCCGGCGAGCGGATCACGGGTCGGGATGAACTCGTGCCCGACGAAGCCCTTGTAGCCGATCTCAACCAGCTTCCGCATGATCGGCGGGTAGTTGATCTCCTGGTTGTCATCAAGCTCTCCACGGCCCGGATTCCCGGCCGTGTGGATGTGGCCGATGATGTCCTTGCACTCCTCGATCCGACGGATCACGTCGCCGTTCATGATCTGCACGTGGTAGTTGTCGAACAACAGTTTCAGCCGGTCGGAGCCGACGCGGCGGATGATCTTCGCGACGTAGTCGAGGTCGTCCCCCTGATAGCCCGGGTGACCCTTCATCGGATGGCTGCCGTCGCGTGAGTTGAGGTGCTCCAGGCAGAGCGTCACCCCCTTCTTCTCCGCGTGACCGATGATCTTCTTGAAGCCGGCAACGCAGTTGTCAGCACCTTCCTCGAGGGAGATCTCGCCGCTCTTCGGATCATCGGCATCCCGCCATTTGTAGCCGTTGAAGGCAATCACGGCGGGAAAGCCGGCGACCGCGCAGGCGTCGATCATCTTCGTCGTCGTCGCGATCACCTCGTCGTGATACCGCGGGTTGTTGAAGCCCTTCATGAAGGGTGCGCCAGGCATGCCGTTGGGGGCTAGCGCACAGATGAGTCCATGCTTCTTGATCGTGGGCCAGAGTCCCGGATCGGCGAGCTCGATCGATTCGCAGCCGAGTTCCTTGGCGACCTGGCACATCTTCTCGATGTCCCACTTGTCGCCGGCGACGTTGAAGCACCAGTAGACGAGCGAATGATGGATGCGGCCCTTGAGCGTGGTCATTGCAGAAACTCCTTCAGCGGCATGGGAGAAAGCGAGCGGCGACGCGACTGCGGCGCCGATGGCGGAAGCGGTCTGGATGGCCCGACGTCGGCTGATCTGGCCAAGGCCGACCGATGGGAGCGGGTCTATCATGGCGACGGAACCTTCGGTGGTGAGGATCGTGCCGGGCACGATTGTATGCGTTTGGGGACGCACCCCAGACGCAGGTACACTACCTGTTGATTCACTCTCCCGAAAGGGTCCCCATGCCAGTCTCGCCCGCGCGATCATCTCACGGAGCCTATCTCCTGCTCCTGGCGTCGTTCCTGTCCCTCAGCCCCCTGGCTTCCCTCCGTGGTCAGGACGCGGCCCCGGGCCAGACGACTTCCCGCTCTTCAGACGTGGCTTGGTCACTCCGCGATGGCGACCGGGTTGTCTTCCTCGGCGACACGTTCGTCGAGCGGGAAGGGGACCGCGGCTTTATCGAGACGGCGCTCGTAGCGGCTCATCCGGAGGCATCGCTCACCTTCCGCAATCTCGGCTGGAGTGGCGACACAGTCTGGGCGGAATCTCGGGGCGTGTTCGATCAGCCGGCGAAGGGCTACGAGCGGATGCTCGCCCTCGTCCGCGAACTGAAACCGACGATCGTGTTCGTGGCCTACGGTCGCAACGAGTCGTATCAGGGCGAGGCGGGCCTGGCTGCCTTTCGCACGCAGTTGGAAAAGCTCTGCGACGATCTACGAACGGCCGACGTGCGGCTCGTGCTGGTCACGCCGCACCGCTTCGAAACGGCCGATGCCGCTGCCCGCAATGCGGCGCTCGCGGTCTACTCCCAGACCATCCGGGATGTGGCAGCGGCCAAGCAGGCTGGCCTGGTCGACCTCTTCACGCAGCTGCCGACAACAGCCACACCTGGTCACACGCTCACAGAGAATGGCGTCCATCTCTCGAACGCGGGCTATGCCGAGGCCGCGCGGGTTTTCGTGGCGGCGTCGGGTCACGCATCCTCCGCCGACGTTGCCGCCCGTTCTGTAACCATCCGCAATCAGGTTGTCGCCAAGAACCGTCTCTTCTTCCATCGCTGGCGACCTGCCAACGAGACCTACATCTTCCTGTTTCGCAAACACGAGCAGGGCAACAACGCCGTCGAGATTCCGCAGTTCGACCCACTCGTCGAGGCGGCTGAGCAACAGGTGCGAAGCCTCGTGAAAGGAACACGCTAAGCATGAACCTCCGACTCGCTTTCGTCGCTGTCTGCCTGATGATGTCGTGCCTGCGGCCGGCGCTGGCCCAGCGCGGCCTTAAGGACATCCCCTCACCCGACCCCGTCGCTGAGTTGGCTGCGATGCAGGTGGCCGAAGGCTACGAGGTGAATCTTTTCGCCGCCGATCCGCTGATCACGAAGCCCCTGCAGATGAACTTCGATCCCCAGGGCAGGCTGTGGGTGTCGTCATCGAGCGTCTATCCGCAGATTAAGCCAGGGGAGGTCGCCAACGACACCGTCACGATCCTTGAAGACCGCGATGGCGACGGGCGGGCCGACGCCCACACCGTGTTTGCCGACGGCCTCTTGATGCCCACCGCGGTGCAGCCGGGCGACGGCGGCGCGTACGTCGCCAACAGTACGGAGTTTCTCCACCTCTCCGACACCAACGGCGACGGCAAGGCCGACAGCCGACGGGTTGTGCTCTCCGGCTTCGGCGCGGAGGACACCCACCACATCATCCACACGTTTCGCTATGGCCCCGATGCCCGGCTCTACTTCAATCAGTCCATCTATATCCATAGCCATGTCGAGACGCCCCGCGGTGTTCGCCGGCTCAATGCCGGCGGCATCTGGCGGTTTGCTCCGGAGTCGCTCGCGCTCGATGTCTTCGCCCGCGGCTGGGTGAACACCTGGGGTCATGCCTTCGACCGCTGGGGCCGGTCGCTCGTCACCGACGGCGCCGGCGGTGAGGGCATCAACTACGGCTTCCCCGGGGCTGCCTATCTGACAGCCGCGGGCACGCCACGCATTCTCAAGGGCATGAATCCGGGCAGTCCGAAATACTGCGGCCTCGAGATCGTCGACGGCCGTCATCTGCCAGACGACGCGCAGGGCCAGCTGATCACGAACGACTTCCGGGCCAATCGCGTCTGCCGCTTCCGGCTCACGGAGCAGGGCTCGGGCTTCGCCAGCGAAAAGCTCTCCGATCTCATCCACTCGCAGCGAGTGACGTTCCGGCCGATCGACGTGAAGATGGGGCCCGACGGCGCGATCTACATCGCCGACTGGTACAACCCGATCATCCAGCATGGCGAGGTTGACTTTCGCGACGAGCGGCGCGACCGCACGCATGGCCGCATCTGGCGGGTGACGGCCAAGGGGCGGCCGGTCCTGCCGCGAATCGACTTCACGAAGCTCTCGACGCCCGAATTGCTTGGGCAGCTCAAGTCGCCGGAGAGCTATGCCCGCGACATGGCCAAGCGGGTGCTCTTTGCCCGCGGCAGCGAGGCCGTGGTGCCGGAGTTGTCGAAATGGATTCAGTCACTCGATTCGCTCGATCCCGATTTCGAGCGGCTGCGACTGGAGGCGCTGCGGCTGCGGCAGGGGCTCGACCGTGGCAGCCAGCACGATATCGACGCCGACCTCTTGAAGGCGGTGCTGGCGTCGCCCGATGCGCGGGCCCGCGCGGCAGCGGCCCGGATCGTCTGCGATTGGGCTGACCGTCTTGAAGCGCCGGTGGAACTTCTCGCACAGACCGTGGACGATCCCTCGGCGCTCGTGCGACTGGAAGGCGTGCGTGCGCTGGCCACGCTCGGCGGCAGGCGGGCCGCGGAGCTCGCGCTGCATGCGGCCGATCATGAGCGGGACGACGCCCTCGACTACGCCGTCTGGCTGGCGGCCCGCGAGACGAAAGAAGCCTGGCTCCCCGCGGTCCTTGACGGCACGTTCGCCGACGACGGCCGCTTCGGTCGGGTGATCTTCGCCGTGGCAGCGGCCGAGGCGTCAGCTGCCGTGCCGCGGATCGTCACCGCGGTCGCCGGTGGAAAGATCACCGACGCGGATCGGCAGGCGGCGCTCTCCGCGATCGCCAAGCTCGGCAACCCCGATCAGCTTCGCGTGGTGTTCGACGTCGTCACCAGCCCCGCCACCTCACCCGCACAGGCCACGACGCTGCTCGACGATCTGCTCGACTCGCACAGGCGTCGCCGCGTCGTGCCAACGGGAGATGTATCTGCCATCGAGAAGCTCGTCATGTCTCCCGACGATGCCTGCGCCGCCCGCGCGATCGAGGCCACAGCCGCCTGGCAGGTGACGGCTGCCACCGAGGAGTTGGCCGGGATCGCCGAAGCGGGCAGCCGATCCCTCACGGTTCGCAATGCTGCCATTGCCGCACTTGGTGGTCTACCGGGCGATCCGCCGCGTGCGGCGCTCCTGAAGCTCTGCACCAACGCCCCCGGGAATGACGAGGGCTTCAAGGCCGCCGCGATCGCCGCCCTCGTGCCACGCTCCGTAACCGATGCTGCCGCTCAGGCCGTGGCCTTCCTCGGCACAGCCCGCGATGCCAAGGCACGCACCGTCGTCTTCCAGGCGTTCCTCAAGGCGAAGGATGGCGCGGCAACACTGGCCGCGGCCTTCGAACGTGCTTCTTCAACGCTCTCTGACGACGCCGCAAAGGATGGCCAGCAGGCCGTGAGTGCCTCGGGCCGTCAGGAGCCCGCGCTCACGCAGGCGCTTGCCGCCGCGATTGCCCGTGCCTCAACTGCAGGCACGCAGCCGGCCGCCTCGCCCCATGCGATGGACCCCGCGGCGCTCGACGCGTTCGTCTCGCTCGTGCGTGACAAAGCAGATGTCAGCCGCGGCGCGGCGATCTACGCGAGGGAGAATCTCAAGTGCGTCACCTGCCACAGGATCGGGGACCAGGGTGGCCGTGTCGGCCCAAACCTGACGGCGATCGGCGCCTCGAGCCCGCTCGACTACGTCATCGATTCGCTCCTCTATCCTGCCAAGAACGTGAAGGAGGGCTACAACACGGTCGTCGTGCAGACGGCCGACGGGCAGGTGCTCACGGGCATCCAGGTCACACGCAGTGACGCCGAACTGGTGCTCCGCGATGCCACGGGCAAGGAGATGAAGATCCCCACCGCCGACATCGACGAGGAATCGGCCGGCACGTCGCTCATGCCTGCCGGACTCATCGACGGGCTGTCCCGCGAGGAGCTCGCCGATCTCGTCCGCTATCTCTCCAGCCTGGGCAAGTAGGCCTTCCACACACTCAGAAATCCCCAGGAACCATTCCATGCCCGCGATTAAACGCATTCTCGTCACCGGCGGCGCGGGCTTCCTCGGCAGCCATCTCTGCGACCGCCTCGTGGCAATGGGCCACGACGTGATCTGCGTTGACAACTTCTTCACGAGCCAGAAGTCAAACGTCGCCCACCTGCTCTCGCAGCCCAACTTCGAGCTCCTGCGGCACGACATCACCCAACCGCTCTGGCTCGAGGTGGACGAGATCTACAACCTCGCCTGCCCGGCCGCTCCAGGCCACTATCAATACAACCCGATCAAGACGATGAAGACGTCGGTGATGGGGGCGATCAACGTGCTCGGCATGGCCAAGCGTTGCCGGGCGAAGGTGCTGCAGGCTTCCACGAGCGAGGTCTACGGCGATCCCGAAGTGCATCCGCAGCCAGAGAGTTATCGCGGTGCTGTGAATCCCATCGGCCCTCGTGCCTGCTACGACGAGGGGAAGCGGGCCGCCGAGACGCTCTTCATGGACTATCACCGGGCCAATCGTGTGAACGTCCGGATCGTGCGGATCTTCAACACGTATGGCCCACGGATGCATCCCTACGACGGTCGTGTCGTCTCCAACTTCATCCGCCAGGCGCTCTCCGGCGAGCCGATCACGATCTTTGGCAGTGGCGGTCAGACCCGCAGCTTCTGCTATCGCGACGACTTGATCGAGGGAATGATTCGAATGATGAACGGCCCGGACGACTTCGTGGGTCCGGTGAACATCGGCAATCCGGGAGAGTTCACGATCCGGCAACTCGCGGAGTTGACGCTCGAACTGTCGGGTTCGAAGTCGCAGCTGATCGAGAAGCCGCTGCCGGTGGATGATCCCGAGCGAAGGCGGCCCGACATCACGCTGGCCAAACAGAAGCTCGACTGGGAGCCGAAGGTGCCGCTCCGCGAGGGGCTCTCGAAGACGATCGACTGGTTCCGTTCGGTGAAGTTCGAGCACTTCCGGGCCCCGACGCCGAACTGGTGA
>JBBAVO010000110.1:6200-9335 GCA_040397635.1 Pirellulales bacterium
ATGAACCGCCAGCAACTTTCGGCGACCGTCCTTGAACTGCTCGAAAAGGAGACGGGCGAGTCCTATCCGGCGCTCGAGGATTCGACGTCGCTCCGCGATGGACTCAACCTCGACTCGCTCGACATGGCGGGGCTCGTGCTGCATATCGAAAGCCGCTTCGGTATTCAGGTGGAGACCGAGTTGCTCGAGAAGGTCACCACCGTCGGCGACCTGCTCAACGTGCTCGAGCAGAAGATCGCCGCCAAGGCCGCCAAGAAGGCGGCCTAAGCGTTCGCGGATTTCGCGCAGTCGTTGAACAAGCCCTCCCGATCGCCGCCCGCCATGCATGGAAGCATCCCGAATGCCGAGGCCGTGAGCGCCGCGTGCGGCGTCGCCAGCCATGCGCTCGTCGAGGCCACGCTTGCGGAGATTCCCGGGCTGCGCGACCAGTCGGTGCCGGAAGGGATGCCGGCGTTGCCGTCTCGCTTCTTGAGACACTCCGACGAGCAGACGGTCGTCGGAATCCGGGCGGTGCTCGCCGCTATCGCCGCGCACCCAGAGCCAACGCTGTCGTTCGCTGGCTACGGCATCGTCGCGGCGGCGTGTCAGTCGGGCCGCATCGCTACGGCCCAGTCGCTGGCGATGCTCCGCACGGCCGGCGGCGTGGCCGTATCGCCGCACATCGTGCCACAGTGTTCGCTCCACTCGCTCGCCGGCGCCGTGAGCGTGGCCCTGGGCATGCATGGACCAAACATCGGCACAAGTGGCGGCCAGCACGCCGTCTCCGAAGGACTGTTCACATGCCTTTCCATGCTCGCGGCCGACGCATCCCTACCCGGCATCTGGCTCGTGGTAAGCGGCTGGACAGAGGAGCCGTCGCTCGATGCGACCGGCAAGCCTGACTGCACTCCGCTGCAGGACGGCCGCTCCGGCCCGGCCTGCCGAGCGTTGGCTGTGGCGCTCACGGCCGATGCAGATGCCGCCACAGACACAGGTCTCAACCGCCGTCTCACGCTCCAGATGCCCTCGGCCATTCGCTTGGCACGACCCGCCGCACACGATCGAGCCGCCGCAGACGAGATCCTCGACTTCGCCCGCGGCCTCGCCGCCGGCCCTACCGCATCGTGGTCACATGTCTGCCCGTGGGGTGCAGAGGTTCGGCTCGCTCCCCATGCGGCCGCGTCGCGCAGTATCCCAAAAAGGGAGGCCGCATGATCGTCGTCGCACAAACCAGCTCCGGTGCGATCAGCCGCGAGCCGATCGCGATCACCGGCATCGGCGCGGTGTCGCCGCTGGGCCACAGCTTTGATTCGATCACAGACAGCCTGCTGGCCGGTCGGAGCGGCGTGCGGTCGATCGATCCGGGCGCGTTTGCGCGGGAGAGCCATCAGTTTGCCGCCGCGGTGGATGTGATTCTCGCGCCGCCAGACGGCATCTGCCCGATCGACGCGGATGGCTTCGCTGGCCTCACGCGGCTCGAACAGATGGTGATCAGCCCGGTGGCCCATGCGATCGCCGACGCTGGCCTGGCTCCGCACCGCGATCGGCTCCGTGTCGGTCTGGTGCTCGGTCTTGGAGCCGAGCAGCTCAAGATGTGGGAGCTCGATTTCTTGGACGGCGGCACGCAGGTCTTCGCGCCGTCACCCACCGACACGCTCGTGCACCGCGTCGCCCACCTGATGAATCTCCGCGGGCCGGCAGTGACGGTGGCCGCTGCCTGTGCCTCGAGTGGCTACGCGATGGCGCTCGGCCGCAGCTGGCTCAATGCAGGCTGGGTTGATGCGTGTGTCGTCGGTGGCTGCGACGTGCTCAGTCCGACGGCGCTGGCAGCGTTCTACAATCTTCGTGCGCTCTCGCGTCGCAGTGACGATCCCGCCAAGGCCTCGCGGCCGTTCGACCGCGACCGCGATGGATTTGTGATGGGCGAGGGTGGAGCCTGCTTCGTGCTCGAGCCGCTGCCGGCGGCCCGCCGGCGTGATGCCCGGGTGTATGGCGAACTGGCGGGCGTGGGCATGTCGAGCGATGCGGCCCACATGGTGAGCCCGTGCAGCGATCCGACGCAGGCCGCTCGCGCGATCACACAGGCTTTGGCCGATGCGCAGGTGACCGCCGACCAGATTGACTATGTCAACGCCCACGCCGCCGGCACGCCGGTGGGCGACGCCGCCGAGGCGGGGGCGATCCGCCGGGCGCTGGGGTCTGCCATCGACCGCGTGCCGGTGAGTTCCACGAAGAGCATGTCGGGCCATCTGGTCAGCGGTGCGGCGGCCTTTGAGGCGGTCGCCTGCCTCGCCGCGATTGCCCGTCAGGCGGTGCCGCCAACCTTGAACCTCGATCACCCTGATGAGCAGTGCCAACTCGACCACGTGCCCCACGTCGCCCGCGAGCGTCCGGTGCGGGTGACGGCGAGCAATTCATTCGGCTTCGGCGGGGCGAACCTCTGTCTCGTGATCCGCGAGGCAGCCTGACGCTCCAACCATCCTTCGCTCCGCATCCCACACCGTTCACTCCGATCCAACTCAATCCGTTCCCTAGGAGAATCCCGATGACCACCCCGACCTTCTCGATCCAGACCATCCCGACCCTCGCCCGCCACACGCCGCCGCTGACGGTCGCCGCGATTGACGAGATGCTCGAATATCTCGTGGCCCACTGGCACAAGGTGGAGCCCGCCCATCAGGAGGAGGGCCTTGGCGGCCGGATCTGCGACCTCCACCGCTTCAACTTTCTCCTCTGGCACGAGGAAGACATTGCCCGTTCGCCGGAGGTGACCGATGCCCGGATCGCGCAGGTGAAGCGGGCGATCGACAAATACAACCAGGCCCGTAACGACGCGATTGAGAAGACCGATGACTGGCTGATCGAGGAGTTGGCCCGTCGCGAGATCGTCGCAGGTCCGACGGCGCCGGCAGCCACGGAGACTCCGGGCGCCGCGATCGACAGGCTCTCAATTCTGGAACTGCGTCGCTTTCACATGCAGGAACAGATCGACCGGGCTGATGCGACGCAGGAGCACCGCGAGAAGGCGGCATCGCGGATGGCGGTGCTCGACATGCAGCGATCGCATCTGACGGAGGCGCTTCAGCGGCTCATCGGAGAGATCTTTGCGGGCCAGCGGCCGCTGCGGGTGTTCCGTCAGATGAAGATGTACAACGA
>JBBAVO010000111.1:0-4477 GCA_040397635.1 Pirellulales bacterium
GCGCCCATGCAGTCGTGGCAGGGTGTCACGCTCATCAGCTTCTCGAGCATCCGCCGGATGATGCCGCTCTTGGCGTTGCGCCAGCGGCTGGCGAGCATCGCGAGGATCCCCTCAAACTTTGTCTTCGCGCCGCGTTCGGCCCGGCCGCGTTTCCAGGCCAGATTGATCTCCTCCAGGCCCGTGCCGTTCAGCCAGATCTTTTTCTGGAGTGCTGTGAGGTCCTGCCAGGGGGTGTCGAGCAGCGTGCCGTCAGCAAATTTCCGCTTCGACTCAGCGTGGGCCGCCACTCCGGTGAGCAGTCGCCGCAGCCACCGCGGCATGTCGCGAAAGCTCCCGAGCACGCCGATCGCCCCCTTGCGGAGCGACTTCTCCGGTGCTGTCACGAGCTTCGTCGGATCGATGCCGTAGATGTCGCCGAGGCCCTCGCAGGTTGGGCAGGCACCCTGCGGGCTGTTGAAGCTGAAGAGCTGTGGCTCAGGCGTGGAGTAGCTCACGCCACACTGCACGCACGCATAGCGGCTCGAGAGGATCAAATCCGAAAATGGGGACGGGAGCGGATTTTCTTTGGTGCGTCGGCTGAAGTCCGTGCCTTTGAGGTTGGCGGAAAATCCGCTCCCGTCCCCATTTTCCCCAGCCACGATCACTTGGCCGCCGCCGGTTCGCAGGGCCAACTCCACCGCCTCGGCGATCCGGCTGCGGGTCGAGTCGGACGGGATCAGCCGGTCAACGACGACGTCGATCGAATGCTTGAGGAGTTTTTCAAGCGGTGGTGGATCTTCGACGCGGCAGATCTGGCCATCGACGCGGGCCCGCGTGAACCCCTGCCGAACGAGATCGGTGAACAGGTCGCGATGCTCTCCCTTCGCCTCGCGGACCAGCGGCGCGAGGATCATCACCCGCTGGTCCTTGCGGGCCGCGAGGATCCGCTCCACGATCTGGTCGCGGGGCTGGGCCTCCAAGACACTGTCGCACTCCGGACAGTGGGCCGTGCCGATCCGCGCGTAGAGCACCCGGAGGAAGTCGTGAATCTCCGTCATCGTGGCGACGGTTGACCGGGGATTGTGGCCGGCCGACTTCTGCGCGATCGAGATCGAAGGGGAGAGGCCGGTGACGCTGTCAACGTCGGGCCGGGGCAGCTGACCGAGGAACTGCCGGGCAAACGTGGAGAGGCTCTCGACGTAGCGACGCTGCCCTTCGGCGTAGAGCGTGTCGAAGGCGAGGCTCGACTTGCCCGAGCCGCTCACACCGGTGAGGCAGACGAGCCGGCCGCGGGGCAGGCCGACCGTCACATCGCGGAGGTTGTGCTCGCGGGCACCGCGGACGACGATCGGGGGAACGTGCATGGGCAGACGTTTGATGCGCGGACGGGGAGGGGCGAAGCAACCTTTGGAACCAACCTTTGATTGTAGCGCTGCCGGACTCCCGGGCCTACGCACGTCGCGTGGGGGCGAGTTTTTAACTTGCCCATGAATTCGGGCCCAGATTCCACAAGTTGAAAACTTGTGACCACGGGGCGCTTCACCAACCGACCCGCTGGACAGCCCCGGCCGCGTGCCATACGATCATGTTTCCCGCGGGAATCCGCTCGCGGACCCCATATGACGGGGCGGTAGCTCAACTGGGAGAGCGCGGCGTTCGCAATGCCGAGGTTGGGAGTTCGATCCTCCTCCGCTCCACTCGAAGTTCTGTCCCGCGTGCCGGGCCATTGCTGGCCTCGGCACGCCTAGTCCGCCGGGCGGGCTGCGTTCGGGGTGCTGTTCCATGGTCAGCGAGACGGCTGCCGGCGATCCATCCACCGAACTCATGCTCCGCGTTCGCGACGGCGATGCCGTGGCCTTCGAGCACCTGGTGAACCTCTGGCAGAGCCGGCTGGTCACCCTCTTCCTGCACCACACCGGCGATCACTCCACCGCGGAAGACCTCGCGCAGGAGGTGTTTCTGCGGGTCTATCGTTCTCGGGCGAACTACCAGCCCACCGCCAAATTCACCACCTGGATCCATACGATCGCCAACAATGTCGCCAGCGACCTGCGACAGCGGTCGTATCGTCGACGTGAATATGGCGTGCCCGCGAACGTGTCGGCCTCGTCCAGTGCGATCGGCCTGGAGCAGATCGCGGTCGATGCCAGCGGACTGATGCCGGCCCGGCTCGCCGACCGCACCGAACTGCAGGCTGTCGTGCAGCAGGCACTCAGCACGCTCAACGAGCGGCAGCGGATGGCTGTGCTGCTGGCGAAGTTCGAACAGTGTTCCTACGAGGAGATCGCGGCGGCCATGAACCTCACCGTGCCGGCCGTGAAGTCGCTCCTGTTTCGGGCGCGGGATCAGCTCCGCGAGGCGATCGCGCCCTACATGCAGGGGGACCAGTCATGACCATGAAGCAGCCTGCGGAGGATGCAGCGTCGCCGCGGGAGGCTCTGCCGACGCCCGTCAGCGACGCCGACGCCACCGATCCATCGCTCGCGCTGGCAGATGTGTGGGATCTGCTCGACGTGCTGCCCGCCGCAGTGGCCTCTCCCGACATGATGGCCTCCACCATCGAGATGGCGGCGGTGCCCGCCAGCGCGGCGATCTCCCGCACCGGGAGCCCAATAGGGACGGACAGCCGAGCCACATCCGGCCGCGTCGGCCGACCCGCACCGGCCGCATCCTGGCCGTCGGTGCGGCAGTGGCTGCCCGGCGCAGCCCTCGTGCTCGCGTCGCTTCTCGCCGGCATCGCCGTGGGCAGGGCCACTGCACCGTCGCCCGAATCGGCCCTCCTGGCCAGTCTGCCGGTCGTGCAACACCTCGACCTTCTCCGCGAGGCGGGATCGGTGGCCTTTCTGGAGGCCGTCGCCAAGGGCGGCTACCCGCCGCCACGGCGGCCACCGCCGGCGCAGTCGAAGGCAGACGTCCGCGAAGATGCGGAGGAATTTGATGCGGCGATCGCGGCGCTGCGGGCGGGCGGCGCGGTCACCGCCGACCGCGAGACGGTGTCGTTGCGACGGGAGCAGGTGCTGCGGATGCCCGAGGCACAGCGGCGGCAGTTGGAACGATCGGCTGAGATGTTTCAACGCCTGAGTGGAGCCGACCGCAGCGAGCTGATCGCCGTCGGTCGGGCACTGGCCGACCCCGGTCGCGAGCAGCTTCTCAAGGCGGCACGGCTCTGGCATGCGTGGGTGCAACTCCGCGATCCAGCCGACCGTCGCGACATCATTGACCTCTCCGGCGAGGATCGGCTCGAGTGGCTCGACCGCTGGAGCCGGATCGACTCCCGACAGGATCCGCGTCAGGATGGCCGCGATCCCATGCGGCCGTTTTACGATCGCGAACGGGACCCTCGCCGCCGGCCTCCGCCCGAGTTCCAGCAGGGACCTCCGCAGTTGTGGCGGGATGATCATCCACGTCCGCCCCGGCCGCGCGGGCCCGGTCCTGGTCTAGGTCCTGCTCTAGGTCCTGGTCCCGGCCCCGGCCCCGGCATGGGCCCGCCCCCTACTGATCGACCTCCACCTCCCGAAGAAACTCAAGCACCGCCGCGTTGAACACAGCGGGTGTTTCTAGCGGCGTCATGTGGCCGGTATGGGGCACAATCAGGAGCCGGGCCTCGGGGATGATCTCCTCGGCGCGGATGAGGCATTCTGGCGGCGTGATCTGATCGTCGGCACCCACCACCAGC
This sequence comes from Pirellulales bacterium, assembly GCA_040397635.1. Classification (GTDB taxonomy): domain Bacteria; phylum Planctomycetota; class Planctomycetia; order Pirellulales; family UBA1268; genus CAMCQY01. Next base: position 3,656 of record JBBAVO010000111.1, read on the forward strand.
AGCGTGGGCACGCTGCATTCCCGCATCGCCTCGGTCATGTCGGGCCGCGCGGCCAGCGCCGCCAGCGCCGCGACGATCGTGCCCACCGACTGCTCGTTGATCAGGCCACGAAGCAGGGCCTCGATCTCAAGTCGCCGCGGCATCTCGCGTGCCTCGGTCACCGGGGCGAGGAGCCGGGGGACCATCGCCTCGGCCACGATCTCCGTACCGAGCCGCCGCACGCTGCCGGCCAGATCGGCCCGCGCCGTCCGCGCCTCGGGCGTGTCGGCTTCGAGCTTCGTATCGACGAGTACGAGCGAGTGGACCCGCTCCGGATGGCGGATCGCGACATGCTGGGCGACATAGCCGCCCATCGAACAGCCGCAGACGATCGCCGGCTCATCCACATGAAGTGCATCGAGGATCTCCACCGCGTCGTCGGCGAGTTGCTCGATGCTCGCCGGGTCGCCGGCCGCGTGGCTGCCGCCGAAGCCACGTTGGTCGGGCATGATCAGCCGGAGGTGTTCGGCGAGCGGCTCCTGTGCCGCCCACATGCGGTGGTCGAGCGGAAAGGCATGCAGCAAGAGCATGGGTCGCCCACGCCCACGAGTGTGGACAGCGAGGCTGACATCAGGCAGCGCGAGATGATGAGTGTGCATGGGGAGCAGAGAGCGCCACGTTCTGAAACGTGGCAGCAAGTTTTTAAGTGGCAGCAAGTTTTTAACTTGCTGAAAAGGGCAAGATAAAATCTCACCCCCACGAAAGGGCAAGATAAAATCTCACCCCCACGAAAGGGCAAGATAAAATCTCGCCCTCACGAAAGGGCAAGATAAAATCTCGCCC
>JBBAVO010000111.1:4577-9287 GCA_040397635.1 Pirellulales bacterium
CGAAAGGGCAAGATAAAATCTCGCCCTCACGAAAGGGCAAGATAAAATCTCGCCCTCACGAAAGGGCAAGATAAAATCTCGCCCCCACGAAAGGGCAAGATGCAATCTTACCCCCACGGACCAAACCTATCGGCTCTGGAAGCGGGCGAGATTCTTGCGGATCGTGCGGTTGTGCGGTTCCTGCCGCATGGCAAGCGTCTGTGTCCGCGTCGCCGCGGCCTTGTTGCCCGCCGCCGCCTGGCAGTGGGCCAGCGTGTCGAGATAGCTCGAACTGTCGAAACTCTTCACGAGCGACAGCTTCGAATAGCGGGTGGCCTTCTGGAGGTCGCCCTCCGTGTTGGCCACGAGCCATGCATACTCGTTGTAGCCGTTGGTGTCGTCGGGAACGGCCTGGATCTCGTTGTCGATCTGCTCGAGCGCCCGCCGGATCCGCGCCACCGCGTCGGCCTTCTGCACGGGCGTGTTGTCGGGCAGCGTGTAGAGGCCGATCAGGGCATCGACATCCTTCGCATACGCTCGTAACGAATCGTCGATCGCCTTGCGCCGCGCGGCGGCATCGCCGCGAAGGGCGGCCGCACACGATTCGAAGTAGTGCATCCGCGACCGGATCGACCGCGGGTCGCGGCCCACCTGCTGCAGAATCGGGTCGCCTCCGCCATCCCCCTTTCCGTCATTCTTGCCCTCGCCCTTGCCCTTGCGGCCATCCAGTAGGCGACGGAGACAGGCGGCTGCCTCGTCCTCTCGCTCCTGATCGTGCAGGAATTCCGCGTACATGATCGCGGCGAGCGCAAACTGTGCGGGCGGCGTCTGAGGATTATCCACGAGCGTTGCATATTCACGATTGGCCCAGTCAGTCGCGCCCCACTTCGAGAGCAGGATCGCAGTCTGCAGCCGGTCAACGAACTCGGCGTTGGTGCCGGCGGTCTGCGCGAAGGCCGCTGCAGCGAGCGTGTCGGCTTTTGGATCGTTGTGGCGGGCCTTCTCGGCGACCGCGGCGGCGTAGCCCACGAGCGCGTCGCTGCGGATCAGTTCGGGACGATCGTCCGCGAGCAGGTCAACCGCCTCAGGAAGCCCGCGTTCGACCAGCCAGACCAGCATCCCGGCCGCCTCCTCGGCAGCGGTGGCTGCGTCTTTATCCTTTCCGGGATCGAAGCAGGCCTGCAACAGCCGCTGCGACTCGGCCATGGCCGCATCGCGTTTGCCAGCCGCCAGCAGCATCTGGATCTGGCACCGCTGGAAGATCCGCAGCGTGGTCTCGCCGATCGTGCCAGACGTGGACGCATCATTGGCAGGCCCCGGTCCGCCGCCGCCGGCCGCCTCGGCACCGGCCCCGTCGGCAACAGGGCCGGCGAGCTGCGTGAGTGCCCCGGCCGCATCGGCCAAAGGCTGCTCCTGCGCGGGCCCTGAGTCTGCGGATGAGAACGCGACCACGGAACGTAGGAAGGCTGCCGCCGGCCGGGTGCTGGAGCCGAGTCCCGCTGCGATGCGGCCGCGCATGCCGCCCCAGGCAGGGTCATTCGGCTGCCACTCGCGGGCGAGCAGGGCGGCTGCTACGCGGGAGCCCAGCGGCGAGCGATCGAGACGCACGATGCGGGCGAGGGCCTCGATGCCGCCGTCGTCATCGACCCGCAGGAGCCTGTGCATCACCTGCACGCGTTCTGCAAAACTCTTTCGCTTGAATTTCCCGAGCAGCTTCGAGACCTCGGGCGGGTCGCGTTCGGTGTCGAGGGGAATCGTGTCAACAAGCCAGCGGGCCCGCAGTGCGATCTCCAGATCGTCGCTCACTTCCGCGGCGGCCAGCAACGGATCGACCGCTGCTGCACCGAGGGCGTTGAGCTGTGCCGCGGCGGCCTCCCGCTCGTCGTAGTCGGCGGCACCAAGGCCTTCGACGAGCGCGCTGATCTCGGCGGCCGAGAGCTGTCCGGCGGCGTGGACCGACAACGGTGCGAAACAGACGCCAGCGGCCAGGAGGCCGACACAAGTCCAGAGGCGTAGCGAGTCGGATGTCCTCATGACAGTCAGCCTACGACGGCCGGGGATGCTGGTGCAAATGGCGGGCACGCGGGGGGGCCTGACCCGTGGCAGCGAGTTTTCAACGTGCTGAATCCGGGCTCTCCTAAGGACAAGATGAAATCTCGTCCCCACGTGGGCAAGGACAAGATGAAATCTCGTCCCCACGTGGGCAAGGACAAGATGAAATCTCGTCCCCACGTGGGTAAGGACAAGATGAAATCTCGTCTCCACGGGGCCCGTTACTCCGGCTCTAGCCCAAGATCGCGGATCGTCACGAGCGACTCAAGCGGGATGCCGCGGGCGGCAAACGCGTCCTTCGCACCGGCCAACCGGTCGATCACAGTCACCACCCGCTCGACCACGAGGCCGAATTCGTGCACCCGGTCGATTGCGAGCAGCGACGAACCGCCCGTCGTGGTCACGTCTTCCACAATCACCACCCGCTGGCCCGGCTCCACCGGCCCCTCCACATACTTCTTCGTGCCATGGTCCTTCGGCTCCTTGCGGACCATGAATCCCTTGAGCGGCAGCCCCTCGACACCCGCCATCGTGATCACGGCGCTGGTGATCGGGTCGGCGCCGATCGACATGCCGCCCACGGCCGCCGGCAGGGGGCCGAGCGATCGCAGGCGTTCGAGGATCGCTCGTCCCACGAGCATGGCGCCGTGGGCGTCGAGCACCACCTGCTTGGCGTCGAGATAAAAGTTCGCCTCGCGGCCTGAGGCAAGCCGGAAGGTGCCGCGTTTCAAGGCCTTGGCCTCGACCAAGCCGATGAGTTCGCGGATGACGGGCGAGGCGGTAGCTGTCTGGTGGGGAGTGTTCATACGCTCTCACTATATAACAGGAGGGAGACTTTTTGACTCCCCGACGCATGGTCTTAGAATTCGGGGGTGTTTTTCTCGGCCCAGCGCTTTCAAGGCCAGCGATGCGTCACCGGCGGGTGGTTTCTCCGATCCAACTCGTCCCCAGCCATTGCTGTCGGGCATGGCGGGCATGCCATGCATGGCTCGTGTGCAGCGCTGCGTTGGTGGCGGCCTTCGTGCCGGTCCGGGCGGCCGTCGCGGTGGAGGCAGTGGCCGTCGAGGTGAGACTGCCGATCACCGGCACCCGCGATACCCAGGTGGAAGCGGCCATCCTGCGGCAGCTCGATCGTCTCAAGCGTGGCAATGAACGCGGTGTGCTCGTGCTGCGATTCGATCCGGCCGAGGACGGGCGGAGCGGGGGGAGTGATTTCGGCCGGTCGCTCGAACTGGCAAGGTTCCTCTGCGATGGCCGGCTCGCCGGAATCAAGACGGTGGCCTTTCTTCCCGCCGGTGCCACTGGCCACGCCGTGCTCGTGGCGTTGGCCTGCGAGGAGGTCGTGATGGCAGCCGACGCCGTGCTCGGCCCGGCCAACGCCGATGAGCCGGCGGTTGATGATGCGATGCGGGCGGCCTACGTTCAGATCGCGACCCGCCGGCGGACGGTGCCGCCGGCCGTGGCGTTGGCACTGCTCGATCCGGCAGCCACGGTGACCCGCGTTTCCACCGACGATGGTGAGCAGTTCGTCGCCGCCCGGGACGTTGAGGCAATCAGACAGAAGTCGGCGGTGCTCGACGTCGAAGAACTCGCGCCCGTGCCGCTGGCCCTCACCGGCCGCCGGGCCCGCGAACTCGGCTTCGTGCGGATGCTCGCGAGGACGCCGGCCGAACTGGCGCGGAGCCTGGGTGTCGATGAACGCGTGCTTGCGATCGATCCGTCGCTCGACGGCGGCTGGAAGGCGGCGCAGGTCGTGCTCGCCGGGCCGATCACCGCCGACTCCGTGGCGCGGGCCCGGCAGCAGATCGAGCGGGCCATCGCCGATGGCGTCAACTTCCTCTGCCTCCGTGTCGATTCGGCGGGCGGCAGTCCCGAGCAGAGTCTCGTGCTCGCCAATCGTCTGGCCGCCCTCGATCCGGCGCGGGTGCGGACGGTGGCCTATGTGCCCAGGCAGGCCCGCGGCGACGCGGCGCTTGTGGCGCTGGCCTGTGACGAACTGGTGATCCATCCCGACGCCGTGCTGGGGGGCGAGGGAGATGCCGCCATCGGTGGCCGACAGGCAACCGCAGTGGCCGCCTCATGGCGGGAGGGGGTGGCCAAACAGCGGGAGCGGGCCTGGTCGCTGCCCGTGGCGTTGGTCGTGCCCGGTATCGTCGTGGAGCAGGCGACCCAGCAGGGAACAGGCCGCGTCGAATACTTTTCGGAGGAAGAACTGGCGGCGCGGGACGATCGCGATTCATGGACTGTCGGGGCGAAGGTTGGCACCGGGCCGATTCAGCTCACCGGCCGTTCGGCGGAATCGCTCGGGCTGGCGACCCACGTGGTGGATGGCTTTGACGGGCTCGTGAAGGCCTACGGGCTCACCGGCGACATCGCGCTCTCCGAGCCCGGTTGGGCTGATCGGCTGCTCGACGCGCTCGCGAGCCCTGGGCTGGCCTGGCTGCTCCTGTTGATCGGCGGCGCCGGGCTCTACATCGAGCTTCACACGCCCGGCTTCGGCCTCGGCGGCTTCGTGTCGATGGTGGCATTCATCGTCTACTTCTGGAGCCAATACCTGCACGGCACGAGCGGCTGGCTGGAGGTGATGCTGTTTCTGGCCGGGCTGTTCTGCCTCGCGGCCGAGATCTTCGTGCTGCCTGGCTTCGGCGTGCTCGGCCTGGGCGGGGGCGTGCTCCTGAT
>JBBAVO010000112.1:0-2651 GCA_040397635.1 Pirellulales bacterium
GTGCCGAAGATGAAGGACCTCTGGATCGACATCGGCGCGGAGAACAAGGCCGACGCCGAGAGCGTGGTGCGGATCGGTGACTGCGTCACCTTCGAACTGCGATTTCAGCCACTGAGGCGAAATCTCGCCAGTGCCGTTGCGATGGACGACAAGGTCGGCCTCTGGGTGGTGCTCGAGGCCTTTCGGCGGGCGGCTGCGGCGGGGCCGCTGCCCTGCGGTCTGTTCGTGGCCTCGACGGTGCAGGAGGAGATCGGCCTCCGCGGGGCGCAGACCAGCTGCTACGGGGTCGATCCCCATGTCGCGATTGCGGTCGATGTGACCCATGCCACCGACTGCCCGACGATCGACAAAAAGTCGGAAGGCGACGTGGGTCTCGGCAAGGGGCCGGTCGTCTATCGCGGTCCAAACATGAATCCCCACGTGGTTGACCGGCTGCTTGCCGCGGCCAAGGCACGCGACATCCCGATCCAGTTGGGGGCCAGCGGCCGTGCCACCCCGACCGATGCCAACGTGCTCCAGACCACGCGAGCGGGCGTCGCCACTGGCCTGGTGAGTGTGCCCAATCGCTATATGCATTCCGCCGTGGAGACGATCTCGCTCGATGATGCTGACCGGACGGCCGATCTGCTGGCCGCGTTCGTCCGCGGCCTGGAGGGCACGATCAACTGGGCGCCGTGAGTCCAGCCCGCTCGGTGGGCCTGTCCTGCCAAAACGGCACTCGCCGCCCGCCCGCAGGCCAGCCAGAAATCGGGCTTCCGAATTGAGAAAAGACAGCGGCCGCTCTCCTGTTTCCCCAGAACCGAAAGACTTTGGCACGCCGGTTGCTTCCTTTTCCGCCGCCCAGCGTGGACTGCCAATTCAACACGTTTTCTTGTTGTTACTCGTCAATCTTTGGAGGAGTTTCTCGTGGCCAAACAAATGGTGTTCGACGATGAGGCCCGTCAGCCGCTGCTCGCCGGCGTTTCCAAGCTCGCTCGAGCGGTGAAGAGCACCCTCGGCCCGCGGGGCCGCAATGCCGTGCTCGATAAGGGCTGGGGCTCGCCGAAGGTCACGAAGGACGGTGTCACCGTCGCCGAGGACATCGACCTCGAAGACCCGTTTGAGAATCTGGGGGCGCAGCTGGTCAAGGAAGCTGCCAGCAAGACCAATGACGTGGCCGGCGACGGGACCACCACCGCCACCGTGCTCGCTGAGGCCATCTTCCGCGAGGGACTCAAGATGATCGCCGCCGGCGCCGACCCGATGGCGCTGGCCCGCGGTATTCACCGCGCTGTCGAGGCTGTGTCGAAGTCGATTCTCGCGATGGCCACGCCAATCAACGAGAAGAACAAGAAGGAACTGATGCAGATCGCCACGATCGCAGGGAACAACGATCCTGCAATCGGCAATGTGCTCTCCGACGCCTTCCTCAAGGTGGGCAAGGACGGCGTCATCACCGTCGAAGAGGGGAAGCAGGCGGAGACGACGGTGGACGTGGTCGAGGGGATGCAGTTCGACCGCGGGTTCCTCTCGCCCCACTTCGTGACCGACGCGGAGTCACAGGTCTGCGAGATGGAAAACCCCTACATCCTGATCTTCGAGGAGAAGATTTCGAGCGCCAAGAATCTCGTGCCGCTGCTCGAGGCGATCAGCAAGGCCGGCAAGCCGCTCGTTGTGATCGCCGAGGATGTCGAGGGCGAGGCGTTGGCGACGCTTGTGGTCAATAAACTCCGCGGCATCGTGCAGTCGGTCGCCATCAAAGCACCGGGCTATGGCGACCGCCGCAAGGCGATCCTGGGCGACCTGGCCGTGCTCACTGGCGGGCAGGCCATCTACAAGGACCTCGGCATCGCGCTCGATGCCGTCAAACTCAGCGACCTTGGCCGGGCCAAGAAGGTGATCATCGAGGCCGAAAACACCACGATCGTCAGCGGTGCCGGCACGAAGGACGCCATCGACGGCCGTGCGAAGCAGATTCGGGCCGAGATCGACGCGACCACCAGCGACTACGACCGCGAAAAGCTCCAGGAGAGGCTGGCGAAGATTGCGGGAGGCGTGGCCCAGATCAACGTCGGAGCCGCGACCGAGACCGAGATGAAGGAACGGAAGGCTCTCATCGACGACGCCAAGAGTGCCGTGCAGGCGGCGCTCGCCGAGGGCATCGTCCCGGGTGGCGGCGTGGCCCTGCTGCGGAGCGAAAAGTCGATCGAGAACCTGATCTCCAAGGGTGATCTCGATGCCGACGAGAAGATGGGCGCGACGATCGTCAAGCAAGCGCTGCGTTATCCCCTCGAGGCGATCGCCGCCAACGCCGGTATGGACGGCTCGGTGGTGGTCAACCGCGTGCGGCACATGAAGGGCAAGAACGACGGCTACGACGCCGACAAGTCGGAGTATTGCGATCTCGTCAGCGCCGGTGTGATCGATCCGGCCAAGGTTGTCCGCACCGCCCTGCAGAATGCCGCGAGCGTGGCGGCCCTGCTCCTCACGACCGATTCGCTGATCACCGAGATCCCGAAGGCCGAGGAGGAGGGTGGTGGCGATGGCCACGACCATCACGGCATGGGCGGTGGCATGCCGGGCATGGGTGGCATGGGCGGCATGCCGGGCATGGGTGGCATGGGTGGCATGGGCGGCATGATGTGATCTCGTGCCAGAGGCCGTCGAGGCCT
>JBBAVO010000112.1:2751-7031 GCA_040397635.1 Pirellulales bacterium
GGTTTTTTCACTGTTCTTTTCTCTCTTTTCCTACCCTTGTTTTGGAGTGACTGAGTCATGGCTGCCAAGAATCTGAAAATCCGTCCGCTTGACGACCGCGTGGTGGTGGAGCCCGTCGAGGCTGAGGAGCGAACCGCCGGTGGCATCGTGCTGCCCGATTCGGCCAAGGAGAAGCCGCAGCGTGGCCACGTCGTGGCGATGGGTCCCGGCAAGTTGCTGGAGAACGGCGGTCGGGCGCCGCTGTCGATTGCTGTCGGCGATCAGGTGATCTACGGCAAGTATTCCGGCAGCGACATCGAGGTGGACGGCCACGAAGTGAAGATCCTTCGCGAGAGCGACATCCTCGCGAAGGTCATGGGCTGATCACGTCGGGCTATTGTCAGCCCGGTTCGCAACCGTATCACAAGACGACATTTCCCTTCTTTTCCAGGAGTAACGACTCGTGCCCAAGCAATTGCTGTTCGATGATCACGCCCGCGCCAAACTGCTCAAGGGCGTCGAGAAACTGGCCGGCGCCGTCGCGGTGACGATGGGGCCGACCGGCCGCAACGTGATCATCGACAAGTCGTTCGGCGGCCCCACCGTCACCAAGGACGGCGTGACCGTGAGCAAGGAAGTGGACCTCGAGGATGCCTTCGAGAACATGGGCGCGAAGCTCGTGAATGAAGTGGCTTCGAAGACCTCCGATCTGGCCGGTGACGGCACGACCACGGCCACCGTGCTCGCTCGGGCGATCTTCCGCGAGGGCACGCGGAACGTCGCGGCCGGCAGCAACCCGACCGCGGTCCGTCGCGGCATCGACAAGGCGGTGACGGCAGCCGTTGAGCGGCTGACGCAAATGGCGCGGAAGGTGGAGCGACCTGAGGAGGTCGCGCAGGTCGGGGCCATCAGCGCCAACAACGACCGCTCGATCGGCGACCTGCTGGCCGAGGCACTGCAGCGGGTGGGCAAGGACGGGGTCATCACGGTTGAAGAGGGCAAGACGACTGAGACGACCGTGCGTTTCGTGGACGGCATGCAGTTCGACAAGGGGTTCATCTCCCCCTATTTCGTCAACAAGCCGGCCGAGATGATCTGCCAGCTCGACGACGCCCTGATCCTGATCCACGAGAAGAAGATCTCCAACCTGCGCGACCTGCTGCCCCTGCTCGAGAAGGTGGCCCAGTCGGGCAAGCCGCTACTGATCATTGCCGAAGATATCGATGGGGACGCCCTCACGGCGCTGGTGGTCAACAAGCTCCGCGGAGTGCTCAACATCTGTGCGTCGAAGGCGCCCGGCTTCGGCGACCGCCGCAAGGCGATGCTCGGCGACATTGCCACGCTCACCGGCGGCACGCTGATTTCGGAGGACCTCGGGCTCAAGCTCGAGAGCCTCGATCTCTCGCACCTCGGCCGGGCCAAGAAGATCACGGTTGACAAGAACGAGACCACGATTGTCCAGGGTGCCGGCAAGCAGGATGACGTGCAGGCCCGCGTGCACCAGCTCCGCACTCAGATCGAGGGCACCGAGAGCGAGTACGACCGCGAGAAACTGCAGGAGCGGCTGGCAAAGCTCACTGGCGGCGTGGCGATCGTCTCCGTCGGTGCCGGTACCGAGGCCGAGATGAAGCAGAAGAAGGCCCGCGTCGAGGACGCCCTTCATGCCACGCGGGCGGCGGTCGAAGAAGGGATCGTGCCGGGCGGTGGCGTGGCCCTGCTCCGCTGCCGCGAGGCCGTGGAAAAGGCCCGCTCGCAGGCCAAGGGTGACGAGAAGATCGGTGTCGATATCGTGCTGCACTCGCTCGATGCTCCCATCCGGCAGATCGCGGAGAATGGAGGCATCGACGGCGCCGTGGTGGCCGATGAGGTGGCCGACAAGGATCTCAACATGGGCTACGACGCCAACAAGGGCGAGTATGTGGACATGCTCAAGGCGGGGATCATCGATCCGGTGAAGGTCGTGCGCGTGGCTCTGACCAACGCGGCGAGCATCGCCGGACTGATGCTGACCACCGAGGCACTCGTCACCAACCTCGATAAGGAAGACGCCAAGAAGCATCGGGCTGAGGGCAGCGTTCGCTAGCTGTCCGCGGAGGGAGGCCGGTTCTGGTCTTTCTCCACGTGCCCGCTTCTGCGTCTGGACAGCCTGGACCGCTTGGACATGGCCAACGACCGCGATTACTACGAGGTGCTGGGAGTCGAGCGCCGCGCCGACGGTGCGGTGATTGCCGACGCGTACCGCAAGCTGGCCATCAAGTTCCATCCCGACAAGAACCCTGGAAATGCCGAGGCTTCCGACCGCTTCAAGGAGGCGGCCCGGGCGTTCGAGGTGCTGTCCAACGACGAACTGCGGGCCCGCTATGACCGGTACGGCCATGCCGGTCTCCAGGGAGGCGGTCGTCACGAGTTCAATGACCTCTCCGACATCTTCGACGCGTTTGGCGACCTGTTTGGCGGAGGCATGTTCGGTGGAGGCGGAGGCGGCAGGCGGCCCAACCGGGCAAGGCAGGGACGCGATGTCTTTTCCAACCTCTCGCTCTCGCTGCTCGAGGCCGCCCGAGGTGTCACCAAGACCGTCGAGTTTTCCCGCCACGAACTCTGCGGCAGCTGCGACGGCAGCGGTGCGAAAAAGGGCACGAAGCCGCAGCCCTGCGAGTATTGCGGGGGCCACGGCCAGGTGATCCAGTCGGCCGGCGTGTTTCGGCTGCAGGCCACCTGCCCCTCCTGCCGCGGTGCCGGGACGATGATCCGCGACAAGTGTCCCGACTGTGGCGGCGAAGGGCTCACCATGGAGCACGTCGAGCGGCGGGTGACGATTCCAGCCGGCGTCGATCGCGATGTTCGAGTGCGGCTGGCGGGCGAGGGCGAACCCGGCGCCAACGGCGGCCCCCCTGGCGACTGCTACTGTGTGATCGAGATCGAGGATCATCCGTTTCTCACTCGCGAGGGCCGCGACCTGCACTGCGAGGTTCCAATCACGTTCAGCCAGGCGGCGCTCGGTGCCACAGTGGACGTGCCCACGCTCGACGGCCCGAAGCCGCTGGCGATCGCACGCGGCACGCAGGCAGGCGACGTGGTCCGCGTGAAGGGCCTCGGCATGCCGGAGGTACGGGGCCGCGGCATCGGCGACCTGCACGTCCATGTTCACGTGGAGGTGCCGAAGACGCTCTCCCCAAAGGCGGAACAACTCCTGAGGGATCTGGCCGCCGAGGAGCAGAAGGCCGTCAGCCCGAAGCGGTCGAGTTTTTTCAGCCGGCTGGGAGACTATTTTCAGCCGAAAGACACGGCCGTCCCGGCCGAAAAACCGCGTGACGAAAAGCCCAAGTCAAAGAAGGAGAGCCAGTCATGAATCCCCGCGAGAACACCGGTGACGATCAGGATCTCGATGCCCCTTTCGAGCAGCCTGTCGAAGACGCGGCGGGTGAACTACCCGGAGGCGGTTCGCCCGCCCAGCAGTTGCGGGATGCAGAAGATCGCGTCCTGCGGGCGCAGGCAGAACTCGAGAATTTCCGCAAGCGTTCACGGCGCGAGTATGAAGACGCGATCCGCTACCGCGAGATCGACCTGCTCCGCGACCTGCTCCCAGTGCTCGACACCGTTCGCCGGGCGATCGATGCCAGCGAGACAACGGCCGACGTTGATAGTCTGCGGGCTGGATTCCGGATGACGGCCCAGCAGTTGGAGAAGGTGCTCGACACCCACGGCTGCAAGACGATCGAGACAGAGGGAAAGCCGTTCGATCCAACCGTCCACGACGCGCTCCTGCAGCAGGTGGTGCCCGGCGTGCCGGCAGGTACCGTCGTGGGAGTCGCCAGTAAGGGCTACCGACTGCACGAACGGGTGGTCAGACCGGCCCAGGTGATCGTCTCCAAGGAGGAATGAACCATGCCCACGTATGATTACGTCTGCGACGGCTGCGGGCACGCCTTCGAACTGTTCCAGTCGATGACCGACAGTGTCAAGAAGACCTGCCCGGAGTGCCATAAGAAGAAACTCCGGCGGCTCATCGGTGCCGGAGGGGCGATCGTGTTCAAGGGGTCGGGCTTCTACAAGACCGACTACCGCAGCGAGTCCTACAAGAAGGGGGCGGCCGCCGACACCGGCGGCAAGCCTGAGGGCGGCAAGAAGTCTGAGGGCGGCAAGCCCGACTCCGGCGGCGGATCGGGATCGAAGGGATCGGAGTAGATCATGCCCCAGTGCCCTGTCTGCGATGCCACCGTGAGGCTCGACGCCACGCCGACGGCTCCCTTCTGCAGCGAGCGCTGCCGCCTGATCGACCTTGGCCGCTGGCTCGACGAGGC
>JBBAVO010000112.1:7131-9262 GCA_040397635.1 Pirellulales bacterium
GCACGAGTCCAGTGGCTCCATCGACGAAGGAAACCAGATGTCAGACACCGCCAACTCCGCCACGCCCCAGCCTGCCAACGCCCCCGCGGCAGATCAGACGGGCCGGATCGTGCACGAGATCCAGTGGAGCGAGGCGTTGCCCTGGTGGCTTCTGTTTCGGGCCGCCGGCGCCGCTTTTTCCCCGACTGTGATCCTGTTGGCGGCACTCGGGGCGATTGCGACGTGGGCCGGCTGGTCTCTTGCCGATCGCCTGCATCTGCCGGGGGTTGATCAAGCTGCCGATGTGATCACTTCGGCGGGCTTGGCTCAGAGAATGACCAGTGCCGCGGCGACTACCGATGGACTGATCCTGCCGACGGCCACCGTTGCACAACCTGGTGGTTCCCACCTGCTCGCACCGAGTCGCCATGTGCTACCGGGACTGCTCGGCATGATCGAGCGGCTGCCGGCCGCAGCGGCCGATGTCTTGAGACTGGTGGCGGTGCCCTTCCGCCCGACGGCCACGGTTGGCCAGATGTTCGGTGCGTTGGCCCGCCTCGGCTGGTTTGTGCTCGTCTGGTCGATTTTTGGCACGGCCATCACCAGGCATGTGGCGCTCACACTCATCGGCGAGGATGCACCGGGATTGGTCGGTGCGATCTGGTATGGCTCGCGGAAGTGGCTCTCCTCCTTCAACGCCGTCGCCTTCGTCCTGTTGGGCATCCTCGCGCTTTCCGTGCCTGGCGCCGTACTCGGCCTCCTGATGCGGAGCGATTGGGGGCTGGCTCTGGTCGGGGCCATTTGGCCGCTCATGCTGGCGGGAGCTGTCGTGCTGGCAATCCTCGCCGTTGGTCTCGTTGCCGGCTGGCCACTGATGGTGGCCGCGGTCGGGGTGGAGCGTGGTGACAGCTTTCAGGCCATCTCCACGGCGTTCTCCTACCTTTATCAGCGGCCGCTGCATTACGCGTTTTACGGCCTGATTGCGCTGCTCGTGGCCCTGCCGGCGTTGGCCGCCGCGGGTGTTTTTGCCGACGCCGCCAGCACGCTGGCCCTCTGGGCTGCCAGCTTCGGCATGGGGCACGAACGCACCACCGCCGTGATGGAGGGAATCGGGGCGGCGGGCGGCGCGACGGCAGTTGCGCCGTGGGGCGCTCGAGCCATCGCCTTCTGGATGCGAGGCCTCGAGGCGATCCTGTCGTCCTTCGGATGGGGCTACTTCTGGGCGATCGCCACCGCGGGCTATCTCCTCCTGCGGCAGGACGTTGACGGCACCGAGTGCGACGAAGTGGTGCTCGAGGAGCCAGCGGGCGGGGCGTGACTCAGCCGCACCAGCGGCTTAAGATTGCGGGGAAGCCGCCGAGGAGTTCGCCACGGCTGACTGCGGCGTCGGCCCCCGCCTCCTTTGCCTGATCGAGACGATCCTTGGCGACGTGCGGTCCAAAGGCCACGAGCCGGCCGGCTTTGCCGGTCTGCGTCCGCTGCGACTCGATGATGGCGAGCACGCGGGTGACGAGGACGGCCGGGTCGCCGACCACTGCCTGGAGATCGAGCAGCACGAGGTCATAGGGGCCTCCCGGCAGCGGATCGCCGAGGCTGCGGAGCGTCTCCAGCCGTCCCCCGGCCTCCCGGGCCAATCCGGCGAGCCGGCTGGTCGAGAGCAGGTCGGGTGACACAAGCAGAATCAGTGGACCGGCGCCACCGCGATCATCGGCCGTCGGTGGATTCATGATCGATAGCGTCATATCGCCTCCGGCCCACGAACGTCACGGTAGAGCTGCACGGCATCGTGGATCGGCAGCACGAAGAGCCTGCCGGACGGTCTCGGCGATCCGTCCGGCGCGGCGTCTGTTGACGGCTCATCACCGAGCAGCATCGCCTTGCGAATCGTATCGACGGTCCGGTCCAGGAAATCGTCGTTCACGGCGATCTCCATCACGGACTCCTGCACGATGCCCGAATCGCCACGCAGGCCATGACCACCATGACCACCATGACTACCATGATCACCATGATCACCCTTCGAAGCATGATAGCCCTGCGCGTCGCAGACTGTCAGACGGGTCACGTGCACGGCGGCCAGCGCCTGCCGCACCGCCTCCAGTTGTGACGGCCGGAGCACTGCGACGACCAGACGCATGTCGAAATCCTGTTG
>JBBAVO010000113.1:0-9219 GCA_040397635.1 Pirellulales bacterium
CACGATCGGCGTGGCGACGCTCAGTTCGAAGGAATTCGCGGCCGCGCCCTCCCGAGTCAACGCAGTCACCAAGAGAAGGTACGGCACGTTTTCGTGCCCGAGCGATTCGTGCCCGCCGGTGAACAGTGACGTGCTCTACGCAGCTAATGGGGTGGTCGCCGCCGTCCACTCGACGAGTCCCCCCTACGTTAACATGCCAACGTCGAACTACGTCGGCAGTCATGCGAGCCATTCGTTCTGGCCGAACGGCGTCGCCGGCTGCAACGCATCGAAGTTCAACGGCGTCTTCGGCGTGCACGCACGGATCAAATTCAAGAACGTGACCGACGGACTCTCGAAAACGATCATGTTCGGCGAGCGGGCGAGCGACTCGTTCGTCGGACTCATCAGCAATGGCCCCAGCAGTTCGTCCGGCGGCAAGGCCGGCGGCGGCATCCTGTTCCTCGGCCACGGGATCCGCGCAAGCTACAATTGGCCGCGGTATGCGGTCGGTTTTGGCGGTTTGAACCTGGCGAATTACGGCGGAAACGCCGATATCTCAGGCAACACGGGCGCTACGATTGCCTCCTCCTACTCGAGCATGCACAAGGGGGGCGGCTCTTTCGCCATGTGCGACGGCTCGGTGACATTCCTGAGCGACAACGTGGAATACATCAGGTCGGACAACGTCGGGCTCTCCACCGATCCGAGCACGACAGTCAATTCGGTGCTCGAGTATCTCGAGGCCCGAAATGACGGTGTTTCCTTCGGCGGGCTGTAACCAGGCATGTGTATGACCATCATTTTCCTCGCGCGAACGCCGCGGCTGTGCTATCTCCTGATGGCCACCACGATCCTGCTTGCGACGGTCGGCTGCGGCAAGGGATCGTTTGCGACGGTGCCAGTCGCGGGTCGGGTGACGCTCGACGGCGAACCGGCAGTCCGCGTCACGGTTCTGTTCAGTCCCTTGCGTCGAGGCGACGCCCTCGAGGCGGGGCCATCCTCCACGGCGACGACCGATGCCGAGGGCCGCTATCAGCTCTTGGTAGCGCGGCAAGGGGGAGGCAAAGGGGCTGTGCCTGGAAAGCACCTGGTGCTGATCTCCGGCCTCGAGGAATACGACCAGCTGTTGAAGGAAAACAACAACAACAACTCATCTACGCAGGCGCCGACGGGTGGCGAGGCTCCTCGTCTTGTGATCCCGGGCAATTTGCCGACCGTTCGGATCCCGACGAAGTATGCCCGCAAGCCGCTCGAGTTCGTCGTGCCTGCCGAGGGCACCGCCGCGGCCGACTTCGCCCTCACAAGCGACTGACAGTCAAAAGTGGGACACAGTTCTTTTCCTCCCCTCGTGGGGGCAAGTTTGTAACTTGCCCATGCCTGGCGGCCTCATCAACTCCCGGCAAGTTGAAAACGTGCCGCCACGGGGAGGGGGGCGATCCATCGCGGCCGAACACGACTCCACGCGGTCTTTTTGATGGTCGTCCCATAAACTGTGACAGATTGGAGAGCCGGCCTGCGACAGAATAAGGGCATGCTGCACTTCCGGTTTTTCGTCGCGACGATCGCTCTGGCCACGATGGCCGCGCTGGCAGTGGTTGATCTACATGCCTACGCAGCCGATGCAACTGATGTCCGCGGAGGGCTCGTTCCGGCGCGGCTCACGTGCGAGTGGCAGCGGGAGCCAGTTGGCCTCATCGAGATGAAGCCACGGCTCTCGTGGATCGTCGAATCGGCCGGCCGCGGCCGGGTGCAGACGGCCTGGCAGATCCTTGCCGCGACGCAGGCCGACCTGCTCGAGCCGGGCCGCGCCGACCTCTGGGACTCAGATCGCGTGGCGTCTTCCGAAACGCTCGGCGTGCCCTACGACGGCCAGCCCTTGAAAAGCGGCCAGCGGGTGTTCTGGAAGGTGCGGGCCTGGGATGAGCATGCAACTGCGGGACCTTGGAGTAGCGTCGCCTCCTGGACGATGGGGCTGCTCGATCAGGCTGACTGGCAGGCCGCCTGGATCACCGCCCGCGATGATTCGCCGCTCCATGCCGACCGCGGGCAGCTGCACCTGCCGCCGGCGCGGCAGTATCGCAAAGTATTCTCCGCCACAAAGCAGGTGCGACGCGCAGCGCTCCACGGCACGGCGCTCGGGCTCGTGGAGTGGTCACTCGACGGCAAGAAGGTGGGCGACCAGTGGTTCGAGCCCGGCTGGACCGACTACCGCAAGCGGGTGCCCGCGAGAACGCACGACGTGACGCACCTGTTTACGGGTGCGAAGGGCGATCACTGCCTGGCCGCGACGGTCGCCGACGGCTGGTATGCGGGCTACGTCGGCTACGGCCTGCTCGTGGGCTATGGGCCCCACCGCACGGGACGGTCGATCTACGGCAAGACTCCGGCAATCCGCTGCCGGCTCGACATCGACTACGCCGACGGCAGCCGCGACTCGATCGTCACAGACACCTCCTGGCAGACGACCGACTCTGGCCCCATCCGCGAGGCCGACCTTATCATGGGCGAGACCTACGACGCCCGCATGGAAATGCCCGGCTGGAACACGGCCGGCTTCACGGCCGATGACCGGTGGCGGCCCGCGGTCGCGGCCGACGATGGCGGCCGCATCGCCGCCCCATTCTTCGAGCCAGGGGTCGAACGCGAAGTCGATCTCGGCTTCACGCCGCCCGCGATCGACGGCTACGCCGCCCAGCCGATCCGCGTCACGCAGGAACTGCCCGCGCGAAGTGTCCGCGAATGCCGGCCGGGCGTGTATGTGTTCGATATGGGCCAAAACTTTGCAGGCGTGGTGCGACTGGCGGTCACGGCACCGACCGGCACACGGATCACGCTGCGGTTTGGCGAGATGTGCCATCCCGATGGCCGCGTGATGACCGAAAACCTGCGGAAGGCCCGGGCGACCGACTCCTATATCTGCAAGGGCACGGGCGATGCCGGGGCTTCGCGGGAGATCTGGACTCCCCGGTTTACCTACCACGGCTTTCAGTATGTGGAGGTCTCAGGGCTGGCCGCCGGCACGCCGCCGCCGCTCGACACGGTCACCGGCCTCGTGCTCACCAACGACATGCCGATGGAGAGCCGGTTCGCCTGCAGCGACGAGGTGCTCACGAAGTTCTGGGAAAACACACGGTGGACCCAGCGGGCGAACTTCATCGAGGTGCCGACCGACTGTCCGCAGCGGGACGAGCGTCTCGGCTGGATGGGGGACGCCCAGATCTACGCCCGCACCGCCGCATGCAACGCCGACGTCGCCGCCTTCTTCACGAAGTGGCTCGCCGACGTTCGCGAGGCGCAGGTTGAGTCTGGACCGGCCGCGGGCTCCTACCCCGACTACTGCCCCTATCCCTTCGCGCACGGAAAGCCAGGGGCGACGTTCGGCACTGCCTGGACCGATGCCGGCGTGATCTGCCCTTGGACGATGTGGCAGGTCTACGCCGACCGGCGGCTCCTCGAACGAAGTTGGGACTCACTCGAGCGGTTCATGGCCTGGCGGCTGCGGCTCGACCCACGGTTGGAAGGGGTCGCAGCCGGCAACCCGTGGGGCGACTGGCTGAACCTCGGAGAAGAGACACCGCTTGAGTTCATCGACCTCTGCTACCACGCGCAGTCAGCGCGCATGATGGCGGAGATGGCCGTGGCCCTCGGCCGCGATGAGGCCGCCGCGGCCTACCGCCAGAGATGCGACGGCCTCGCCCGCTCTTTCGCCCGAAAATACCTACGTGAAGATGGCACGGTCGCGGTCGCCACGCAGACGGCCTGCATTCTCGCGCTCGACACGCGGGTCGTGCCGGAGCCGCACGCGGCGACGGTCGCACGGCAGCTCGTGGAAATGATCGAGCGGCGGGGCTTCCAGATGGCGACCGGCTTCCTCGGCACGAAGCCACTTTTACGTGCGCTCTCGACCCACGGCCATCACGACCTCGCCTGCCGGCTCTTTCAGAGCCGCCGGTTTCCCAGCTGGGGCTACGAAGTCGAACAGGGGGCGACGAGCGTATGGGAACGCTGGGACAGTTTCACGAAGGAGCACGGCTTCGACGGCGTAGCTGGCAAGAACGACGCCGCGATGAACAGCTTCAGCCACTACGCCTTCGGCGCGGTGATGGAGTGGGCCTTCCGCGTGCTCGCCGGGATCGACGCCCTCGAGCCGGGATACTCGCGGATTCTCATCCGGCCGCGGATTCCCTCGGCCGACAGCAATCCGGACGGCCGACCAATCGACTGGACCCGGGCCGACTATGCGAGCCCGCGCGGACTGATCCGCAGTCATTGGCAACGGCGCGACGGCGGGATCGACCTGCGGGTGACGATTCCGGCCAACACGATGGCGGTCGTGCACCTGCCGGCAAGCCCGGAGGCAATTGTGACGGAGAGCGGTCGGCCGATTGTCGATGGCGTTCCAGGAGTGCGCGAGGTCTCCCGCGAGGCAGCCGCGGTCGTGCTCGAGGTCGGCTCCGGCGATTTTTATTTTCGCGTGGGCGGGCAAGCCGCGCCGCCCTCGCTGCTCTCGGGCGAGGCAGTGATCCGCGGCACTGCCGCCGGCTCGGAGATCGTGATCAAGACGACGTCTCGGGTAGCCGGTGCGATCGACTCCCTTGAGTGGAACGGGAAGAAGTTCATCGATTCGACCGACCACGGCCGGCAGTTGCAGAGTGCCGCGAACTTCGACGTCGACGGTAGCTTCTTCAACGAGACCTTCAATCCGACCGAGGCCGGCAGCATGCGCGACGGTGCCGGCCCCACGAGCACGAGCCAACTGCTCTGGCTCTCGGCGGCAGGTGGGGAGCTGGAGACGGTCAATCGCATGGCATTCTGGCTGCGGCCGGATGAGAACAGCGGCGGCCATCCGGCCACAAACACCACATCGCTGTCGAACCATCTGATCACGAAGCGGGTGCGGATCGGCTGCCCCGACCTGCCACTCCCGGCCCGCGACCACTGCATCCGATATGACGTGGCTTTCACGGTGCCAGCTGATGAGCGGCACACCCGTGGCACGTTCGAGGCCCTCACCGGCTACCTGCCGGCCGAGTTCCGCGTATTCCATGCTCTTTCGCCTGACGGCGGTCTCGTGCCGCTTTCGGACGGACCAGGCGAGCAGTCGCTTCCCGTCGTCATCTCCACAGCCGACGGGAATTTCGCGATGGGCGTCTGGTCGCCCGATCGCACGGTCACGACCGGGAAGCTACCCGCCTATGGCCGGTTCTGGTTCGAGCAGGAGCGGGTATCGAAGTGGAACTGCGTTTTCCGCGAGTCGGTCGCTGCCGGCGAGATGCTCCGGTCGGGAGACTATCGCTATTCGATCTGGGTGGCCGTTGGCACGCGTGAACAGGTTCGCGAGTCGCTCGTTATGATGCGGGGCCACGCGGCGTGGCTGCCGAAGTAGGAAGCCGACTCGAGAATGAAACCGGATAGGAAGGGATAGGACAGACATGCCCACGGGAACGAAGCAGATCGAGGCCGCCTACCGGCTCGCCCGCGACCGGTATGACGCCCTTGGCGTGAGTGCCGACAAGGCCTGTGCCGCGCTCGCTCGGATCCCCGTCTCTCTCCACTGCTGGCAGGGGGACGACGTGCAGGGCTTCGAAGGGGCTGCCGGCTCACTCGGCGGCGGTCTCGCGGTGACGGGCAACCACCCGGGCCGCGCCCGCACGCCCGACGAGTTGCGGAGTGACCTCGACGCGGCGATGGCCGTCATCCCCGGGAAACACCGGCTCAATCTGCACGCCTTCTACGGGGAATTCGGCGGCCGGAAGATCGACCGCGATCAGATCGACGCCGCGCACTTCGCCGGCTGGATCGCCTGGGCCAAGGAGCGTGGCATGGGGCTCGACTTCAATCCCACCTGCTTCGGCCATGCCAAGGCCGCCGATGGCTTCACGCTGTCGCACGCCGACCGCGGGATCCGGAAGTTTTGGATCGAACACTGCCGACGATCGCGGGAAATCGGGGCCGCGATGGGCAAGGCCCTCGGCACGCCCTGCGTGACGAATGTCTGGGTGCCCGACGGCTTCAAGGACACTCCGGCCGACCGGCTCGCGGCCCGCGAGCGGCTGGCCGATTCGCTCGACGCGGTCTTCGAGAAAACGCTCCCTGTCAAGCACAACCTCGACGCGGTCGAGCCCAAGCTCTTCGGGATCGGCAGCGAGAGCTGCACGGTGGGGTCGAGTGAGTTTTACCTCGGCTACTGCATCACGCGGAAGAAGCTGCTCTGCCTCGACGCGGGGCACTACCATCCCACCGAAAGCATCTCCGACAAGATCTCGAGCGTGCTCATCTACCTGCCGGAGATTCTGCTGCACGTAAGCCGCGGCGTCCGCTGGGACTCGGACCACGTGGTCACGCTCACCGACGACCTCCTTGCGATCGCCCGCGAGATCGTCGCCTCCGGTGACCCGGCGCGGGTGCACGTCGGCCTCGACTACTTCGACGCCAGCATCAACCGGATCGCGGCCTGGGCGATCGGCACGCGGAACATGCTCAAGGCCTTGCTCGTCGCGCTGCTCGAGCCGCCGGCGATCCGCAAAGCCGAGAAGGAAGGCGATCTCACGGCCCGGCTCGCGCTGCAGGAAGAAGCCAAGACACTGCCGGTTGGCGCCATCTGGGACCACTACTGCCTCACGAAGGACGTGCCCGTCGGCGAGGCCTGGCTCGACGACGTGCGAAAGTACGAGAAGGACGTCACGGGGAGGCGGACATGAGCGACCTGTCACACGACGTCGAGGAACTCGAGCAGGCCGTGTCGAGCGAGTACGAGCGGCAAAGAGTGCCGGAGAAGGCCCTCAAGGGCCCCGCCGCGTTCTGGGGAATGTATGCGGGCGAACATACAGCCGGCACCGAGTTCATGATCGGCCCGCTGTTCGTGAAATGGGGGGCCGATGCGTTCAGCCTCGTCGTGGGGCTGTTGCTCGGCAACCTGCTCGCCGTGCTCACCTGGCGGTATCTCACGGCCCCGATCGCCTGCAGCGAGCGGCTCACGCTCTATTACAAGCTCGAGAAGATCGCCGGCAGCCAGCTTGTGAAGATCTACAATCTCGCCAACGGCCTGCTCTTCTGCTTTCTCGCCGGCTCGATGATCACCGTCTCGGCGACCGCCGTGGGTCCGTTCTTTCCCCCGGGCACGATCGAGATGCCGACCTTCCAGTCGACGCTGCCGACCGGGCCCGCGTGGATCATCTCGTGCATCGTGATCGGCACGGCGATGACGCTCGTGGCTCTCAAGGGCTACGGCGTGGTGGCCCAGGTGGGTCACTACGCCGCGCCTTGGATGTTTCTCGTGTTCGTGGCCTGTGCCCTCGTGACGCTCGGCCGGCTCGGCACGGCCGACCTCTGGTCGCTGCTCACGCCGCCCGAGGGCACACCGCAGACCATCTCGTTTCTGGGCATCGTCTGCTTCTCCTGGTTCTGCAACGCCGCGATGCACATCGGCATGGCCGATCTCTCCGTGCTGCGGTTCGCCCGGAAGCCATCCGCCGGCTGGGCGAGCAGCTCGGGAATGTTCCTGGGCCACTACGTGGCCTGGATCTGCGCGGCGCTGCTGCTCATCTACTGGGTCCGCCGGCATGGCGTCGATCCGCAGGTGGGCAAGGATCCTGGCACGATGGTCAACGACGCCGTCGGCTGGGCGGGCCTCGTCTGCGTGATCGTCGCCGGCTGGACGACGGCCAACCCGACGATCTACCGGGCGGGCCTCGCCTTCCAGGCCATGATCCCGGGCATCAGCCGGGTCGCCGCGACGATCCTCGCCGGCGGACTATGCATCGCGGCGGGCATCTTCCCGGCATTCGCGATGAACCTTCTCGACTTTGTCGGCATCTACGGCACGATCCTCGCGCCAGTGGGCGGCATCATCGTGGTGGACCATTTTTTCGCCGACCGGTTCGGCATCCCCCGCGATCCCGCCGAGCGGAGTGGCAGTGGCTTCAACGCGAGCGTCCTGATCGCGTGGCTCGTGCCCGTGGCCGTGGGGATGTGGCTCTACAAGACGCAGGGCGTGTTTGCGTCCTACCTGCCGCTGCCCTGCGCAATCGCCTGCGGGCTGATCTACATGGTGCTCTCGAAGATGGCGGCCCGCGAAGCGGCGGCCGTGCAAGCCTGACATCCGAAGCGAAGGAGCATTTCGTCATGACGCCTGAAACAAAGCCCGCTCCGAAGACGGCGGCCATGTTCGTCGGTATCCTCGCCCTGGCGGGCACCATCGTGCCACCGGCAATATTCATGGTCCAGTCGATCGCCGCCGGGACAGACGGCTCGGCGGCTTTGTCGCTCGACACGGTCAAGGCCACGATGCTCGTCTCGGCGGTCGCCTGGTTCGCCGCGGCTCCCTTCTGGATGAAGATGGATGGATGAACTGCGAGCGGCACTTTCGGTGTGCCATCTAAAGGAATGCTACGCATCGAGCGGTCCATCCCAAGGCGGCCGGCGTGGGCGGTCGAGCCATGCGGCGGCATCGGCGTCGCCGACGACTTCTTCGGTGGATGGATTCCAGCGGATCGAGCGGCCGGTCCAGTAGGCGATATTCACGAGGTGGCAGACGGTCACGCTCCGGCAGCCGACTTCGACATGACAGATCGGCTGCTTTCTCGACTGCATGCAGTCGAGGAAATTCCGGTGGTGGCCGGGCGACTGCTCGAGGTACACCGCGTCGGTGCCGAGGTCGGCGGCAGCCAGACTCTCGGGGAACGTCCGCAGGTGCTTGCGGTCGACTTCGATCCAGCCGTCCTCGCCGATGAACGTGATGCCGTTGGTGTCGCCCTCGGGCGGCGACGGCCACTCGACGCGGTCGAGCCCGTCGGGCGGCGCGTGCTGCACGAGCGTGCCGGAGGCATAGACGAGCGTCAGTGTCTTGTGATCCTTGCCCGGCGGATGTGCCTCCACAGGGCCGGTCGAGTCGGCGTCGAGCGCCCACTGCACGATGTCGAAATGGTGGGCACCCCAATCGGTCGTGCCGCCGCCGGCAAACTCGCGGTAGGCCCGCCACCCGTTGGGATGGAGCCGCTTGTTGTAGGGCAGCTGCGGGGCCGGTCCCAGCCACGTCTCCCAATCGATACCCTCGGGCAGCGGCTCCGCCGGCAGATCGAAGGCCTTGGACGGGCCGCCGACACGGACGATCACCCGCTGCACCTTGCCGATCGCGCCCGACCGCACGAGCTCGCAGGCCCGGCGAAACCGGGCGTCGGACCGCTGCTGGCTGCCGGTCTGAAGTACGCGACCATGCTTCTTCACGGCATCGGCCAT
>JBBAVO010000114.1:0-1650 GCA_040397635.1 Pirellulales bacterium
CTCACTCCAGGCCTGTGCCGCCGCCCTCCGCCGCGAGCGGGAACTCGTCGAGATTGCGCATCCGGTCGATCCCCACCTGGAGATTGCCGAGATTCAGCGGCGGCTGTTTCGCGACGGAGGCCCGGCCGTCCTGTTCACGAACCCGCGGGGCTCGGCCTTCCCGATCCTCATCAATCTCTACGGCACGAAGCGGCGGATCGAACGGATCTTCGCCGACTCGCTCGACCGCGTGAAGCGGCTGGTGGAACTCAAGATCGATCCCACCCAGGCCCTGGCCCGACCGTGGCGATACTGGCGGAGCCCGATCGACGCCCTCTCGATGCTGCCCCGTCGCGTGCGGTCGGGGCCGGTGCTCGCGCATGAGATTCCGCTCTCGCGCCTCCCGCAGGTGACAAGCTGGCCAGGAGACGGCGGGCCGTTCATCACGCTGCCGGCCGTCTACACAGAAGACCCCCGCCACGCTGGCACGAGGCGGGCGCTCGTGAAGTCGAACCTCGGCATGTACCGCGTGCAGCTCGCAGGCAACGACTACGAAACCGATCGCGAGGTCGGGCTCCACTATCAGTTGCACCGCGGCATCGGCCTGCATCATGCCGCGGCGCTCGAGCGGAACGAATCGCTGAAGGTGGCGATCTTCGTGGGCGGCTCGCCGGCGCTGGCCGTCTCGGCCGTGATGCCCTTGCCGGAGGGTCTCTCCGAACTGACATTCGCGGGCGTGCTGGCCGGTCATCGGCTGCCGATGATCGGCCGCGGCAATCGGCCGGCGATCTACGCCGACGCCGACTTCGTCATCGAGGGCACGATCTCGCCCGGAGCCACCAAGCCGGAAGGACCGTTCGGCGACCATCTGGGCTACTACGCGCGGCGGCACGACTTTCCCGTGATGCGGGTCGAGCATGTCTGGCATCGTGACGGGGCGATCTGGCCGATGACCGTCGTCGGCCGGCCCCCGCAGGAAGACACGCTCTTCGGCTGGCTCGTGCACGAACTCACAGGCCCCGTGATCCCCACCGTTCTCCCCGGCGTGTCGAGTGTGCATGCGGTCGACGCCTCGGGCGTCCACCCTCTGCTCCTCGCCGTGGGCAGCGAGCGCTACATGCCGTGGAAGCGGTCGGGCCGGCCCGCCGAACTGCTCACGCAGGCCTCCGCGATCCTCGGACAGGGGCAGTTGTCGCTGGCCAAGTATCTCTTCATCGTGAGCGGCGGTGATGCCCCGGGCCTGGATGCGCATGACATCGCCCCCTTCCTCGCCCACCTGCTCGAGCGGGTCGACTGGCGACGCGACTGCCACTTCCACACCGAAACCACGATCGACACCCTCGATTACTCCGGCAGCGGCTTCAACGCCGGGTCGAAACTCGTGGTCGCGGCCCGCGGCCCGGCCGTTCGCACACTGCCTCGCGAACTCTCAGCCGGCATCTCGCTGCCCGATGGCTTCCGCAATCCACGGGCCTGCCTGCCTGGCGTCGTGGCGGTCGAGGGACCGAGGATCGAACCACGGCCGCGGCTTGAGTCGCCGAACGATGAGAGCATCTGGGCAACGGCCACGACCGCGTCTTGGTCGGCCGACATCGAACGGCTGACGGCGGCGATGTCTTCCGACCATCCGCTGCGGGCCTGGCCGCTGGTCGTGGTCGTCGATGACAGCGA
>JBBAVO010000114.1:1750-9187 GCA_040397635.1 Pirellulales bacterium
CGATGGCCGGTGCGACGACGATAATTCTTGCGGCGGGCGAACTTCTGCACGTAGATCTTCTTGCCCTGCACGACCCCAACCACCTCGGCCTTCACCTTCGCACCCTTCACGACCGGCGCGCCGAGCGTCAACACGCCCGCCTTGCTCACCGCCAGCACCTCATCGAACACCACCTCGCTGCCGGCCGGAAGATGGCGGAAGTCGATGTCGAGCACCTCGCCCTCGCTGACGCGATACTGCCGACCGCCATCGACGACGATGGCGTAGTGGTGGCCGGTGCCCGCCATGGTGGATGCGGACGTCGAGGAATCGCTGGTCGATGCAGACTTGGCCATGGTGGTCACCGCTGTGAAAGGACGTTGGGTAGGGGACGGGAGGGGGAACAATCAGCGCGGACAGAAACGAGCTGTTTTTGCGAGCCTCTCAGCGTAGCAATGGACTGGCCCCGGGTCGAGTGGGGCTCGAAAACATGGGTTTTTACGGGAACCGCACGGTGCGGCCAGTCGAATCCCAGGCCTCGATGACCAGGTGCTCGGGCGAGGCGCTCTCCTTGCCGGTCACATGCAGTTGCACATGCGTGGCATCTTCAAACTGGGCAATCTCTCGCCGCTTCCGGTTGTTGATCCAGGTCGCCACCTCGTCGTGCACCGTCACGTTGAGCCGGGCGATATCGTCCCGCGTCGCGGAAAGCTGGAGCGTCCGCATCACCTCGATCGCCATGCTCTCAGCGGTCTTCACGATGCCGGTGCCCGAACAGGTGGGGCAGTCGCGGAAGATGCTCTTCCGGAGCGACGGCCGGATTCGCTGCCGCGTCATCTCGATCAACCCGAAGGGGCTCGTCCGCAGGATCTTGGTCCGGGCACGGTCTCGCTTCATGGCGTCGTGCAGCGCCTTTTCAACACCGCGACGGTATTTCTCCCGCCGCATGTCGATGAAGTCGTTGACGATCACGCCGCCCAGATCGCGGAGCCGCAGTTGGCGGGCAATTTCCTTCGCCGCGATCAGGTTCATCTGGTAGGCGTTCTCCTCCGCCGACTTCTCGGTGCGGAAGCTGCCGGAGTTGACGTCGATCGCCACCAGCGCCTCTGTGGTGTCGATCACGATCGAACCGCCACCCTTGAGCGGCACCTTGCGTTGATGGATGCGGCTGATCTCTTCCTCCAGGCCATAGCGGTGGAAGAGCGGCTCCTTGCCTTCGTAGAGTTGCAGCCGCGAGACATACTTCGGCATCACCAGTTCGAGAAACTCCCGGGCCCTCTCATAGGCGGCCGGCTCGTCGATCAGAATCCGCCCGACGTCTTCCGTGAACATGTCACGGATCGTGCGGATGATCATGTCCGATTCCTGGTAGATATCGATCGGCGCGGAATACTTCCGCATCCGTCGGACAATCGACTTCCAGAGCCGCAGCAGGTAGGCCATGTCGCGGGCCATCTCCGACTTGGTCCGTTCGGTGCCCGCGGTGCGCACGACAAACCCGACCCCCTTCGGCGGCCGCAGGTCGAGCATGATGTCGCGGAGTACCCGCCGCTCATGCTCGTCGTCGATCTTCTTTGACACGCCCACGCGGCCCAGTGGCGGCATGAGCACGAGGTAGCGGCCCGGGATCGAGATGTAGGTGGAGAGCGTGGGCCCCTTGGTGCCAAAGCCCTCCTTGATCACCTGGACGAGCACCTCGTCACCCCGTCGCAGGACATCCTGAATGGGTGGCTTCACCCGCGGCCGGTCGCCGAGGCGGGGCTTCCGCCGCGTGGCAGTCTTGGGTCGCCCGTCAGCATCGCCCTCCTCGATGTCCGCACCGCGACTGGCGGCCTCACCCGCCTCGAAGGCCTTGTCGGGATCGAGCCCGCCCTGGCGGTAATACTGAGGCTCGACGTCACTGATGTGAAGAAACCCGTTGCGGCCCACGCCGAAGTCAACGAATGCCGCCTGGATGCTCGGCTCGATGTTGACGATCCGGCCCTTGTAGATGTTGCCGACGAGATTGTCCTGGCTGGTCCGCTCGACGTAGAGCTCTTCCAGCACGCCGTCTTCCATGATCGCGATCCGGCACTCTTCCGGCTGCGACACGTTGATGAGCATTTCCTGTTTCATATCCGTTTTCCTTTCGATGGCTCTGTCCTTCCTGGAGGAAGGGTGTCGCGTTGGCAGCCCTGCTGCTACGCGACCGTTTCTGCGAGCAGCCGACGCAACTGGTCGCGCAGGTAGGCCTTCACCTCCCGGGCGGCGTCCATCGTCAGCGCTTTCTCCGCAATCGCACGGCATTCGGCGGCCGAAACACTTCGGACCACCTGCTTGACTTCGGGGATCGCGCTCGCCGGCACACTGAGCTGCCGCAGGCCCAATCCCAGAAGCAGCTGCGTGTACATCACGCTGCCGCTCATTTGACCACATACCGTCGCCGGCACGCCGGCCTCGGTTGCCACGTCCAGCGAGCGGCGCAACAGCCGCAGCACCGCTGGATCACAGGCGTTGTAAAGTTCGGCAACCTCCTTATTGCCCCGATCGACCGCCAGCGTGTACTGGATCAGGTCGTTGGTGCCGATCGAGACGAAATCGACCTCCTTGATGAATGCGTCGAGCATCATCACGGCGGCGGGCGTCTCCACCATCATGCCGACCGGCATCTTCGCGTTGAACGCGATGCCGTGCTCGGCCAGATCTTCCATCACGTCCGCCAGGACCATGCGGGCCTGGCGCAATTCGACGATCGTGGAGACGAGCGGAAAGAGCACCCGCACGTCACCCAGGGCGCTGGCCCGCAGGATCGCCCGCAACTGCGTGCGAAACATCGGCAGCTGCCGCAGCGAGAGCCGGATACTGCGGAGGCCGAGGCAGGGATTCCGCTCCTCCTCCGACTGGGTCTCCGTGTGCATCTTGTCGGAGCCGAGATCGAGCGTGCGAATGACGACCGGCATGCCGGGCATCGCCTGTACCACGTCCCTGTAGGCGGCGAAGTGGTCTTCCTCGGTCGGCTCGCGCCGGCTCGTCAAATAGAGAAACTCCGTGCGGTAGAGGCCGATCCCGTCGCACCCCCTGCTCAGGCACTGCTCGGCCTCACTCGGAAACTCGATATTGCCGGTGATCTGGATGCGCACGCCGTCGGT
This sequence comes from Pirellulales bacterium, assembly GCA_040397635.1. Lineage (GTDB taxonomy): Bacteria > Planctomycetota > Planctomycetia > Pirellulales > UBA1268 > CAMCQY01. The sequence continues at coordinate 4,858 of JBBAVO010000114.1, forward strand.
GGTCACCGCCGGCAGATCCCGCAGCCTGTCGAGCTTCTTTGCGACTGTGCGGGCCGTCTCAACCTCGAGACGATAGCGGGCGATCGTCTCCTCATCGGGCTGGAGGATCACGATCCCCTGGTTGCCATCAAGGATCACCGGCTCGCCGCCCGACACGTCGGCGAGGAACGGACCGATGCCCACCACCGCCGGAATCTCGAGCCCCTCGGCCACGATCGCCGTGTGGCTGCCGGGCCCGCCCAACTCCGTGGCGAAGCCCTGCACGAACCGCCGGTCGAGATTTGCTGTTTCGCTGGGCGTGAGGTTGTGGGCCAGAACGATCACCGGCTGCGAGATCGCGGCAAGCGTCTCACGCCGCTGGCCCAGCAGGTTGCGGAGCAGGCTCTTCTCGATGTCGTAGATGTCGTGCGCCCGCTGCGAAATGTGATTGTCTAGGTTTTGAAAAACTTTCGCGTAGCGGCGAAGCGTGCGACTGACGGCATACTCCGGCCACCAGTTGCGGTCGCGGACGGCCGTCGCCAGTTCATCCTGCAGCTTGGCGTCGTGGAGCATCGCCAGATGGGCGTCGAAGATGGCGGCGTACTGCTCGCCCAACTCGGCCCGGATCGCATCGCGGTTCCGCTCGATCTCGCGGGCCGTCTCGGCCACGGCGTGATGGAGCCGGGCAAGCTCTGTATCGACGGCGCTCCGTTCCACGAAGCGTCGCGGAATCCGGAAGCCCTCGCTGTCGAGGACGAGTGCTTCGCCGATCGTGACGCCGGGCGAAACGGCGATTCCTTGGAGTTTCAGCATGGGGGCGCATTTCCCCCGCGGGCTGCGTTGTGTCGGCCTGGGAGATCGCGCTCATGCCATGCTGGGCATGGCGGCTGCGATCATGATCCCGGCGGCACTCGCGCCTCGCGGTTCGTTGCGGCTCCTTCGTTGTATGGACTGCGTTTGGACTGGGTATGAACTGCGTACAAAAATCCGGCTGGCCGTGGCCGCCGATTATCACAAGCCTTAAATCCTCGACGTCCTGAATCCTCGATTGCCGGGAACCCTCGACGTCTTGACGGGCCGACGTTACTGGCCGTCGTTCCTTTCCTGTTCGTTAAAATTGCGGTCGAAGAGGCTACCAATGGCCTCGAGCGCCTCGCGGGCATCGGGGCCCGTTACCTCCACGACCAATCGCGTGCCCGCCTCGGCGGCGAGCGTCAGCACGTCGAGAATGCTTTTTCCATCGACCCGCTGCGAATCACTGAGCAGTTCGATTCGTGACTGCCACTTCCGGGCCTCGCGCGCGAGTTGGTCTGCCGGCCGGGCGTGCAAGCCCTGCGACATTCCGACCACGACCTCGCGCGAGACCACCTGCTCACTCATGCTGTCCCGAATTTCTACCAACCGTGCCTCATCTTCCCGCGTCACGACGGGGTTCACGACGCCACCCCGTGGCTGTCGGCCTCCTCCAAGAGGTGCTGGATGTCCATCGGCCCCTTGGCAGACTTGAGCTGCCGGCAGAACGCTTCGTCGCGAAGCTGCCGAGAGATGTTTTCCAGAGCCCGCAAGTGATCGCCAGGCCGGTCGGGAGGCGACACGAGCAGGAAAAAAAGCTGCACAGGCTCGCCATCGAGGCTCTCGAAATCGACCCCGTCATGGCTCACCGCCACCGTGCCGACCAGCCGATTCACGCTGGGATGCTTGGTGTGAGGGACGGCCACGCCGCGGCCGATGCCGGTGCTGCCAAGATCTTCCCGCTTCATAATGGCCTTGACGATGCTCTCCAGATCACCCGCAGCGATGCTGCCGGCGTCAACGAGCGACTGGGCCATCTCCCGGATGACGCCCTCCTTGGTGTGGGCATCGACGTGCGACCGGATAGCATCCGTGGCCACAAAATCGGAAAACTTCATGCGTCTGCGAGTTCAGGATTCACGCGTGCTGTGCACGTGCTTGTGATCCAGAACCTTCTCCTTGTGTTTTCTGAGCTGTTGCTCGAGCTTTTGGACGGCCCCATCGACGCTCCGCCAGAGCTGGCCGGAATGTTCCCTGCTGACCATGTCGTGAAAATGCTCTGCTGAAGCGACGATTTCCACCGTCGGCAAGGCTTCATTTTCGAGGTCAACGGTCACATTCAGGGCTGTGAGACGGCTGAAATACCGCTTCAGACGCGAGACCTTGGACACAATTTTTGACTGCGTGGCGCCGCTGAGCTGACCGTGCCTTGCTGAAACGTTGATCTGCACTCGGGCTTTCCCTTCTCTGGCAAAAATTTCCGGCGACTTCCTGTCCGGCGACTTCCTGTCCTGCAACACCCTGTGAAACCAAGGCCGGACAACGCCCGGCCCTCAGGGCCCGTCGGAGGAGATCCCCGGGCTGGGCCATCTCCGGCTCCGGCGGCGAATCGCCTCTCAAACCGTCGATCATAGCACCCCTCGCTCCGCCGACACAAACCGTCCGCATGCCGCGGCCTCAGGCCGCATAAAACGACTGCATACTCACTCCTCGGCGGGCTCCTCAGCCGGACCCTCAGGAGAGCCCTCGGGGGATTCCTTGGCGGGCGTTGACGCATCGCCCGCCGTGCGGACCGTGCTGCCAGAGGCCAGACTCCCGCGGCGGATCTGCCCCTTCTCAAGCTGATTTTTCCACCAGATCACGCCCTCTCGCCGCATGTCTGGCTGACCGTCGGGGCGATACCTCGTCCGGTCTACGGCGGTTGGCTGCGTGATGTCGATGATCGCCTTGCTCGCATACCGCCGCACGACCAGGCTGGGGTCGTCGAGGGCCTCGACGAGCGCGCGATCGACTCCAGCGACCAGCTCCTCGTCAGTGAAGCCGCGGGCCATCGCCCAGATCACATCGGCCTTGCCGTGCGGCCCCCGATTGACGAATGAATCGTAGAGCCGGGTGGCGGCATTGCCGCCCCGCGCCAAAGCCAATGGCACCGTGGCGTTCTGGAGCTGCGACCACTGTCGCTGCTCCAGCTTCCGTCCGGGCGACTCCGCCGAGAGTTGTTCGATGAGGTCGTCGAATTCGCCGATCAGCGCCAGCGTTGACGCCGCCAGCATTCTGTTTTCGGCTCGCTTGTCGGCAGCGAGTTCCCGCAAGGCCCGGGCCAGCGGGGCCGTGGCCGCAACCTTGGCGGCCAACGCCTCACCGGCCAACTTCTCGAGCCGTTCGGGCCTCACTCCCGACTCGATCCAGGAGGGCAGCACGCGATTGCGGACCACAGCGACCCGGCCGGGACCGTTGCTGCTCCATTCAAGCGACATACCCGCGTCGAGCATCCCCTGGGCATCGATCCCCTCCAGCGGCCGCTCCACCGGCAGCCCGCCCGCGGCCGTCTGCCGCCACGCGAGGCCGCGGGACGCCGCGTAGATTCGCGACCGTACCAGCGGCGGCACGCTGGCTGGATCAGCACCGGGAAAGCGATCGAGTTGCACCTCGATCGCCACCGGGTTCAACAGCCCGGCATCGACCGTGCCGAGCAGCCCGCCCGCGGTGATGCCCAGCCGCGCGTCGGCCCGACTGGCCCGCGCCACGGCGCGGCCAAACACCACCTCGATCCGCGGCACGCCATCCGCGTCGAGCGAAAGCACCGCCCGGGTTTCGGGAAGCAGGCGAATCGTCACGCCGCGCACGTGGAGTTCGGGTTGAAACGCCGGCGGCACGAGCAGATCTTCGCGTTTCTGAAGCGGGGATCCCACGGGAAAGAAGCTCCAGGCCGTCGTTTCCGACGACTCCGTCAGATGGAGGAGCACGCCCTCGCCACCCACAAATCCCACCGCATCCTGAGGCTCTGCGGAGCCAACTGCCTGCTCCGTGGCCTGCGCGGCTGCCGGTGGCGTGGCTTCCGCAACCGCTTGCACGGCCGCCATCGCGGCCGGCGGCACGGCCGGATCGTTCAGGGGCTCCACCGCAGTGCCCGCCGTCATGGGTTGTGCAGGCGGCGCCACCGCCTCCGATCCAGGCTCCGTTTCCTGTGCCGGCTGAGCTGGGGGAACGTCCGTTGTCGCCGCAGTGGCGTCTAAAGCCTCGGGCGGAGGGCTCGCGTTCTCATCGGCGGGGGCTGGCGGCGGTTCCACGCCTGCCACCTCCTGTGACTCACGCCCCCTTCGCCCGGTGAGATTTCCACCAAGCAGCGACCAGGCTAGGACCCCGGCCAACGTCAGCAGCAGGGCAACCGCGACCGCCGCGGCCGCCCATGCAGCAAACGACGAACGCCCCGCCGCCGGCCGGACTGGCTGCCGCTGGGGATCGGCGACACCATGCACCCCGGCCGCGGTCGGCCCCCGCACACCCGTCGCCGCTGCCACCGCATCGCGGATGGCGTGCGCCGTTTCCCGCGACTCGT
>JBBAVO010000115.1:0-9018 GCA_040397635.1 Pirellulales bacterium
ACTGCCTGGGCCTCGACCGCCGGATTCCACCACGGATCGAGGATGTAGATGTAGTCGGCCGCGGTGAGGTTGAGCCCCTGGCCGCCCGCCTTCAGGCTGACGAGGAACAGGCGGCAGTCGGCGTCTTCCTGGAACCGTTGCACGCGTGCCTGCCGGTCGGTCGTCTTGCCGTCGAGGTATTCGTAGGTGATGGCACGCTCGTCGAGCCGGCGTCGGACGATCGACAGGAAGCTGGTGAACTGGCTGAACACGAGCACCTTGTGGCCCTCGTCGATCACTTCCGACAGCTGCTCCAGCAGCGTGTCGAGCTTGGCTGCCGGCTCGTCGAGGCGGGCGGGATCGACGAGACCGGGATGGCAGGCCGTCTGCCGCAGCCGCAGGAGCGCCTCGAGCACCGCGATCCGCGACCGGCCGATGCCCATGCGGCCGATCCGGCCCGAGAGTTCCAGGCGGTAGTGCTCACGCAATTCGTCGTAGGCCTTCCGCTGCTCCTCGCCGAGTTCGCAGAACAGCGTTTGTTCGGTCTTCTCTGGCAGGTCGGAAAGCACCTGCTTCTTGGTCCGCCGCAGCAGGTAGGGCCGGACAGCGCGTGCCACCACCTCGGAGCTCGTGCGGCCGCCGGCCAGAAACCGCTTGAGCCGGGTGGCGCTGCCGAGCTGGCCGGGATTGAGAAACTCGAAGATACTCCAGAGTTCGCCGATGTGGTTTTCCACCGGCGTGCCGGTGAGGGCCAGACGATGGCGGGCCCGCAGGAGGCGGCAGGCCTTCGCCGCCTGACTGGAGGCATTCTTGATCGACTGTGCCTCGTCGAGCACGACATAATCGAACTCGATCTCGCGGTGGTTGATGATGTCGCGGCGCAGGGTGCCGTAGGTGGTGAGAATGAGGTCGTGGTCCGCCAGCGACCCTGCCTCATCGACCCGGGCGTTGCCCGTGTAGTTGAGCACCCGCAACGACGGCGCGAACTTGCGAGCCTCCTCAATCCAGTTGAATACGAGGCTTTTCGGCACGATCACCAGCGACGGGCGATGCGCGATGCCGCCGGCGGTGAGCAGCGTCTGCCGCCGAACGAACATCGCCAGCACCTGGATCGTCTTGCCGAGGCCCATGTCGTCGGCAAGACAGCCGCCAAGGCCCATCCGTTCGAGGAACGAGAGCCAGCCAAGCCCCTCCCGCTGGTAGTGTCGCAGCGTTCCCTGAAAGCCCTCCGGCTCATCCTCGGCCTCGGGCCGTTCTCCCCGGGACAGTTCGTCGCGAATCCGTTCGAACGCCTCATCGACATGCGACTGTGGCTGGCCCGCCAACAGGGCATCGAGCAGCGCCATCTGGATCCGGCCATACCGCAGGCGGCCATCATGCTTCTGCGCGAGCACCGCCATCGGCTCGATCTGTGCCGCCAGCGAGTCGGGCAGGATTCCCAGCGAACCATCCGACAGCTCCACGGAGCGGCTCCCCTTGGCGAGCGCCTCGAGCAAGGCGGGGAGATCGGCCGTGACGCCGCCGAAGTCGATCGCTGCCGAAAGTTCGAACCAGTCGATCCCACTGGTCACGTTCCAGGCCACGCTGCCGGCCGGCCTGTAGCGCCGGCCGGAAACCTCCACCGTCCAGCCCGCCGCAGCCAGTTGCGACACGGAGGCGTCGAGTCGGGCGCGGGCGATCTCAACGTGGTGGCCGACTTCGGCCGCATCCGAATCGCCAGACCGTGGGGGCGTGCCACCATACCGCGGCAGCATGGCGATCGCGTCGCGCTCCGCGGCCCGGTCACGGCGCACGAGGATCCGTCGCGCGGGGTCGGTTGCGCCGCCAGCAGGCTCGTCTGCGGCAATCAGGATGCCGGCGTAATCGAACCAGATCCGGCCTGCGAGCTGCACCCGAGGCGTCGAACGGCGCCGCGTCGGCCTCACCGCACGACCGCCACCGTCCTCGTCGGGCGGCAGCCCGTCCTCGTCGGCATCGAGGCTGACACTGGGCGAGTCGTCGAGCACGAGCTTGGGACGGGCCGCCCCCGACTCGATCCGCCAGCCGGTCCAGCCCGGCAGTTCGAGCCGTGGCAGATCGGCCAGTATCGCCAGTCTGTCAATGAGGCCGTCAACCTGAGCACCCGAGAATTCGATCGGACCGCGCCGTTCAAACTGTTCCATCCAGCCGCCCGTCCCGGCCACGGTCAGCCGGGCCAGCCGATCCTCGAACACGATCAGCCCCGACCGCAGGATCGCCCGAGGCGTCCGCAGGTCTTTCCGCTCACTCCCGCGGACAAGCATGCCGCGGAGTGTCGCCCTGCCGGGCCGCGGCAATGGCTTGCCCTCGGCGGCCATGTCGGCAATGGTCTCGGCGCGGGTGCTCGCGACGTCGTCGGGCTCGAGCACGAGCGCAAATTCCCAGGGACGGCCGCCGTCCCACACCAGGGGTATGACGAGGTCCGGGTTCCGTCTCGGCTCAGGCTGCAGCACGAGCCGGCCGGTTTCACAGAGCATCGCCAGGTGCGTGGCCGCCGATTGCGAGCTGACCACCACGCGGGCGATTGTCCGTCGCTCCAGCGGCTCGGTGCCGCCGAGCTCACCCACGGCCAGAGCCCCGACGAGTTGCGCGAGGATCGAACGCTCCTGGGCATCGAGCTGGTCGAGCTCCACCTGGCCCGGGCCGATCACGATGGGCCGGGGCCGGCCGGTGGCGTTGCCCGCCACGTCGAGCTGCATCCGCCCGGGAACGAGCACGGCTGCCCGGGCATCCGCCGAAGCGGCCAGATCGAGCAGAAAGATGACCGCGCCGGCCGACTTGCGGCTGTCGGTGATCGTGACCATGCGATCGCGCACGGCCGGCTCGACGAGCCGTCGGCGTTCGTCGAGTTCGGCCGCCCAAGCGGGCAGTCGTGTCGATCCCGCGCGGCTGCCGGCGACTGCCAGGGTTGTCGGCGGGGGTGACACGTTCCGCACCGCCGGGACGAGAGAGGCTCCTTGTTCCGCATTCGAATCCTCGTCGTCAGGGCTCGTGTCGTCCTCGGCCGCCTGCTCTTCATGGTCGTCGGCCGGCACGATGTCGAGCGCCAACGGTGTGTGGTCGTGCAGGTTCGAGAACAGTCCACGGCGATCGATCTCGAGCAACACGGCGGCCAGCAGTGCGCACGGCTTGCCGGTTCGCCCCACCGGGCTTGTGGAGTGGGTTTCGAGCGACATGCCTCCCTTGCGCCGGGCCGAGAGTTCCAGCCGCACCTGGTGAGTCTCGCCGTCGTCGCCGTCGATGGTCGCATGCACCTGGCCGACCCGCGGACACCAGACCCGCTTGAGCACGATTGCCCGCGCCGTGGCGACGTCAGCGGGTTCGAACAGTTTGAACAGGCGTTTTTCGAGGCTCGTCATGCGGCACATACCAGTGGGGGAAAGTGGTTGCGCACGACGCAACGGCACCGGGGCCGTTTTGCGCGCAACACGCTGTTGTACCCCGCCGGGGTCTCGTCTGGCGAGGGGCTGGCCTCTTGGCGGCTACCGGCCCTTTACCGTCGCGATCAGTTCCAGCACGTTTTCCACCGGTGTCTGTGGGAGAACGCCGTGGCCGAGGTTGAAGATATGGCCCGGGCGTCCGGCGGCCTGGTCCAGCACGTGCTGCGTCTGCCGGCGGACCGTGTCGCGGTCGGCCAGGAGCACCACGGGATCGAGGTTGCCTTGCACGGCGCGATCGTGGCCGACCATCCGCCAGGCGTCGCCCAGTTCGATTCGCCAGTCGATGCCGATCACGGAGCCGCCCGCCTCGGCGAGGAGCGGCAGGAGCGCGGGATTGCCGGTGGCGAAGTGGATCACCGGCGCCCGCTGTGCCGCCTCGTGGATCGCCGTGCGGCTGTGGGGCAGCACGTAGCGGGTGTAGTCGGCGGGCGAGAGGCAGCCGACCCAGCTGTCGAACAGCTGCACGAGTTGTGCGCCGGCATCGAGCTGCGCCACAAGATAGCGGCTGACGGCGCGGGCGATCCTGCCCATCATATCGTGCCAGGCCGCCTCGTGGCGATACATGAGCGTCTTGGTGTGGAGCCAGGCTTTGCTCGTGCCCCCCTCGATGCAGTAGCCGGCCAGCGTAAATGGCGCACCGGCGAAGCCGATCACGGGAATGGAATCGTCAAGCCCCGCGCGGGTGGCCCGCACGACGTCCATCACGTAGCCGAGCGGATCGAGATGCTCCAGTTCGTGGAGCCGTTGAACGTCGGCCGGTTCCCGAATTGGATTGTGGATCACGGGGCCCTCCCCCGCGGCGAACTCCAGATCCATGCCCATCGGCTCGAGGATCGGCAGCAGGTCGCTGAAGATGATCGCCGCATCGACGCCCAGCCGATCGACCGTGGCGATCATCACCTCCGCCGACAGGTGCGGATTTTTTACCAGCCCCATGAAGTCCACCTGTTCCCGCACGCGGCGGTATTCCGGCAGGTAGCGGCCCGCCTGCCGCATGAGCCACACGGGCGTGCGTTCCACCGGCTCGCGGCGGCAGGCCCGCATCAGTAGGGCCTGACTACGGCGGTCTGCTTTAGACACGCCGTTAGCAGGGTCCAGAGCCAGCGGGGAACGGCCCGACTGGGACGGGGTGGGGTCGGTTGGGAGGCTGGAGTCGGACATCGGGTGCTCGAACAGGGGATGGAAAAATAGGGACGGGAGCGAATTTCGAAAAAATGGGGACGGGAGCGAATTCCGCATGTCAACGGTGATGTATCGGACTCATGCGTTAGCGAAATTCGCTCCCGTCCCCATTTTTGGATCGCAAGCATACAGTAACGAAATTCGCTCCCGTCCCCATTTTTCCGGCAGACTACAATAATGCGGCGACTCACCGCAGGGAGCAGCATGGTCGAATTCGTGTCGGGCATTTCCGTCGTCTGCTTCGCAGCGAGCTACGCCGTGGCGTTGGCCTGCGAGGCCTCCCGGCTGCTCTTCCGCTCGGGCGTGCGGGGCGCTGCCATGATCGCCTTCGCCGTGGCCGGGCTGGTCGCCCACACGTTGTTTCTCGTCTGGCGGGCCACCACCGAGCAGGCGGTGCCACTGTCGAGCGCCTACGACTGGTATCTGCTGGCGGCGTGGCTGTTGGCCGGCGGCTATCTCTGGCTTACGATCGCCAACCCGCGGACGCCTGTTGGGCTGTTCATGCTGCCGGTCGTGCTGGGGCTCATCGGCGCCGCGCAGATCTCGAGCCAGGCTCCGTTTCCGCAGAGTCCGGCCACGCAGATCTGGGGGGTGATCCACGGCTGCTTCAATCTGGCGGCCAGCGTGGCCGTGGCCATCGGCGCGCTGGCGGGAGCCTTGTGGCTGATTCAGGCAGACCGGCTGGCCCGCAAGCAGCCGCCGCTGCGGAGCTTCCGCCTGCCGAGCCTCGAACGCCTCGCCCACACGACCGATCGTACCCTCACCATCGCCGCCTGGACGGCAGCCGCCGGGTTCCTCTCCGGGATCGTTCTCAACGCCGTCAATAGGCAACGCGGACTCCTGGAGACCGTGCCCTGGACCGACCCCGTCGTGCTGCGGATGGCGGGGCTGGTGGCATGGCTGGTGGCTGCGGCCGTGGCGGCGCGGGTCGCCAGCCGGACGGGCGACGGCCCGCGGACGGCCGCCCGGCTGTCGCTGATCAGCTTTGCGGTCCTCACGGCATCGATTCTCTGGGGCGTCTTGGGAACAACGCGGCACGGCGTGCCGCCGGAGCAGCCTGCGGCGGTGCATGCCACCGACCAGCATGCGGTTGAACAGGAGGCCACGCCATGACGCTGGCCTTCGTGGGCGGAACCCATCGCACGGTGCCCTTGGCACTCCGCGAGCGGCTGGCCTTCTCCGCCGAGCAGGCGGCCGAGGCGCTCACCCGTTTTCGAGAACGGTTTCCCGGGCGGGAGGGCGTGCTGCTCTCAACCTGCAACCGTGTCGAGTTCTACGCCGCCGGCGGCGAGGCCGATGGACCGCCGCCCCCCCCCGACCAACTCGTGTCGTTTCTGGCTGAGTGCCGTGGCATCGATGCCAGCCTGCTCACGCCCGTGCTCGCCGGCGACCGTGACGAGGCGGTGGTTCGGCATCTCTTCAGCGTGGCGGCCGGCCTCGACAGCATGGTGCTCGGCGAACCGCAGATCGTGGCGCAGGTGAAGCAGGCGTGGAGCCTGGCGCAGGAGAGCCGCACCTCAGGTCCGCTGACGGGCGAGATGTTCCAGGCCGCTCTGCGGACCGCGAAGCGGGTGGCCTCGGAGACCGCCATCGGCCGCGAGCGGATTTCGATTCCGAGCGTGGCCGTCGCCGATTTCGCCAGTGGTGTGTTCGAGCGGTTTGACGATAAGCGCGTGCTGCTCATCGGCGCCGGCAAGATGGCGGCCGAGACGCTCCGCTACCTGCGGGAGGCCGGAGCCCGCGACGTGCTCATCGTCAACCGCACCGCCGGCCGGGCTGGTGACCTGGCAGCGAGGCTCGGCGCCCGCGCCGGCCGGTTCGAGAACCTGGCGGCCGAACTCGCCGCCGCAGACCTGGTGGTGAGCACGACGGGAGCGACTGAGCCGGTCGTGTCTTCAGAACTGTTTGCGGACGTGGAGGTGCGGCGCGGCGGGCGGCCGCTTGTCGTGCTCGACCTCGCCGTGCCGCGGGACTTCGATCCACTGATCGGCCAGCGGCCGGGCGTCTGGCTCTATTCAGTCGATGATCTTGCCGCGGCCTGCAACGCCAATCGGAAAAGCCGGCAGCGGGAACTGCCGGCGGCGGTCACGATCATCGACGAAGAAACGCAGCGGTTCATGGGCGATCTGCACCACCGTTCGACGGCACCCGTGATCGAGCGGCTCCGCGCGGGCTGGAACGAGACCGGCGAGGCGGAGCTTGACCGGCTGTTTCGGCGGCTGCCGGGGCTCGACGACGCCGCGCGGGCCGAGATCCGGCAGGCCTTTGAACGCTACGCGGCGAAGCTGCTCCATCCGCCACTGGCCTCTCTGCGAAGCGAGAGCCGCGCAGGCCCGCCGCACGGACTCCTCGATGCCCTCAAGCGGCTGTTCGATCTGAAGGATTGAACGCCTCGGGCCGGATCGATCATGCTGCTGCGGCAGTCGTGTGTCGAATGTCCCGCCGAATGTCCCCAGAGGAGCTCATGTTGTGTCATCCCATCAGGCGGCGATCGATGTCAGGAATGGACAGGCGTCGCATGTGGCGGCGGCCGGCGTACTCGTCATCCTGGGCGCATCGGGCGACCTGACGAAGCGGCTGCTCATGCCGGCACTCTACAACCTGGCGTGTGATGGACTCCTGCCCGACGACTTCGCCGTCGTCGGTATGGCCCGCGGGGATGGGACCACCGAAACCTTCCGCGGCCAGCAGCGGCAGGAGATCGCCCGCTTCCACACGCGGCGGTCGTTTGATGAGCAGCGGTGGCAGTGGCTGGAGTCGCGGCTGCATTACACGGCGGGCGAGTTCGGCGACCCCGCCGCGTATGCGCAGCTGCGCGAGCTGGTGGCAAAGGTTGCGGCCGGCACCGCTGCCGCCGACAACACGCTCCTCTATCTGGCGATCTCGCCCGATTTTTTCGCGGTGGTCAATCAGCAGCTCGCCGCCGCCGGCTTCACGCGGCTGTCGGGGCGGAAGCGGATCATCGTTGAAAAGCCGTTCGGCAAGGATTTGGCATCCGCCCATGCGTTGAACCAGTCGCTGCTCTCCCGGTGGAGCGAGGACGAGATCTATCGCATCGATCACTACCTCGGTAAGGAGACGGTGCAGAACCTGATCGCCTTTCGGATGGCCAACGCCATGTTCGCCCCGCTCTGGAATGCCGACCATATCGACCACATCCAGATCACTGCTACCGAGACCGTCGGCGTGGAGACCCGCGGCCAGTATTACGACAAGACCGGCGTGGTCCGGGACATGCTGCAGAACCATCTGCTGCAGATGATGGCCTATGTCTGCATGGAGCCGCCGGAGTCGCTCGACCCCGACGTGGTCCGCGATGCGAAGGCGCGGCTGCTCGAGGCGGTGCGGCTGCCAGGGCCCGACGAAGTCGAGAGGGACTGCGTCCGCGGCCAGTATGGGCGGGGCGTGAAGGCGGACGGCACACCGGCGGTCGGCTACCGGGAGGAGCCCAACGTCGATCCGCACTCCAACACGCCGACGTTCGCCGCCATCAAGCTCCATCTCGACAACGATCGCTGGGCCGGCATGCCGGTCTACCTGCGGAGTGGAAAGTCGCTCTGGAAGCGGGGCACGGAGATCGTCGTGCAGTTCAAAGGGCAGGCCGAATCGAACCTGCTGATCTTCCACATCCAGCCCTATCAGGGCGTCGAGATCCGCATGCAGGCCAAACGGCCCGGTCCTGCGTTTCAGCTCCAGCGTGCCGGGATGCGGTTCGACTACGCCGACACGTTCGAGGCATCCCGGGGCACCGGCTACGAAGTGCTGCTGTATACCGCGCTCAACGGCGATCCGACGCTGTTCTCGCGAACCGATTTCGTGGAGGCCTCCTGGCGGGTCATGCAGCCGGTGCTCGATGCCTGGAGCGAAACGCCCGCTGGCGACTTTCCCAACTACGAGTCGGGCACCTGGGGCCCGCGGGCAGCCACCACGCTCTTGGGGCGGGACGGCCGTCACTGGCACGAGTGCCTGAGCCGGGAGGTGCTCTGCCGCAGCGCGTTCTTCGCCAACGCGCCCACCGTGCTCCTCAACACGCTCGTGCTGGCGTTTCGGCCGCTCGCGGTGGAGGCAGGGGCAACGGTTGTCGAGCGTGGGGACTCCACATGCGATCTCTACATCGTCTGTCGCGGTGCTTTGGAGGCGGTGGGCGCGGCTGACGAACGGCTGGGGATCGTCAGGGAAGGGGAGTGTTTTGGCGAGATGGCGCTCTTGTTGAACCAGCCCCGCAGTGCCACGGTCCGCGCGGTTGCCCACTGCGATCTCCTCGTGCTCGACGCCGAGGATTTCCGGCGGATCATCGCCGATTTCCCGCAGGCCGAGGCCGACCTCCGCCAGATCGCGGCGAGCCGCGGGGCCTGATGCCTACACGCCGCCGGGACGGCAAAGCTTCCGTCGCTCGGAG
>JBBAVO010000116.1:0-8843 GCA_040397635.1 Pirellulales bacterium
TCCTTGATCTGGTGGCGGCAACTGGTGCCTGGCGCAGCGATGATCACGTCGTCGGCGGCACCACGGACGGCAGGAAAGAGCACGAGTTCGCCGATCTGCATCGACAGCTCGAAGTGCTCCCGCTCGTACCCGAACGAGCCCGCCATGCCGCAGCAGCCGCTGGGAATCGTCTCGACCGAAAAGTTCCGCGGCAGGGAGAGCGACTGCACCGTGGCGGTGAGCGACGAGAGTGCCTTCTGATGGCAGTGGCCGTGGAGCTTGATCTGTCGCGGCTGGTCGGTGAATGAATCTGCCGTGATCCGGCCGCGGGCCGCCTCCCGTGCCAGGAATTCGTCGATCAGAAACGTCCGCGATGCCAGCCGCTTCGCGGCCGTGGCAAGCCGCTCCGGCACGAGGTCGGGATACTCGTCGCGAAAGCCAAGGATCGCCGAAGGCTCGATGCCGACAAGCGGCGCGTCGTCGGTGACGATGTCGGCGAGCAGTTCGACGTTCTTGGCTGCGAGGTCGCGGGCCTCTCGCACGAGCCCCTTCGAGAGCTGTGCCCGGCCGCTGTCGACGTGACGCGGGACCACCACCTCGTAGCCGAGGGCTTCGAGCAGCTCCACGGCCTTCATGCCCAGCGGCATGTCGAGCGTGTCGGTGAACTCGTCGATAAACAGGTGCACGCGGCCGTTCTTGGGAACAGACGAGTCGTGCGACGAGATTTCATCGTATTGGGCTTCCGAACGTGGCAACAAGATTTCATCTTGTTGGGCTCGGGGCCGGATTCGGCAAGTTGAAAACTTGCCGCCACGTGTTCGCCGCACATCGCCCTTTTGCTCTCGGTGCCTGAGCCACGCCGTGAGCGTTGTGCGATGCAGTGGCGGCAGCGAACGGGCCACCGCGAAGCCCATGAACCGCTTGAGCAGCCCCGACACGCCCGGTGCCGACACGAGGAAGTTGTAGGCCCACGGCGTGAGGCTCGCCCACCGCATCGCGGCGGCCGAACCGGCGATCAAGCGGCTCCGCAGCGGCACGCCCTGCACATCGTGCAGATGCTGCTGCCACTCGGCCTTGAGCCGTGCCATGTCCACGTTGGATGGGCACTCGCTCTTGCAGGCTTTGCAGGAGAGGCAGAGGTCCATCACGTCGGCGATCTCGGGCTGGGTCCAGGGGTTAGCCGCCTCGCGGGTCGAGGAGAGGGCCTGCCGCAGCACGTTGGCCCGTGCCCGCGTGGTGTGCTGTTCGTCCCGCGTCGCCATGTAGCTGGGGCACATGGTCCCCCCCATCGCGGCCGACTTGCGGCACTGCCCCACGCCCGTGCACTTTTCCGCCGCGCGGAGCACGCCCCCGGTATCGGCAAAGCGAAACACCGTGTCGTGGTGCGGCTCGGGCTCGCCGGGCAGAATCCTCAAGGAAGTATCCATCGGCGGCGTGTCGATGATCTTGCCGGGATTGAAGATCCCCTGCGGGTCGAACAGCCGCTTCACCCGCTCGAGCAACTCGAAGCATTCGTCGCCGACCATCGTGCGGATGAATTCGCCGCGGAGCCGGCCATCGCCGTGTTCGCCGCTCAGGCTGCCGCGGTATTTCTTCACGAGCGCCGCCACGTCGGTGGCCACGTCGCGAAACATCGCGAGCCCCGCGGGCGTGCGGAGATCGAAGAGCGGCCGGAGATGCAGTTCGCCCGCGCCGGCGTGGGCGTAGTGGATGCATTCGATGCCGTATTTTTCGGCGAGCAGTCGGTCGAACTCGGCGATGTAGGCCGGCAGATCCTCGACCGCCACGGCCGTGTCCTCCACGATCTCCCGCGGCTTGGCGTCGCCCGGCACGTTGTTCACGAGCCCCTGGCCGGCCCTCCGTAGCTCCCAGACCTTGTCGCCGTCGGCGCCAACGAGCACGGGGTAGGCGTAGCCGAGGCCCGCGCCACGCAGTTCGCCCTCGATCACGCCGAGCTTCGCGGCCACGGCCTCGCGGTCGGCGTGCTTCACCTCCACGACCAGGATCGCGCCGGGATCGCCGACGACGAACGAGCGATTGCGTGACTGCTCGGCGTTGTCCTTCGTGCAGTCGAGGATCTTCCTGTCGATCAGTTCGCACGCGGTGAGCACGCACGCGTTTGCTGAATCCAGACACGCCGGCATCCGTGAACTATCAGGCTTGTGGCGATGCCGCATCGCGATGAGCGTGGCCCACAGCGCCTCGTCCACGGTCGCGCAGTGCACGACCAGGAGCGCGCCTGGCGGCGGCAGCGGGATCAGGTTGAGCTCATACTCGATCCCGAAAAACAGCGTGCCCTCGGAGCCGGCAAGCAGCCGACAGAAATTGAAGACCCGCTCGCCCCGGCTGTCGAAGACCTGATCGAAGCAGGAGGCGTCCATGAGGGCATCGAGGGCGTAGCCGGTGTTGCGGCGGGTGACCTCAGGCCGCGGATACGACTCGCGGACGAGCCGGCGGTTGGCGGGATTGCCGAGCAGATCGTGGATCTCGCGGTAGATCCGCGTCTCGAGCGAGTCGGGTCCTGCACACTTCTCCGCAAACTCTTCAGCAGAGAGCGGGCCGAACGTCGCCTCGGAGCCGTCGGCGAGAAACCCCCTCGCGCGGATCAGGTGGTCGCGGGTGGAGCCGTAGGCGATGGAGTTCGAGCCGCAGGAGTTGTTGCCCACCATGCCGCCGAGCATCGCCCAGGCCGCGGTCGATGTTTCGGGACCGAAGAAGAGCCCGAGCGGCGCGAGATGCTGATTGAGCGCGTTGCGGACCACGCCCGGCTGCACACGGACGGTGTGGCGATCGACGTCGACCGCGAGGATGTGATTCAGGTGACGGCCCGCATCGACAACGATCCCGCCGCCCACCACCTGCCCGGCCAACGACGTCCCGGCGGCACGCGGAATCAGGCCGATGCGATGCTCCGCGGCAAACCGCACGAGTTCGCGGACGTCGGCCTCCGTCTTGGGGAGCGCCACCGCCAGCGGCCGTTCCTGATACTCCGACGCATCGGTCGAGTAGATCGTCCGCGTGAGATCATCGACGAGCAGGTCGCCTTCGAGGCGGGCCGCAAGGGTCGCGAACGGCGGTGTTGAAGTTGCTTGATTCATACGTTCCCATGCACCTGACCGGCTGCTCTGCACCGCCGCACTACGACAATCATGATAGGGTTTCAGCCCGGTCGCAAACTTTTACGTTTCTTGCCGCCTGCTTTTCCAGCCGTTGCATGACGCACGAACAACTCTCCCTCTTCGCCGATGCCGACGCGATCGATCCTGCTGGCGTGGACCCGGCCGTAACCGCCCTTGGTAACGCGCTGTCTCAACGGATTCATCTGGGCACGTCGAGCTGGTCGTTTCCCGGCTGGACAGGGCTCGTCTACGCCGCTCGCAACGGCAAACCCGCCAGTGAGCAAGCGATCGCACGTCACGGGCTGGCTGCCTACGCGGCGCACCCGCTCTTCCGAACCGTCAGCCTCGACCGCACGTTCTACGCGCCGCTCACACAGGAGGAATTCGCCCGCTATGCCGCGAGTGTGCCCGCGCAGTTCCGGTTCGTTGTGAAGGCTCCGGCCGCGATCACCGATCCGGTCGTGCGCAAGCCCGGCTCCGGCGAAGCGGCCCGCGACAATCCGCTGTTTCTCGATGCCGTCACGGCAGCCGCGACGTTCATTCGACCCGCCCTCGATGGTCTCCGCGAGAAGGCCGGTCCGCTCGTCTTTCAGTTTCCGCCACTCGGCCGGAGGCTCCTGTCCAACGTGCCAAAACTCGCAGCGCGGATCGCGGCCTTCATGGCCGTGCTGCCGCGCGGCCCGCTCTACGCCGTCGAGGTCCGCGACCCGCAGCTTGTCTGCGAGGCATTCGCACGGTCGCTTGAGGATGCCGGTGCCGTACCCTGCCTCGCCGTGCACGCACGGATGCCACCGGTGGAGGAGCAGGCCTCCACGTTCGGCCTCGACCGGGTCAACACGCAGACACCGCTCGTCGCCCGCTGGAATCTCCATGCCGGCCGTGGCTACGAGGATGCGAAGGCCGACTATTTTCCGTTCAACCGCCTGATGGAGGAGGATCTGCCGAGCCGCACGGCCCTGGCGCGATTGGCCCGCACGGCAGTCGCCGCCGACCGCGACGTCTTCATCACGATCAACAACAAGGCTGAGGGCTCAGCGCCACTCTCGGTGCAACGGCTGGCGGAGCAGATACGGGGGTGACCTCACGAAAAGCAGTCTTTCCACGAGAGCCCAGTTAGGGTATTCCACCCGCATTCCCCTTCCGGGGCTTCTTCAGGAGACATCGTGATGACCCAGCGATTCAAGCGTTGGACGGGGCGGAGCCTGTCCTTTTTGACCCTCGCCACGGCCGTGGTGGCTGCCACCGTGGCGCAGGCCGGCCCGCCGGGCCTCAGCACCAATCCGGGGAGGCACGCGATCTTCCCGGCGAAAGGCCAGAGCCCCGACCAGCAGCGGGTGGACGAAAACACTGCCTATGACTGGGCGTCCCGACAGACCGGGTGGGATCCCTATCAGGCGAAGGCCCAACTCGACCAACAGGTACAAGCCTCGGCGCAAGCAGCCGGCGGTGCCATGGGTGGCGGTCTGGGTGGCGCCGTGAAAGGCGGAGCGGGCGGCGCTCTCATGGGTGTCGCCATCGGTGCCATCGCCGGTGACGCTGGGAAAGGCGCGGCGATCGGGGCAACGGCTGGCGGCATGGGCGGCGGCCTGACCGGCGGCATGCGTTCGCGGCGGGCCGTGAAGGCAGCGGGAGGATCGGCCGATGCAGCCATGGCTACCTACCAGCAGCAGTTCGCGATGTGGGACAGAAACTTCATCGCCGCCATGGAGGGCATGGGCTACTCCGTACGGTAACGCAGGGCAGGCGATTTCGAGTCAGTCCGACATCCGGTGTCTCACACGAGCGAACGACCCTCAGCATTATTCAAGGAAGTGAATCAATGATGAAGAACGCGATGACGATGATTCTGTTGGCAGTGGCGATCACTCTGTCGCTATCTGGCGGCGCATGGGCCGAACAGACCTGGCTCTGTTCGATCGGCTCGGCCGTCGCGGTGGACGAAGACGGCACGGTGGGTCCTCCCGATCTGGGCGAGAAGGAGCGTCCGACGTTCTTTCGCGTGGATGCCGCCAAAAAGGAATTGACGCTGCTGGCGCCGGCCTCGCGGCGCGGCGAGGTGACAAAGATCGACATGGTCCACGAGTCTCAGGGCCAGCGGATTTTCTCCGGGGTGGAGAACGGCCGCAGCCTGAACCTGATCATCGCCGACGATGGCCGCGTCAGTCTGTCCGTCCTCGGCGACGGAGTGGTCTGGTCCGTGTTCGGCCACGCGTTGCCGGAGGGAGAGACGAAGGCAGCCCCGAAGGGCGAGGCAAGCATGCTGCCGGCTGGTGAGTCGAAGGCTGCGTCGGAGGGCGTGACAAAGGCGCAGCGCGTTGAACTCGATGGCTCAACTGCCGCCTCTGAGCCGTGCATCTGTCCGTCGGAAGACGTCGGTGTCGCGACGTCCCGTTGTCCGGACAACCGCCTTCACACAGCAGCTGCCCAGGGGACAACACGGTGCAAGCTGGGCAGGCGGAAATAAACCGTCGCGGGCGATGGCTCAGACCGTGACTGCGACACCGTCTGTGGCGACTGCCCGCCGCATCACAAACCGCGTCACGAGGTGGAGCAGAAACCCGACCGGTCCGGCTAAAAACGTCAGCAGAAGCGCGATCGTGCGGACCGGCCACGGGATGCCGAGGCGAACAGCATCCCGGGCGATCCAGGCACCGACGACCATGTCGAAGACGAGGTAGTGGGCCCACGCGGCGGCGAAGACCCAGTCATCGGCGAAGACGGCGCGGAGACCGTCAATCGTCATCACGTCGCCCGGCGGCGGGCCGTTCGAGGCAAGCTTCCAGCCGATCACGGCGGCATAGCAGGCGGCCAGCAGGCCAGGGATCACGGTCGCACAGAGCAGATGCGACACGACACGTCGGCCGGGAAGGAGGATCAAAGCGATCCAGGCCAGGAGGGCGACCGTGTTGGTGATTTGGAAGAAATGCTGCGGCATGGAAACATGGTCCGTGGAAGGGGCTCTCTTTTCAACCGAAAAATTGCTCCCGTCTGGAAAAATTGCTCCCGTCATAGGCTTTCGTCGGGATGGTAAGCTTTTGGTCTGCCCTTTGGCAGGAGGAAGCCGATGAACCGCCATCCGCGACAGCTTGGCTGCACCTCGACCGCCGCCCGCGGTGCAGGGCGGAGCGGCGTCCGCATGGCGGTGCCGTGGCTCGTGGTGGTGGCCGTCTTCGTCGACCCCACAGCCGGCCTGCGGCCAGTCCGGGCCGAAGATGCCGTCACGGACTCGGCAGACATGCGTGAGTTCCTCGCCCGCCACTGCGCCGACTGCCACGGCGACAGCAAGCCCGAGGGCGATGTCACGCTCTCATGGCCAGCCGACGATGCCGGCCTGCTCGCGCAGCGGAAGCTCTGGGAAACAGCCCTGCGCCGGGTCGAAGCGGGCGAGATGCCTCCGCAGGATCAGCCGCGGCCCGAGGCGGCAGAGGCGGCGTCCTTCGTGGCAGGCATGCGGCAGCGTTACGCCGAGGCCGACCTGCGAGCCCCCGCCGATCCCGGCAGGGTCACGATGCGGCGGCTCAACCGGGCGGAATACCGCAACACAATCCGGGACCTCGTGGGGGTCGACTTCGACCCGACGACCGATTTTCCAAGCGATGAAATTGGCCATGGCTTCGACACGATCGGTGACGTGCTGACGGTCTCGCCACTGTTATTGGAGCGGTATCTCGATGCCGCCGAGGCGGTGATGGAGCGGGCTATTCCCTCCACGCCGCCGCCGGTGATCAAGCGTCGCCGGCAGGCACAGTACACCGAGCCAGCCAGTCCGGACGTCAAGCGTCTGATAGTCGCCGGGTTTCGGCGGATGTCCACCGCCGGAAAAGGCGCGATCGAACTGGGACCGATCAATGCCCCGTTTGAATGGGAGGCCGACGGCGAGTATGAGCTGCGCACCAAGGTCTACGCAGCGGCCGACGCGCCGCAGCCGGTTCGTGTGACGCTCCTCGTCAGCGGCAAGGACCTGCCGCAGCCCGCCGCGCAGGAGGATCTGGACCGGCTGTCCGGATCCGTGCCCCGGACTTCGCGCATCCTCGGGTCGTTCGTCGTCACCGGCACCTCGAAGGAGACGGCCAACGAGTTCACGGCTCGCGTGCCGCCGCTGCCAGGACGCGACAGGGTACTGATCGCCATCGAGAAACCGGCCATGGAGACCACCAAAGCCGCGGAAAATACGGAAAACACGAACGGCGAGGAAAACACCGCCGCTGAGAAAAACACGGACAGCAAGAACGCCACGGAAGCCCCTGCCACGACGGTGTTCGTGGAAGGCCTGAACCTCGACGGCCCGCTCGATTCGCGGCCCGCGCCCCAGAAGCGGCTGTTGGCATGTGCGGCCACTGGGTCCCAGGAAGACCAGACGCGGGAGGTGCTCGGGCCGTTCCTCCGGCGGGCATTTCGCCGTCGTCTCGAGCAGGGTGAACTCGACCGTCACGTCGCACTCGTGGACAAAGCCGTGAAGTCCGGCCGCGATTGGCATGCAGGCGTGCAGTTCGCCATGCAGGCGGCTCTCTGCTCACCAAAATTTCTCTTCCATGTCGAATCCGACGACCGGCCGGATGCCGAGGGCGTGCAATCGCTCGACGAGTTCCAGCTCGCCTCGCGGCTCTCCTTCTTTCTCTGGAGCACGATGCCTGACGACGAACTGCTCGACCTCGCAGACCGCGGTCAGTTGTCCGAGCACCTCGATACCCAGGTCCGGCGCATGCTGGCCGATCCACGCGCTGCCGCGCTCGTGACCAGCTTCGCCATGCAGTGGCTGCAGCTCAAGCGGATCGAGTTCATCTCGCCCGACGGCGAACTCTTTCCCACGTTCAACAACGACCTGCGGGCCGCCATGCTCCAGGAGACCGAACTCTTCGTGGGGGGCGTGTTTCACGAGGATCGTAGCGTCCTGGAACTGATCGATGCGGACTCCACGTTTGTCAACGCGCCGCTGGCGAAGCACTACGGCCTGGAAGACGCCTACCGCAAGGCCGGCGGCAAGGGGAAGGACTTCCATCGCGTCCCGACCGCCGACCGCACGCGTGGCGGCCTGCTCTCGCAGGCGGGCATCCTCACCGCCACCTCGAACCCCACACGCACGTCGCCCGTCAAGCGTGGTCGCTGGGTGCTGGAACAACTGCTCGGCGAGCCGCCACCGCCACCGCCGCCCAACGTTCCCGAACTGGAGGAGAACGAAGGGGTGTCGACGACGGCTTCGCTCCGGGAGCGGATGGAGGTGCATCGCAGGAACGCCGCCTGCGCCGGCTGCCATGCCCGGATGGATGCGATCGGATTCGCACTGGAAAACTACGATGCCGTGGGGGCATTCCGCACCAAGGATGGCGCGTTCGATATCGACGCCGACGGGACGTTCCCCAATGGCACATCCTTCTCCGGCCCCGCGGGGTTGAAGGACGTGCTGCTGGCGAAGAAACGGGAGTTCTGCCGGTGCCTGACCGAAAAGATGATGATCTTCGCGCTCGGCCGGGGCCTCGAGCCGGCCGACCGGTCGACGATCGAGAGGATCGTCGACCGCCTCGAATCACAGGATTACAAGGTATCGGCCCTCGTGGCCGGGATCGTCACCAGCGACGCCTTCCGGCAGCGTCGCGGTGGCGGCACCGTGGAATGACTCACACCCTCGAACGAGGTCTCTCATGATGAACGTCACTGTCAGGCAGCTCTCGCGCCGCACCCTGCTCCGGGGCCTCGGCGTCGCCCTGCCGCTTCCCTGGCTGGAGGCGATGGGAAGGCTCACCACAC
>JBBAVO010000117.1:0-8833 GCA_040397635.1 Pirellulales bacterium
GGATACTGCGGCGGGAATGATTCCGGGTTGCCCCGATGCTCGAACCACCAGAGCAGGTGGCCGGAGGCGAGCGCGAGCAGGAGAACGGTTCCCAAAAGCTGGAGCAGCTGCCACGAGAAGAGCGACCGAAGCGCCGAGAGGAATCCCGATTCGTCACGCTGTCGGACGGCAACCCGCAGGCCGGAATGCACGATGGGATGCGTGAGATCGAAGATCCGCTCCCGCTCTTCGGTGATCGCGAACGGTCCCAGTGCCACGTCCGCCTCGCCACTGGTCAGCGTCTCCAGCAGCCGCTTGAACGTGTCCACGCGAACGAAGTCGGTCTCCGTGCCGAGACGCTTCTCAAGATCTCGCCAGATATCGATGACCACGCCGGTGGGCTGATCGCCATCCCATTCGACCGCCGAGGCAAGCGGCGCGACGGCCACGCGTAACCGCTGCGGGACCGCTGCGTCTGCAGCCGATACCGGCTCGGCAGCGGCGACCGTGACGTCTCCGCATCCCCATCCAAGCGACACGATCCCGATGAGACACACCGTCGAAAAACCACCGGCTCTCCGCCGGCCCAAGCCCGCGCTCGGCCGTCCGCGAACCACCAGCCAGATCGCGGCTGCTCCCACCGCCACGCTCGCCAGTGCCGCGATCACCGCCCACGCTGGCAGGTTCACGCCCTCAGCAGCCGCCGCGACCACCGCGGCCGAGTCTGGCGAGTCGGCTGCGTTCGACAGGCCGCCAACAAGCCAGAGCATCGCCAGCGGCATGGAGTTGTGGGCGGCATGGCAGGCGATGGCCGGCAGAATGCTCCCAGTGGCCAGCGTCAGGCTGCCGGTCACGAGCCCCAGCGCGAACGTCTGCGGCATGCGTTCTGGAAGCAGATGGAAGATCGCGAAACAGGCCGCCTGCACCACGACGCCCGCCACCATCCGGCCGCGGCTGGGCCAGGCTCCGACGAGCGCCGACTGCACCCAGCCTCGAAAGAGGAGTTCTTCACCGATCGCCGGGAGTAGGGCGATCAGTGCCCACGACAGCCAGACCGGTTTGTCGCGCATCATTCCAATCAATTTCTCCGCCAGGGTTTTCGCGTCCGCCGACACGTGCGTGCCACGGACGGCCAGAAGCACCGCGGCTCCCAGCACGAACAGACCACCGCCGATCAGCACCGCCCCTGCGACACTCGCTGCCGTCCGCCCGACCACGCCACCCCTGCCGCCGGCTGCCGCCTCGGGCCACCGCAGGCCAAACGTGCGGCGCAGGTCAACCCGCTGCCAGGCCATGAGCAGGACCAGTGGCAAGACCACCGCGGCAGCCTGCTGCACAGGAATCGCCAGGGCAAAGTCGGCGGGCGCGATGCCCTGCGCATACCACAGGCCGGCCAGACCGACGGCCAGCGCCGTGAGCCCCTGCGCCACGGAAGGCCGGCGGCGGCGGGCGGGCCGCGACCAGAGTTTGCCGGCGACGTCGGGCCCCCGGAAGAGGATCTCTTCATCGGTGAGCAGGTTCGCCGTGACCTGGAGCATGAGCCAGACGATCACAGCCGATGAGATGAGCGATACGGCCAACGGCAGGGCCAACCGTTCGATGAGGCCGGTGGCCGCCATCCGGTCCGGGAGCCCGGCGGGCCGTGACTGAGACCGGCCCTCCGTGGTCGCAGACGGCAGCAAGGCCGGACGTTCATCGAGCTCCAGCGTGGCCCGCGCCACGGCCACCTGCCCGGCGAACGGCACCGCCGGGAGCAGCGTGTTTCTCCCGAGATCGATGACCAGGCCTGCACCGGCCAGGGCGCTGGCCATGAGCAGGACAGGCGTGAGCGTGTTCTGCGCCTCCTTGCCGCTCTTCGACGCCGTGGTCACGGCTAGGCACATCGCTGCCGCGACTGCCGATAATCCGATGAACGCCAGAAGCGACACGCCCACGACGATCGGCAGGTGCCCCTCCGGCAGGAGCCTTCCGCCCTGCGGCAGAAAGCGGAGCGACACGGCGGTCGTCAGAACGATCGAGACGACGTTCGCCACGAGCGTCGCCAGGGCCACCGCCCAGACCGCGAGAAACTTTCCAGCCACGATGTCGATCGCCGCGCAGGGGGCGATGAGGAGCGTCTCGATGGTGCCCCGTTCCTTTTCGCCGGCGATCGCGTCGATGGCCGGGTAGAACGCGCCGGTCATCGTCAGCACGGCCAGCAGCACGAACACACCCCCGGCGGCCGTCGGCAGGATGCCGCGTGTGGAAATCGTTCCCGGCGGATCGATCTTCCCTGTAACGCGGACATCGACCGGATCGAGCATGCTCTCCGGCAGACCGGCCCGGTCGATCCGCCGTCTCCTGGCGTCGTCGGACAGTCCCCCCATCACCGCGGTGAACTGTTCCCTCACCCGCGGCGGCAGCACTTTCGTGTCGGGCCCCTGCGCCTCGATCGAGATCGTGCCGGTGCCGTCGAGTTGATCGAGAACCTGCTCGGGCACCTCGATCCACAGGTCGGCCTGACCGGCTTCAACGGCAGCCCTGGCCTCTTCGGCAGACCCAAAACCGAACGATATTGAGGCCGGCCAGTCGAGCTTGGACCGTCCCTCTTCCGGCTTCTGCAGTCCGCCCATGCGCTCCGCCAGCGCCTGCGCATCCCGGGGCGAGCCGGAGAAAACGACGACCAGATTGGTGGGCGCCGTCCGGGCGTCGATGTCAGAGAGCGCCGTCCGCACACCCAGCGCGCTCGAGAGTGCGAGAATGGGATACATCGCCATCGGCAACAGGAGCGTGACGAACAGCGTGCGACGGTCGCGGATGAATTCGAGCAGGTCGCGTCGGGCCAGCGCCAGCCGCGCCTTGGCACGCAGGCCGCCGGCTTCCAGACCCTTCGCCGTGCGGCGATCGTCGGAATCGATCATGACGCCGCTCCCACGGCCAGCGCCGCAAAAAACGCCTCCTCCAGACTCGCATAGGGCCCGAGAATCTCCGGCAGCGTTCCCTGCGCCACGAGGCGGCCGCCGTCGATGATCACGAATCGGTCGCAGCGATGCTCGATCTCGTGAAGCCGGTGCGTGGAGAGCAGAATCGCCCGTCCATCCGCGCGGAGGCCGTCGAGCAGGTGGAGCAGATCGCGTGCGCCGACCACATCGAGCGCATTGGTCGGTTCGTCGAGCACGAGCGCCGGTGGATCATGTACGAGCGCCCGGGCTAAAGAGATCCTCTGCCGCTGCCCCGAGGAAAGCCGACCAGTCGGCCGATCGATGAAGTCGGCCAGACCGAGCGACTGCACGAGAAGGTCGATGCGTCGCGAGAGTGGCTCCTCGTCGAGGCCGTGCAGACGGCCGTACGACCGCATGATCTCACGGGCCGTGAGCCGGTCAGGCACGCCCGTGGTCGCCGACACGTAGCCCAGATGCCGCCTCGCTCCCAACGGATCGGCCAACACGTCGCAGCCACCCACGCTGGCGGTGCCCGACGTCGGCTTCAGGAGCGTGGCCAGCACCCGCAGCGTGGTTGTCTTACCGGCGCCGTTGCCGCCGAGGAGGCCAACCATCTCGCCCGGCGCAACGGCGAGCGAAACACCATCCACGGCCCGCACGACGCTGCCGTCGCTGGCCCGATAGTGCTTCACAAGATCGATCACCTCGATCATCCCGTCGTCTCCAGCAGCCTCATGTCATAGCTCCACGCTGGGGGGAAACTGCCGGAAGTCGAGGATCTTCACCGCCACCACGAGGAGCACGGCCGCCAGGCCGAAGACCGCCACAATGTGCACCCAGGCCGGCTGGGGGTCGATGAGCATCTGCATTTCAACAGGCAACTTCTGCCGCCAGCCCATCCATTCCACCAGCAGGCTCCGCAGCCGCAGGCTGACCGTCGCCTGGTTGATGACCGCCGGAATGAACCCTGCAAGGTACTCGACCACGAGCGCCACGGCCACGCTCGCCACCAGAGCCCGCTTCGGCAGGATCACGGCAGGCAGGGCAAAGAGCGCCGCCCGACCCAGTGTCGAGAGCACCACGAGCACCGCCAGTATGCCGATCAGCGGCAGGGGCCGCGGCACGCGGGCCACCAGCACCGCCAGGCATGCCGCCAGGATGGCCACGGCGCTCGTCCAGATCACGGCGGCCAGATAGGTGCCCACGAGCAACGCCCGCCGGCCGCCGGGCCGAACCGCGATGTGGATCCACGTGCCACGCTCCAGTTCGTCGGCCACCGCCGGACACATCGTTACGAGGAGGCCGAGCATGCAGACCGCCTCCGGCACGAGCGCGTAGATCATCGTGACGGCGAGGTCACGATCGAGCCCCTCCGCCACAGTCCGCCGCACAGCCAGCATCACCGCCGCCGGAAAGAGAACGCCGAGCCCGGCGAGCAGGAGCCGCTGCCGGGAGAGCAGCCGTCCCAGCTGAAAGCTCATGACGGCAAGCGTGGGGGAAAGCACGGCAGTTCGGAACGACGCATCGGCATGTATCGCATCAGTCGCGGTCATGATCCCACTCCCCGATGGAGCCGCACCAGTCGGCCGAAGATGCCCTCGAGCGACCGGTCGCCGGCCGCGACCTCCTCGATGGCGAGCCGTTCCTCGACCGCGACGGAGGCGATTCGCTCGGCCAGAGCCCGCGGCTGCCGGGTGGCCACCACGAGAAGGTCGTCTCCTTCGAACCGAAAGCCCTCCGCGCCGTCCGTGCTGCAGACCAACTCCGCCAGCCGGCGGGGCGTGTCACACCGAATCCGAATCTCCGAGGGCATGGCGTCCACCATGTCACGGATTTCGCCAGCCGTGCCGCTGGCGACGAGCCGGCCGCCGAGGATGACGGCCAGCCCCGCATGCAGCGCCTCCACCTCGTGGAGCAGGTGGCTGGCCACGATGAGCGTCCGCGGCACTTCCGCGGTATCGGCCGACACCGCCCAGCGCCGCACCAGACCGACGAGGTCATGCCGCGCCACCGGATCCAGTCCGTCGAACGGCTCGTCAAGCACGAGGAGATCGGGGGCGTGCGCCATGGCCCCTGCCAGTTTCGCCCGCTGACGCATCCCCTTGGAGAGCGTGGACAGCGGGCGGTCCATCGCCTCACCCAGTCCCACGCGGTCGAGTTCGCGATCCGCCCGCTCGGCCGCGGCGTCCCGTCGGAAGCCAGAGAGCTGCACGAGATACCGAACCCACTCGCGCGGTGTCGCCCGTCGTTCCAGGAGATCGGCGGCCGGACAGAACCCGATCCGTCGCAGCACCCGCGGGTTGGCAAACGGATGTTCGCCAAACACGCGGACCTGCCCCATGGTGGGCCGGAGTTGGCCCGTGATGAGTCCCAGGAGCGTTGTCTTGCCGGCGCCATTGGGGCCGAGCAGGCCGTGGGCCCCAGCCCCCAACTCCACCGTCACGTCGTTGACGCCGATCACCGACCCGAAGACTTTGGTGACGTGCGTGAGGGAGAGCATGGGTGCGTCGGGAAGGATGAGGGAACGAGAGCGGGCGGGCGTTGGGCTTGAACGATTCAGACTCGGGTCGGGGCGTCGATCCTGTTCAACAGCACGATCAAGGCGACGAGCGACACGATCGCCAGCGACACGAGCGACGGCACGACCGCCTGAGGTCTCGTTTCGATGCCAAAGATCCAGGCCTGCATGACACCCAGCGCATGATAGGGCGAAAGCCAGGCCCAGCGATCGATCGAGGGGTCCATGCCGGCTGCCTTTGCCAGCCAGCGAAACCGACGCGGCAGACCATTCCCGGAGGATCGGGCGGACGACGACGATCGCCGCTCGACCCCGGAAGCATCTTCTTCAAGATCACCGAAGGGGTCTTCGACCCAGGATCCCGTCCGGCCCTCCCGCTGGGCGCTTCCCGCCGCGACAGTCGTTTCGGCCTGTCGGGCGGCGGCCACCATGTCTGCAGTGGTGAGCGTCGAGTGGGCGATCCAGCAGGCCGCCCACGTCGCAAACCAGGCAAAGCTTGCGATCCTGCTCTCCGCCGTGGCCGAGGAGTAGGCGAGCGCCAGGAGCACCGTCGGCACGGCCAGCACGACGCTCGCCGCGACCGCCTTCAGCGGCAGGTCCCAGGTGTCAACGGCCACCCACACGCTTGGACTGACCAGCACCCCCATCAGCCACAGCGCCAACGCTGGCAGCACCGTGATGGCGGCGACGAGCACGCCGAGGATGGCCGCCTTGCCGAGGAGATATTCGACCCGGCCCACAGGCCGGGTGAAGTAGACGAGCCATGCCTTTGCCCGGAGATCACGCGACACCAGCGACGGTGCGACCAGCCCGATGACGCCGGCCAACAGCAGCGCCTGCGGC
Organism: Pirellulales bacterium; assembly: GCA_040397635.1. Classification (GTDB taxonomy): domain Bacteria; phylum Planctomycetota; class Planctomycetia; order Pirellulales; family UBA1268; genus CAMCQY01. The sequence goes on from JBBAVO010000117.1 coordinate 6,262, forward strand.
ACCCGCATGAAGGCCAGCAGCAGCCGCGACCAGACAACCCGCCGCGTTTCGGCGACATCGACCTTCTGATCCACGGGGGGCCCGCCCTCGCGCCGCACGGCCCGCGTGCCTGCGGCGTGCCCAGGCGTCCTGCCCAACGTGTCGGCCAGCACCGTGCCCAGCATGCCCACGCCGTCGAGATTGCGGCCGGCACGGGCGGCGTCCCGCATGTTTGTCAGTCGGCCCTCGTCGATCGCCTGCTCGAATGCGAAGAAACTCATCGCGAACACGAGTGCGGGGCTCCACGCGAAGAACACCATGCGGCGGAGCCAGCGGCTCGTCCACGCCAGCTTGATGCCAGTCAGCGCAATCACGCCGATGGCCGAGCCGGAGCCGAGCCGTTCACCCTGCCACGGCCGATAGCCGACGTCATGGAGCGGCATGGCTCTCCTCCCGCTCTAAAAAAGACCCGTGGCTCGTTGCATCCTCGGCATCGGCGTCGCGGAGCGTCTGCACGAAGACCTCCTCCAGCGGCCTGTGGGCCGGCTCCAGCGACCGGATGACCACCCCTGCATCCCGGGCGGCCTGCCAGACCAGGCCGAGCCGTGCAGGCCCGGGCGGTTCGATCAGGATCGCCCCGGCATCACCAGTCTCGCCATCTTCGTCGTCGGCCAGCCGGGCTGGCAGGCCGCGGGCGTTGAGCAGCCGTGCGAGGTCGGCGAGCGGGCCGTCGCCTTCGAGCCGATGCGAGGGTGTGACGGGCCGGGTGAGTTCGTCGATCGCGCCGGTGAGCCGCACGCGGCCGCGGGCGAGCACGATCACGCGATCGCAGATCGACTGCACGTCGGGGAGCACGTGCGTGGAGACCAGCACCGTCTTGCCGTGGTCGCGGGCGAGCGTGACCAGCCGGCCGAGCATCGCCCGCCGCTCGAGCGGATCGAGGCCGTTGGTCGGCTCATCGAGGATCACCATCCGCGGATCGTGGACGATCGCTGCGGCGAAGGCCACCTTCTGCCGTGTGCCGACCGAGAGGGTTTCCACGGGCCGATACCGTTCCTGTCCGGCGTCGCACCAATCGAGCACCTCGTGGGCTCTGCGCAGGCTTTCGGTGCCGGGCAGCCCGCACAGCCGCGCCGCATACCGCACCATCTCGACACCGGAGAGCCCCGGCACGGCGCATTCGTCTTCGGGCACGACGCCCAGCAGCGACCGCACCCGCCGCGGCTCAAGGGCGGGATCAAGGCCGAACACGCGGACGCTCCCTGCGACCAGCCGGACGAGCCCGAGGATCGATCGCACGAGCGTGCTCTTGCCGGCACCGTTGGGGCCCACGAGTCCGGTCACGCCGGGCGTGACCTCGAGCGAAACGCCATCAAGCACCGTGCGGCTGCCGTAGCGTTTCACCACGCCATCGAGCCGCACGGGGAGATCGTTGCGCACGAGATCATCTCGAATTGGATCGCCCACTATGATTCTGCATTCTGCCGGGGGTGCTGCATCCTGCCGAGGGGCGGATCGATTCAGCCACTCACTGCTCCATCACTTCCGCTTCCTTGGACTTTGCGAGGTCGCCCACCTTGGCCTCGTACTTCTTGGTCAGCTCCTGCACCTCCTCCTTGGTGGAGTCGCAGTCGTCCTCGGTGAGGGTGCCGTCGGTCTTCTCGGTGTCGGCTGCCTTGTTGGCGTCGCGGCGAACGTTGCGGATCGCCACGCGGGACTCTTCGCCCAGTTCCTTGATGCGGGCGGTCATCTTCTTGCGAACGTCGGTGGAGAGGGCCGGGATGGTGATGCGGATGACCCGGCCGTCGCTCTGCGGATTGAGGCCCAGATCGCTGGCCTGAATCGCCTTTTCGATGTCCTTGATGGTGCCGGGGTCGAAGGGGCGGACGACGATCTGGTTGGGCTCGGGGGCGCCGACGCTGGCCAGTGCCTTGATCGGAGTCGGCGATCCATACACCTCCACCCGCAGCGTGTCGACGAGACCGGGGTTGGCCCGGCCCGTGCGGATGCCGGTGAGGGCGTGGCGGAACACGTCCACGGCCTTCTCCATCCGTTCTTCAGCATCGAGCAGAATATCGTCGGCCGGCATGGGGACTCTTCCTCCTCAAAGTGGCATCTCGCTCGGCATGGTCGCCGAGAATCCCAATTCTGGCAGGATGATCCCCCGGGAAGCAAGCGACGCCGCAGAGCCACTGGTCGTTTGGCGAACACCGTGCCCGTGGGACCCGTATGAATGGCGTGGTGCGGTCAGCGTTTGCGGTCGTCATCCGCGCGGACTAGCCTAAAGGGAGGCCCATGCCCCCACGAGCCGACCACCACCGACGCGGTACGCGAAACAGCCGGCCGCAGCTGGTGCAGGCGGAGCAATTGGAACCGCGGCTGGCTCTGGCCGCGGCACCGGTGAGCCCCAACGCGGGCTCCATCGTCGCCAGTCAGTTCCAGCCCTACGGCTATGCGCTGCTGGGAACCCAGCTGCTCGACGTCTCGACGAAGAACGGCGGATCGTTGCAGCTGACGGCTCCGAACAACATCGGCACGCCGCCCACTCCGCCCATCGACTACGGCTATCCACAGACGCCGGTGAACACGGGGC
>JBBAVO010000118.1:0-2145 GCA_040397635.1 Pirellulales bacterium
TGAAGGAGCAGATCTGCGGCGACATGCTCGGCGCCGACGCGGCCACGGGCTTCATCGTCGGCGGACCGAAGGACGAGGTCGGCTCGCCCGATCCGGTGCTCACGGCCAACCAGCGGGCCGACGAGATGCACGACATGGTGAGCACGACGGGCTCGGCCATGCTCGGCCTCACCGTTGGCTGCGCCCGCTGCCACGACCACAAGTTCGATCCCGTGCCGCAGACTGATTACTATCGGATCAAGGCCGTCTTCGCCGGAGTCAAGCACGGCGACCGCGACATCCTGCCCCCCGACAATGCCGACCGGCTGAAGAAGGTCGCCGCCATCGAGCAGGAATTGTTGCCCATCCAGCGCCGGCTCGCCGAACTGCAGCCCGCCGCACGGCTCCGCCGCACGATCGTGATCGACGACCTCTCTGCCTCACAGACAGAGAAATTCGCCGAGCCGAAGGGGGTCGCCACGCATGCCGCCGGCACGGAACGTGGCCACGCCGACGAACCCGGCGACATCCGGTCGCTCCCCAACATCGGCAAGGAATACACCTGGTGGCAGGCCGCCCCAGGGCAAGCGGTCTTCGCCTACGGGCCCAAGGCTGCCGGCGTGTTCCGCATCTGGCTCTCGTGGGGCGCCGGCTGGCACACGCACGCCCGCGACGCGAAATACGTTCTCGACGCCGACGGCGATCCGAAGACCACCGCAGACCAGACCGTGATCGCCACCATCGACCAACGACTCATGGCTACCGTCGACCCGCGACTCATGGCTACCGTCGACCCGCGACTCGGGGGCGACGGCAGCGGCGAGCCGACGCCGAACCAGCCGCTCTGGAGTGGATTGCGCGAGGCAGGCGCCCATACGCTCACTGAGGCATCACGACTGCTCGTCATCGGCGGCTCTGCCGAAGCCCCGCTCACGGCCGACGCCGTGATCTTTGAGGAGCAGGAGTCGCTCGACGACTCGGCCAACCGGACGCCACACCTGCGTGGCCCGGTGTCGGCCGGCGAAAACGTCGACGCATTCCCGCCGACGAAGGCACGGTTCGTGCGGTTCACGATCCTCGACACGACGGCAGCGGAACCCTGCCTCGACGAACTGGAGGCGTTCACCGTCGATGGCCGCAATGCGGCGCGCGGGGCAAGCCCGTCTGCCTCGGGCACCTTCGCCGACAATCCCTCCCACAAGCTCGAGCACATCAACGACGGCAAGTACGGCAACAAGCGGTCGTGGATCTCCAACGAGATCGGCAAGGGATGGGTGCAATTGGAACTGCCCGAGGTGGAGGAACTCAGCCGCGTCGTCTGGAGCCGCGACCGCAGTCCGAAGCCTGAATACACCGACCGACTGACGACGAAGTACGAGGTCAGCACGTCGCTCGACGGCGAGAACTGGAAGGTCGTTGCGACCCACGCCGATCGGCTGCCCCACGACTATGTCCACAAGACAGGCCCGATCACGTCGGCCGCCGAGCTCTCCCCGAATGAGCTGGCTGAGATGGAGAGCCTTACCGAGACAGCGGGGAATCTCGAGAAAAAGCTCCAGCCGCTCAAGACGCTGCCGAAGGCGTATGCCGGCCAGTTCGTCGCGGCCCAGAAGACACATCGCTTCTTCCGTGGCGACCCGATGGCGCCCCGCGAGGAGATCGCTCCGGGAAGCCTCTCGCGATTCGGTGCCTCGTGGGAGCTCCCGTGCGACGCCCCGGAGAGCGACCGCCGCAGGGCGCTCGCCGACTGGATCGCCGCGCCGACCAATCCGCTCACGGCCCGCGTGATCGTCAACCGGCTCTGGCACTATCACTTCGGCACCGGCATCGTCGACACGCCGAGCGACTTCGGCGTCAACGGCGGTCAGCCCAGCCATCCTGCACTCCTCGACTGGCTGGCCAGCGAACTCATCGATCCCGCGAACCCCGCCAACCGCTGGCGGCTCAAGGCCCTGCACAAGCTGATCGTCACGAGCCAGGCCTACCGGCAGACGAGCACGCCGCGCGAGGATGGCCTGACGGTCGACTCGGGCTCGCGGCTGCTCTGGCGATATCCGCCGCGGCGGCTGGAGGCCGAGCCGCTCCGCGACGCGATCCTCGCCGTGAGCGGCAGCCTCAACACCAAGATGGGCGGGCCGGGCTTCGACCTCTTCGAGCCCAACACGA
>JBBAVO010000118.1:2245-8754 GCA_040397635.1 Pirellulales bacterium
GTGCTGATGATCTTCTGCTCAGGCGCGCTCTCGCACGTCGACACGTTCGACTACAAGCCGGAGCTCGTGAAGCGGCACGACACGCCGATGCCGACCGCCAGTGGCGAGAAGGTTATTACATTCCAGGGGGAGCAGGGGAACCTCATCAAGCCGCTCTGGGAGTTTAAGCCGCGGGGTGAGAGCGGCACGATGACGAGCGACCTGCTGCCGCAGCTCGGCGACATGGCCGACGAGATGTGCTTCATCCACTCGATGACGGCCAAGAGCAACACCCACGGTCCGGCCGAGACCCAGATGTCGACCGGGTTCACGCTCGACGGCTTCCCCAGCATCGGGGCGTGGACGACCTACGCCCTTGGGAGCGAGTGCAACGACCTGCCGGCGTTCGTGGCGATCCCCGATCCGCGCGGCGTGCCGCAGATTGGCCCACGACAGTGGCAGTCGGCCTTTCTGCCGGCTGTCTTCCAGGGCACGAGCTTCAATGCCGATCGCCCGATCGCAAACCTCGCCCGTCCGGCGTCGATCTCAGTCGAGGCCGACCAGGCCACCCGCGACTTCCTGCAGAGGCTCAACGAAGACCACCTCTCGCGGCATCCGGGCGACACCGACCTCGCGGCCCGCATCAGTGCCTACGAACTGGCCGCGAAGATGCAGCTCTCCGCGGCGAAGGTGGCCGACCTGTCGGACGAGTCGGCCCAGACGCTCGCACTCTACGGTGCTGACGACACGACGAATTCACTTAAGGCCCGCTTCGCCCGCAACTGCATCCTCGCCCGGCGACTCGTGGAGAAGGGGGTGCGGTTCGTGCAGCTCTTCAACGGTGGTTACGCGATGGGCGAGGGCGTGGGCAACTGGGACGGCCACAAGACCATCGAGAAGCAATACAGCGTGCACGGCCCGATCCTCGACCAGCCCGTCGCCGGACTGCTCCGGGATCTCAAGGACCGTGGCCTCCTTGCCGACACGCTGGTGGCGTTCGTGACCGAGTTTGGCCGGATGCCGACCTTCCAGAAGGGGGCCAACGGCCGCGACCACAACCCAGCGGGGTTCACCGTCTGGCTCGCCGGTGCCGGCGTGAAGCGGGCATTTCATTACGGCGCGACCGACGAGTTTGGTTACAAGGCGGTCGAGAACGTGGCCACGATCTACGATCTCCACGCCACGATCCTGCACCTCATCGGCCTCGATCACACCCGGCTCTCGTTCTATAATAATGGCATCGAACGCCGGCTCACCGACGTGCACGGCCACGTGCTCCAGCCTGTGCTGGCGTGAAAAGGGGACGCAGCTCTTTTCTTCACTTTTTTCACTTCACAAGACGGGACGCAAGGGTGAACAAAAGAGCTGCGTCCCCTTTTCTTGTCTTGCTGCTCGTCACCCTGACGGCCGGAGCCGACGCGAATCCACCGGTCGCGCCGGCGAAGCCAGCCTGGCACAACGCAACGGCCGAGACGCAGGCCCTCTGGCAGCGACACAAGGACGCGCTGACGATCCTCGACATCTCCGAGGAGACGAAGCGACAAGTCGTGATCGCACAGGGCACGCCTGAGGCCTATCACGCGCATCCCACCACGGCGCTGCTCGCTGACGGCCAGACGATGTTTTGCGTCTGGAACATGGGGCACGGCGGCCATGCAGGACCGATGGCGAAGAGTGACGACGGCGGTCTCACGTGGGCGCGGCTCGATGACACGTTGCCACCCAACTACATGAACTTCAAGAACTGTCCGAGCATCTACCGGATTGTCGATCCGCAAGGAAAGGAGCGGCTCTGGGTGTTTGCTGCCCGCACGCTCGCCGACAAAGAGCATCCACGGCTGGTTTCGGGCCGGCTCCAGGGCTGGATGCCGCGGATCGTCAGCGACGATAATGGAAAGACTTGGCGGGAGGAGCCGCCGCTTTCGATGCCCCTTGCAAGCGATGCCCCGTTCCGAAACGTGATGACGTTCTCCAGCATGGTGGCACTGAAGGATGGCTCGACGCTCGGCATGTTCCACCGCGGGGCAGGGGGGAAAGACGCCGATCTTCAGGTGCTCCAGTCGGTCACCCGCGACGGCGGATTCACCTGGTCGGATCCCGTCATGGCCTGCGATGGCACGACGCTCGGCGGCAAAGATCCCTGTGAGCCCTACGTATTCCGCTCGCCTGACGGCGACGAACTCTGCTGCATCATGCGGGAGAATCGCCGCACGGGAACGAGCCTCGTGATGTTGAGCCGTGACGAGGGAGCGACGTGGAGCGATCCGGTCGACACACCGTGGGGCCTCACCGGCGACCGCCACCACGGCATCCGATTGCCCGATGGCCGGTTCGTGATCGTGTTTCGAAACGTCGCTCCGCGAGCTCCTGCCCACTTCATCGCCTGGGTCGGCACCTACGACGACATCCGACAGGGCAAGCCGGGGCAGTATCGGGTGAGCCTGCTGCGCACCTTCAAGGACGGCTTCTACCCCGGCGTCCATCTGCTGACCGATGGCACGATCGTGGCCACGACCTACACGACTGCCGGCAAGGACGATGGCGGGTGCTCGATCGTGAGCGTACGGTTCACGATCGCGGAGATCGACTCACTCGCCCGGGTGCCAGCCGGATGACGCCCGGAGCCTGGAAGACCTGGCTCATGATCGGCGCCACGGGCTTTGGCGGCCCGGCAGGGCAGGTGGCCATCCTGCACCGCGAGGTGGTGGAGCGACACAAGTGGCTCGACGAAGAGGAATTTCTCGCTGCCATGCGGCTCTGCATGCTCCTGCCGGGCCCGGAGGCCCAGCAGTTGGCCACCTACGCTGGCTGGCGGCAGGGCGGAGTGGCCGGTGGCCTGCTCGCCGGCACGCTCTTCGTCATTCCCGGCGCTCTGCTCGTGACGGCGTTGGCCTGGCTCCATGCCGCGGGCGAGCACCTTCCGCTCGTCGCAGCGGCCTTTGCGGGCACGCGGCCGGCGGTCGTGGCCCTCGTAGCGCTCGCTGCCTGGCGGATCGGTAAAAAGTCGCTTCGCTCGCCGGCGGCGGTCGTGATCGCGCTCGGAGCGGCGGCGGCGATGGCGGCCGGCATCAGTTTTCCGCTCGTCGTCCTCGTGGCGGGAGTTGCTGGATTCCTGCTGCCATTCGACCTCGCGCCGCGAGCTGGCGGCAAAGACGCCCATCCAGCCGCTACGCAACCTGACGTTCCAACAGATGCTCAAGCAGCGACAGCAGACGCCGCACCAGCACGCGGCCGGTCGCCGATCCACCACGCGGTCATCACCGCCGCCGCCTGGACCGCGATCTGGGGAGCCGCCTATCTCGTTGTCAGCCTTCTGCATCTGGCCGGCGGCAGTGGCGCCGACATCGCCGCGCTCTTTACCGAGACGACGCTCCTCTCGCTGGGCGGTGCCTACGCGGTCGTGCCGTGGGCGCTCGATGAGTCGGTGGCCCGCGGCTGGCTCGCGCCAGCCGAGCGGTTTGATGCACTTGCCATGGGGGAGGCCACGCCCGGGCCACTGATCCTCGTCGTCACGTTCATCGGTTTTCTCGCCGGCTGGAAGACCGATGCCGCCGGCGCGCCGACGGCCGGTCTGGAGGGCGCCGCGATCGCCACGCTCTTCGCGTTCCTCCCCTCCTTCGCTATGATCTTCGCGCTGGCACCGCTCGTGAAGAGCATCCGGCCGACATCCGGGCTGGGTCGGGCGATGGTGGCAGTCGGCGCGGCCGTCGTCGCAGCCATCGTTCTGCTCGGCCTCAAGCTTGCGGTTGCCTCGTTCTTGCCAGAGGGCCAACTTGCAGGCCTGCCTCTCATCGTGGCCGCCTTGAGCGGACTGGCATTGCTCCGCGGCTGGGCCTCGACGCCGGTCGTGGTCGCAGCGGCCGCCGCGTTCGGCGCACTCCTTCAGGCGATCTCCTGACAGCATGCGTTTTGGCGATGGGGTCTGGTCATCACCCAACCGCTGCCAGCTCCTGAGGGGGCACGTGCCAACCCGCGGATACTCCACTTGGCATGCCGCTTATCCCGACCAGGATCGACCACTCTCACCCAGAAATCGCTTTCCGCACCGGTCAGGGTAGTATCGAGTCCATGAAACCCGCTCCCTCTGATCGATCCTCCCGGCCTGCGGCCGGCACGAAACGCACACGACGCCGCTCTGGGGTCACCCCCGCCATCGAGCCACTCGAACAGCGTCACGCATTCGATGCGGCGGGCCTCCCGGTGGCGATGTGGATCGAGGGCGACAACGGTGACGACACCTTTTACAAGGGCATCGTCGACTACGCCACGAGCGTCCAGCCGCTCGAGTCCAACAAGCTGCTGCTTCGGCTGGCCGATCCTGGGTCATCCGACTCCTCGATCAGCGCGAACTTCCAGCTTACCGCCCAGTCGCGGCTGATCGCCTCGATCCTGCAGCTGAGCCAGCGCGGCTTCACCGGGCAGGTGGCCCTCATCCCCGATTTCACCGGCGGCCAGACCTGGACATGGAACCCGACCGGGGGCACGTTCACCGACGACAACAAATGGGAGAAAGCCTACTACTGGGCCGACCATGCCAACGACGTGCTGACGGCCAACGGATCGAAGCTGTTGATCAGCGAGGTGACGATCGAAGCCGAGTCGAGCGGTATTTCCGCCGATGAGCCCACGCTCGAGGCCATCCGCGCCTACCAGAAGACGCTCTGGCCGACGATGCATGCCGACCCCGGCTTCGTCGGCAGCGGCTTCTCACACGGCTTCACCAACCTTGCGCAGATGGCCACCTGGACGGTCGGCGACCCCGACACCCGCCTCCTCGATGCGGCCTACTGCGAGCTCTACAACATGTACAAGCAAGTGGGTAGCGGCACGACCTACGTCGATGCCTATGCCTCATCTGCAAGCGTCACGAACCCCTCGCCTGCGGCCCCCGACACGATCTACACGCAGGCCCGTAATGCGGCCGATCCGGTGCAGGAAGTGCTGGGCACGCCGTCGGTCGATGATCCCGCGAGCACCTTCGGCTACCTCGTCGGCACGCACACGTCGGGCAACATGCCAACCGATCTGTCCCGGACCTACCTGATGTTCAGCTGCGAAAAGCTCGGGGTGGGCGGCTCGCTGATCGACGCGTTCGGCACCTGGGACGCCCCTGCGGGTGGCCCCGGAGCCGGCGTGGATGACTTCGTCGAATTCTGCCAGACCTTCACGAAGGAGTTCATGCCCTTCTGGAATGCGACGGTGCAGCCAAATATCTGTGTCTTCCAGTACCAGCTGCTGCCTACCACCTGGATCAATACCCCATCCCGTTCGGTCACTGCCGCTCCCGCTTCGTTTGACGACTGGCGGTTCGTGATGTGGGACTATCGCGAGTGCTCCACCGATGCCGTGTCCCTGGCCGGCTACCACAACTGGCTGCTCGGCTACCTCGCCGACCATCCGCCCTCGAAGCTCGTGCTCTACGTCACCGATCCAGATGTTTTGAAAAACAGCTTCTACGACCCGACGGCAACGGCGGTAGTGGGAACAAAAACGACCAACTTTGTGGGCTTTCTCACGCAAGTTACCAAGCTGTCGGGCGCCAAGAAAGTTCCGCTCGAGATTCTCATTGACCGATCCAGCTTTCCTGCCTCCGCCAGCGGAGCGGCCGACACGGGCTGGACCCCGCTCCTCTCAGGCCAGCCTGCCTCGATCGAGTTGCCAGCCGACTGGGCCAACCTGCCCCGCGCGTTCAGCTGGTTCTCCACACTGCTCGCCAATACCGACGTGCCGCATGATGTGATCACCAGCATCACGATCGACCCGGAACTGACGAAGGGCTCGGCGGGCCCCAACGTCGGATCGGTGGCCTACCAGAATGTCGCGTGCTGGCTCGATTGGGCCAAACGCCAGTCACCTGTGACGCAGTCGCTCGGGGTCGGTATGGCCCTTGAGGTCGACTCGCACACGCTCGCCAAGATGAACACAGCGGCTTTTCCAGCGACGGGCGACCTCGCCGGCCTCATTCCCAACGCGCCGATCAAACCGTACCTCGACGCCCAGGGGTATCCGTCGTGGAGGCCGGGCGTGTCGGAGCCGATCCTGTCGATGGCCTACATGGAGGCCTACGTCGGTAATGCACCGCCGCCGACTCCTCCGAAACAGCCGGCTCCGCCCGACCACCCCTCGGCCGGCTCCTACTTCCGCTGGATGACCGACAACGGCGCCACCGACGGCAAGACGCCAACCCCCCGAGCGCCGGCCGAAGCGGCGGCCGATTTCCAGCGGAGCCTGCTCGACTGGCCTTATGCCGCCGGGCAAGGGACGATCACCGTGTCGGGCCCCAGCGGTAACCTGACGATGAACGGCAGCGGCACGAATTTCGACGAACTCCAGCAGTACTCCGCGATCGCTTCTGTCACAGGAAACGGCGGCCTCCTCCCTGCCGCGGCGCCGTACTGGAAGGTTCTAAACGATGCGCCGTCGGGCACGTCGCTCTCGGTGACGGGGCCGGCGATCGATGTCACCACCCCGAGCGGCTGGAAGTACACGGAGCTCACCATGGACTGGCAGGCGCCCAACGTGCCGGCTGG
>JBBAVO010000119.1:0-8696 GCA_040397635.1 Pirellulales bacterium
TTCGCCAGCCATGCCATCCACTGCTTCCAGATCCGCTGCTTCCGCCGCTCGTAGAGCTGCGGCCCCTGCCCCGGCCGGTCGCCCATGACGAGGCCGCTGCGGTGGAGCGTGGCCACGAACCGAGCCAGCTCATCGAGCGTGATCCGCCGCGGCGGAAAGCGGGCCTCGAACTGATCCTTGAGCTGCTCGAGACTGACGTCGCCGTCGAGCATGTCGAGCAGCGCGTATTCCTCCGGCCGGAAGCGGAAGTAGGAGAGCGAGATCGGGTCTTTCACGACCCACCAGGCCTGCCCCTGATGGACCTGCCGATTGGTGACCAAGTCGCCGCGGCGGCGCAGGCCGACCGGCCGCGTGGTGCTCGAACGAAAGGCGTCGGCGGTGGCCATAGACGCGCCGCCTTACTTCCGCACCGCGGGCAGCGGCGGTTCCTTGGAGTGGATGATGAGCGTGGCCGTCTGGCCGGCCCGCAGCAGCCATTGCTGCGTGCCCTCGATCTGCCGGTTTTCTACCTCGGCAAACACCCGGTAGTCGCCCCCGCTCTCCACGATCGGGCTGGTGAACACGATCCGCCCCTTGAACTGCTCCCGGCGATTGTCGGCCAGCACCACCTCCGCCGTCACCGGCCGGTCACTGACCTGCTCCGGATTCCAACGGGTGGAATCGACGTAGGCCTCCACCCGCAGTTTGTCTTTTCGGACCACGCGGGCCAGTGGATCACCAGGCTGCATCCATTCGCCTTGATGCGGAAACACCTGCACCACGACACCGTCGAGCGGCGACTTGATGAGACGACGTTCGATCGCATTCTCAGCCGCGTCGACCTCGACCCCCTTGGAGATCGCCGCCATCGTCGAGACCTTCTTCTCCAGCTGCGCCTGTTCGATCTGAAGTTCGCTCTTCTGCTCATTCAGCTGCAGTCTGTTGAGCTCGACGCGAGTCACGCTGCCGGGGACCTTCCGATCCGACTCGGCCGCCTTCTCATACTCGATCTGGGCGACCTTCTCGGCGGCTACGGCGTAGCGAACGTCGACGTCGCTCTCCGCCTTGGCGACCGCCTGGTCATGCTCGGCCTTCGCCTTGCGATGCTCCATCTGCGGCTGGTTGTCGTCGATCTTGGCGATCACGTCGCCCCGCTTGATGGCATCTCCCTCGCGGGCCAGCAGTTCCTCGAGCACCCCCGCCTCGCGGGCCGGCACCTTCGCCTCCTCCATCAGCGAGACGAGGCACCGCTCCAGCACCGGCTCGGCGTCGGCGGCGCGAGCCCTGGCCGGAAACACAGCCAGGGCGATCGTGAGCAAGCAAGCCCGAAGCGTGGACGAAATGCGTGCCATGGAGGCTCCTCTACCAGAGACGGAACAGGATCTGCGACTGGATGAACGCCAGCACGTCGTGAAACCAGACATACCCCAGCGGACGCTTGCCGCAGGCGATCCGGGCGGTGACCGTGGCGCCAGCCCCCAGTTCCTCCTTCTCGTGCCGCTCCGGGTCGATCGTCACCCGCACCAGCACGGTGTTGCCCGCCTCGCCACGCACCTCCGCCTGCTCGTGAATCTCCTTCACCAGCCCATAGTGCCGGGTGCCGGGATCGGTGGCCAGGATGTAATCGACCGTCAGCTCGCGGCCTGCCTGCTTCGCGGCGAGGGCGGCCCGATTGATGTGGCCGAGCCGGTCGTCCGGCATGTGCACTTCCAGCTCCCAGGGGCCAGTTTTGTCGGCAATGCTCATCAGCGACTGCCCCTTCTCCACCGGGCGGAGCGTGAGCCGGTCACGAACCTGCCAGGTGACGATCACGCCATCGATCGGACTGCGAACCTCGAGGTCGTGCTTCTTCGTGTCGTAGAGCTTCCGCTGCTGCTCGAGGCTCTCGATCTCCCGCTGCAGCTGGGCCGCCCGGCCGGCGAGGCGGGTCTTCTCGTCGGCCGAGATCTTCTTGTCTTCCAAAAGCGCCCGCCGTGTGGCCACGAGCTGCTCCTCGCTCGATGCCTTGCGGCCGAGCACGTCGGTGAGCGCCACTTCCAGATCGGTGTTGCGGAGCGTCGCCAGCAGCTGCCCCTGCGTGACGCCGGCACCATGCTCGAGGCCGGACTCCAGCTTCTCCACGACGCCATCGATGCCCGCAAAGACATCGCGACGGTGGACGGGCTCGAGCGTGCCCTTCCCCTCCAGCCGCAGTTCGGCCGGAATGAGGATCATCGCGGCCAGCCCGGCGAGCGTCGCCAGACCCGCCAACACCGTCCTCGGCAGGTTGCGGGCCGTCGTCAGCACACGCGACTTCCCCATCAAGTCGATCAATCCATAGAACGGCAGGCCGGTGTGGGTGAGGGCATTCGAAATCGCGACCTTGCCATGCTCGGCAACGAGATCGACGCGGGCCTTCTTGCCGGGGTCGAAGCTGCTCGACGAGAACCACTCGGCCACGATCGCCCCGATCGGCTCGGGGGCCGTCCCGATGGGCGCCTCCGCACGCGCCACCGCCACCGCATCGACGCCACCCGGCTTCACCACCGGCGTGGGCCGTGGCTTCTCCAGCGGGATGATCGCCAGCGCCGTGGCATGGGATTCGTCGATGTAGTGCTCGAGTTCCTCCTCGATCTGCGGCGGCAGCTCCTGGGCCGGATCGGGATGCCAGAGCGGATCACCCGCCGTGGCCACGACCCGAACGAGCGATTCGATGGCCTGCACGGCCGAGGCCCGCCGCTCCACCGACTCCTGCCCGCTCACCGCCTCCAGCCGTAACTTCCGCCGCCGTCTCACGAGCACGCTCACGCGGTCGCAGCCGATGATCCGCCGAGCCTCGTTGGCAAGCACGAAGGCCGTAGCCACGGGATCGAGTGACTCGTGCACGGCCCGGCTGAACCGCTCCACCTGCGTGAGCGCGGTCTGCTGGGTGTCGAGCGTCTTGAGCTGCCGTCGTTCGAGATAGTCGCCGGCCACGGCCGACACCTGTTCGAGAAACGACAGATAGCCCCGCTCCACGTCGGGCAGATTCTGCTGGTGAAACACCTCGATCAGGCCGGCGCGGACGCCGCCCCGGTCGATCGGCGCTGCAATCACGAGCAGCCCGGAGTCGTTGGCCGCGACCGTGCCACCGTCGGCACCGCCCGCGCCAAGCTCCGAATGGGGAGGCACGAGCAGGCCGGTGGGACTCTGCACGAGCGCCTGGACGAGGGCTCCGTGGGCAGCCTGCGTCTCGGGAGTTGCCGCGATGCCGGTGTGTTCCACACCAGCATGGCAGATCGGCTCCACCCGGCCGCCTTCCCCCACGAGCCAAACAAGCCCGCCGACCGCCTCCATCGCCACGAGTACCCGCTCCAGCAGCCCGCGAAAGAACTCAGCCTCGGCCGCGTCGCCGCGGGCGAGTTGTTCGATTTCGGTGACGAGCGCGCGAATCTGGCTGCGTGCCCGTTCGATTTCAACCGACTCGTCGATGCTCATCTGGATTCAGCTCAGCCCCATTCGCGTTCGTGCGTCAATTGTGCGTCAACCATGATCGGGGAGCGCGCAAGAGCACGCTCCCCTGATCATAGCCGACTTGTTACCGACCCGACTCCCACGCGTCATGCCCTGGAGGTCGGCTGGTGCACGATCCGCCGCTGCACGTCGGTCTCGAGCATTCCGAAGGCCTGCTCGTGCCGGGCCACCGCCATTGCCAGCGCTGCCGCCAGCCGCTTGGCCGTGAAGAAGTTGACGATGATCCGCTGCGTGAGCTGGATGGTGTCGGGCGAGGTGCCGGCCACCTGCTTGTTGAGCCCAAAGTCCACGATCAACTCCTCGGGCGTGCCGGTCACGCGGCAGAAGTTCGCGTAGGCAGCGGCAATGTGCGACTCATCGACGGGCACGGGCATCGGCTCGGCAGGACGGGATTCTTCAGCCATGGAAGGCTCCTGGGTAAAAGGGAAACGGAATGCCAACGACCGTGCCCGCAGCCGAAGCCGCGCACCAGATCGGGCCCGCAAGTCTACAGCCCTACCACCGTGGGGGCCATTCTTGCCGGGTGGACACGCCGGTTTTTTGGGTGACACCCGCGCTACGCCCGGGAAAACCCGGCGAGCCAACGCAGGCGTTAGGGTCTCGCAGCCGACGCGTGTTCGGCGTCCTGCCAACCGTGCCGGGTGAGCCAGTTATCGGAGGTAAACCGCCTTGCGAGTGCCCGGAAGGCCCGCAGAGCGTCTCGATGCCAGAACGTGTCGAGCGGATCGCCTCCGCACTCCAGTCCGGCAAACCGGAGCCGACACGGCCAGCCGCGGGCAGCCGCCACCGTGTCGAAGCGTTCGGCGATCCGCAGGCTCCAGGCGGCGCCGAGCGTCTCCCGCAAGGCAAGAAACGAGGGGTCGATGACGGCCGCCACCGTGTGGCCGGACGGGGTGCCTCGTTCGCCCCGATGCGCTCCTCTGACCCGGCTCGTGCAGGCCTGCACCGCTGCCAGCAGCGTGCCCACCAGCAGGAGCCCAGCGGCCGCCGCATCGGTGCCCCCTGTCGCGGCCGCCTGCATGGCCCCATCCATGTCCACTCCGGGCAGAAAGCCACGCAGGAGCAGCAATTGGGCAGCCGCGACACAACTGACGGCTGCCGCCCGCCGCGTGCCGGCAAAATTCATCCAGCCGACAAGCACGAGCAGCGGCATGAAAAACCGTTCGAGCAGGTGCAGGTCGGGCAGACTGCCCGGCCGCATGAGCAACGCGGAGGCGGCGGGCATCACGAGCACGACAGCCAATGTGGCCACGATCAGCTGCCAGACGCCATGCTGCGGACGCTTCGCGCCCAAAAGCGACATCGCCGGACAGAGCGACAGCGACACCACAGCCAGGCGCGCCGCCGCAGCCGTTGCTGGGTCGGCGAGGCCGCCGGCCGCCCTGGCCCCCATCTCCCAAGCCAGGGCAAGGCAGGCCGCCACCGACCAGAAGGCGGCCGGTACGGCCGTCGAACCACGCACAAGAAAGACACCCCATGCCGACACCGCCGCAGCGAGGCAGGCGGCGACGCAGGCAGCGGCAGGCACGAAGGTAGCCGGGGGCAGGTGCATCACCCCAAGCCTAACAGGCGGTCGCATGACGATCGTGCCGGTCGCTCGGGGGACGGAAGAATAGCAGGACGGCAGCGTTGCCCGATGCCGAAAGAGCGGTTGAGGGTTCCGCCTTGGCCGGCCGGACCTCACGCTGGACCCCATCATGAATTCTCAACTCTCGGCACGGGTGCGCACCGCCCTCTGCCTGCCGGTCCTGTTTGTTGCCACCTGGGCTGCGCTGCTGCCTCAAGCCGCCAGCGGCATCGAGATGTTTACCTACTTCGGAGACGGCAGCCGCATCGGCCTGCCCAGCCTCGAGGTGCCGGTGGAGGCCTATCCGGGCATACCCCTGCGGAGCGATCGGCTGAGGGCGCGACGACGGGCCATGCAGGCCGGCCCCGGATCAGCCGTAAGGCTCGGCCCAACGGGCGTGCCGACCAAACCGGGCGGCATCATCATTCGCGCGATGCCGCAGCAGCCGATGAACGCACCGGTTCCGCGTCCCGCGCAGGAGCCGTAGGCCCAACGCAGCCCGCTAGTTGCCGGATGTCTTCTTGAGCGTGGCGAGCAGGTCGACCGCGTCGGCCCGCGTGGCAAACATCGCCTCGTTGGCCAGCACGTCCTCGAGAATCTTCCGGGCGCGGTCCTTCTCGCCGCGGTCCACGAGCAGTTTGGCCACGTAGTAGGCACCGTCGGTCGTGAGCTGATTGTTCTGTGAAATCTGCGACAGAATCTTCTCCGCATCCTCGCGGCGGCCCAGCTTGTAGTAAACCCATGCCAGGGTGGTCAGCGCGTTGGCCTGATGCGGCGATCCCTCGCGGTGCATCGCGACGTTGGCTTCGGCCATCTCAAGCGCCCGCTGCCGCGACTCCTTGTCGTCGGTCTCGACGAGCACAAGCGCCAGCGAGTTGCCCGCGGGGAAGTTGCCGGGCGACTGCACGTGCGCCTCGTTAAAGAATCGCTCGGCAGTCTTGTAATCGCGGGCGACACGGGCGATCGCTCCGCGGACAACCTTTGCCTCGAGGCTCTTCGGGTCGAGTTTGAGCGCGTTGTCGGCATTGATGGTGGCCGCCGGGAGATCGTTCTGCCCCACATACCACTGCGCCGTAGCGAGCAGCACCGCCGGGTCTTGCGGGGCCGACTTGATCGCCTGCTCGATCAGCTTCTTGGCCGTGTCGCGTTGCTTCGCATCGTCGTACAGCCGGGCCATCGCCAGTTCCGGATGGACCGCTTTCTCGTCGAGCTTTTTCGCCTCGCGAAACTCAGCGAGTGCCTCCTCTGGCTTGCCCAACTGAAACAGCACGATCCCTTGCCGCTGGCGGGCGCTGGCATTGTCGGGATCGAGGTCGAGCCAGGCGGCGAGATGCTTCTGGGCCGCGTCCCACTGCTTCCGCGATTCGGCCACGGCAGCGCTTCCGGCGTGGCAACGAATCTCGAAGTCGCGCTTCCGCTTGGCATTCTCGCTGAACGCGGTGGTGAGCGCCGTCGCCTTGGAAAACAGCACGTCGGCATCGGTGATGCGGCGATCCTGGAATGCGAGATCACCGAGCATCAGGTAGGGCTCGGGGTCGCCAGGAAACTTGACCGCGGTATCTTCCAACTCGCCACGCGCCGGCTGCAACTGGTTCACTCCCAGCCAGAGCACCGCCATCATGACGCCAGGGGGCGGTAGTTTGGGATTGTTCGACCGGGCTCGCTCCAGCAGGGCTCGGCAGCCGACGATGTCGCGATCGCGGAAGCGGCCGATGGCGTTGTTGATGTCTCCGTATTGGGCGTCGTCTGAGACGGCCTTGCCGACGAGCGTCTGGGCCGTGATCTGGCCGTGGGCCAGGCTTGCCGCCCCCCAGGCTGGCAGCAAGATGACTGCCAGCACGACGCAACGGGAGACAGAAAACAGTGCAGATCGCCTGACCATCGGGAGATTCTCCAGTGGAGGTACCCGCCCGAGAGATCGCGTCCATAAGAGATCCGGGCGGCGTCTGCTACTGTATCCGTAGAGGCGGAGTTTTACCATGCTTCGCCATGGTGTGGACCGGAGAGAATCGATGCTTGGAGCAGTCTTCGAACGCGAAGTGCAGGCGGTGCCGCGGGCGCGGGGGCTGTATGTGGCACGGGCCGTCTACTGCGGCGCACTGCTGGGCATTGTTGCCACCTGCTGGCTGGTGGTCACGGGCACGCAAACGGTAACCACGGCGGGTGACACCGCCCGGTTCGGCGCCACGCTGCTGCGGATCCTGGCACCGCTGCAGCTCTCGCTGGCCATGCTGGCTGCCGCCATGACCAGCACCGTGGCCGTAACCTCGGAGAAGGATCGGCGCACGCTCGAACTCCTGCTCATCAGCCGGCTCAGCGACGGCCAGCTTGTTCTGGGTAAGTTGGCCGGCAGCCTGCTTCGCGTCATGCTGTTGCTCCTGGCAGCAGTGCCGGTGTTCGTGATCGCGTCACTGTTCGGCGGCGTCACCATGCCACAGCTGGCCCGCCTCTTCGTGGTGACCGCCGCGGCGGCTCTGGCGGCGGCGAGCGTGGCCACGTGCATCGCGTTCTGGAGAGACACCACGTTTCAGGCGCTGGCGATCACCACCTTCGCGCTCGTGGCCTGGGTGGCGATCGGCGAGGTGGTCGCCAGCCGATTCGGGCCGGTCGTCGGTGCGCAGGTGTCGCCCGCACGGGCAGTGTTTGCAGCACTCGCGCCTGCCGGCGGCACCACACTGCTGCCGTTCCTCGCCGTCTCGGCGGCGTTGATCGTGGCGGCCAACATCGTGGCGGTGAGCCGCGTGCGGGCCTGGAATACGACCCAAGAGGTGCGGCGGCAGCCCGAGTCGGCTGGCGGTGCCGCTGGTGCAGTCTCGGCGAAGCGGCCTTCGCGGGTGGTTTGGGACAACCCCGTGCTTTGGCGGGAAATCTGCACGCGTGCGCACGGCAAGGCGATGCTGCTGGTGCGTCTGGCCTGGCTGCTGCTCTTTGCGGCCGCAGTCGCAGGCATCGTGGCCGAGTCCCGACGGCCGCGGCCAGACGGGCTCGCCGTGGCGGTGGCCGTGGTGCCGATGGCACTGGCCAGCCTGCTGGCGGTGGCGGCGATGGCCGTCACGAGCATCACCACCGAACGCGACCGCGGCGCGCTCGACGTCCTGCTCGTGACCGATCTGGAGCCCTCCGAATTCGTCTGGGGCAAGTTGCTGGGCGTGTTGGCGGCAGCCCGGGAGATCGTGCTGCTGCCACTGGTGCTCTGCGGCGCGCTGGCGGTGGCCCGGATCACGACGGTCGAAAACGCCGTCTACATGGCGCTCGGGCTCGCCCTACTCGTCTTCTTCGCGGCGGTGCTCGGCCTGCACGCAGGCCTCTCTCACGCATCATCGCGGCGGGCGATCGCGGTGGCACTGGGCACCGTGGCGTTTCTGTTCGTCGGCGTGGCCACGGCGATGCGAATCATGGTGGCGTTCGGTTCGAGCTTCGAGCTGCAGCTGGCGCCGTTTCTGGCGGTGATCGTCGGCGGTGCGGTCGGCCTCTATGCCGCCCTGTCGGCCCGCAATCCCTCGCCGGCCATCGGCTGGGCCTCGGCGCTCCTCCCCGCCCTGACGTTCGTGGCGATCACCGGCTTCCTGCAGGGCAACGCGCTGCAGGTCTTTCTGGTGGCGGCGGCGGCCTACGGCTTCGCCACGCTGGCGATGCTCGTGCCGGCGATCGGCGCCTT
>JBBAVO010000120.1:0-3363 GCA_040397635.1 Pirellulales bacterium
CGGCGGCCACGCCCGCAGATGCCGACCGAGCGGTCGCGACGGCCCGGCAGGCGTTGCCCTCGTGGCAGGCCGTCGGCTGGGAGCGGCGGGCCGAGATCCTCATGCAGACGGCGGGCATCATGCGACGGCGGCGGTTTGAACTGGCCGCCATCGAGGTCTTCGAGGTGGGCAAGCCGTGGCGGGAGGCTGATGCCGACGTGGCGGAGGCGATCGACTTCTGCTGCTACTACGCGCACGAGGCACGGCGGCTGGCAAGGCCGGGGCGGGTGGACGTGCCGGGCGAGGAAAATACCACGGCGTGGCTGCCGCGTGGCGTGGCGGTGGTGATCGCGCCGTGGAACTTTCCGCTGGCGATTCTTGCCGGCATGACCACAGCCGCGCTCGTGACGGGCAACACGGTGGTGATGAAGCCCGCCGAGCAATCGTCGCTGATCGCGCTGCGGCTGCACGAGATGCTGCTCGAGGCGGGCGTGCCCCCCGCGGCGTTGGCCTTCCTGCCGGGCCGCGGCGAGGAGGTGGGGCCGACGCTCGTCTCGCATCCCGACACGGCACTCGTGGCCTTCACCGGTTCGCGGGCCGTGGGGCTGGCGATCAATGCCGAGGCCGCCAATGCATCGGCGTCGGCAGGTAGCCGGCTGGTGAAGCGGGTGATCGCCGAGATGGGGGGCAAGAACGCGATCATCATCGATGACGACGCCGATCTCGACGAGGCGGTGGTCGCGGTCGTGCAGAGCGGATTTGGCTTTCAGGGACAGAAGTGTTCCGCCTGTTCCCGTGTGATCGTGCTCGATCGTGTGCACGACGCCTTTGTCGCGAGGCTCGCGGAGGCGGTGAAGAGCCTACGGGTGGGGCCGGCTGCCGAACCGGGCACGCGGATGGGGCCGCTGGTCGATGCGGAGTCACGGGACCGCGTCCGGTCGTTCATCGCGGAGGGGCGGCGGACGGCCCGCGAGGTGGCGGCTGTCGAGGTTGGTGGCATGGCCGAACTGGGCTGGTTCGTGGGGCCGCACGTCTTCGCCGACGTCGATCCCGCAAGCCCGTTGGGGCAGGAGGAGATCTTTGGACCGGTGCTGGCGGTGTTTCGCGCACGCGATTTCGGTCACGCGGTCGAACTCGCCAACGGCACTCCCTACGCGCTCACCGCCGGCGTCTTCTCCCGCAGCCCCGCGCATCTGCACGAGGCGGAGGCGACCCTGCAGGCCGGCAATGTCTATCTGAATCGAGGCATCACCGGCGCGCTGGTCCACCGACAGCCATTCGGCGGCTACCGAATGTCGGGCATCGGCAGCAAGACAGGCGGGCCTGACTATCTGCAGCAGTTTCTCGTGCCGCGGACGGTCACGGAAAACACGCTCCGAAGGGGCTTCGCGCCGCCACGGCGGGAAGAGTGACGCAAAGTGCGGGCGGAAGCCGGCGGTTTTCCCGGGCGTTTTTGGCCGCTCATGAAATGCTCGCAATTCCCGCTACGATTGGAAGTTCAAGGTTTTTCCCGGCCCCTTCTCCCCTCGAAGGAATGTGGTGATGTTGACACGTATGTCGCGTATGGCCCGTAGGTTCGGATCCGCGGTCTTGGTGTGCGCGGGATTTGCCCTGCTGCCGGCGGTTGCCTGCCTGACTGCGGGAACGGTCGCTCGCACCGCCGTCGCTCTGGATCAGGAGATCGATCCGGCCCTCAAGCCCTACGCGAAGGTGGCGGGCGAGGTGGCCGGTTCGCTGAAGTGCGTCGGGTCCGACACGATGAACAACCTCGTCGCTCTCTGGGCCGAGGGCTTCAAGAAGTTTTATCCGAGCGTGCAGGAGGGGATCGAAGGCAAGGGCTCGGCGTCGGCCCCGCCGGCGCTGACGGAGGGCACGAGCACGTTCGGGCCGATGAGCCGCGACTGGAAGCCGTCCGAGGTCGACACCTTCAAGGAAAAGCACGGCTATGCCCCGACCGTCGTGCCCGTGGCGATCGACATGCTCGCCGTGTTCGTCCACAAGGATAACCCGCTCAAGAGCCTCTCATTGCAGGAGGTCGATGCGATCTTCTCGAAGAACCGCACGGGCGGCGGCAAGAATGAGATCCGCACCTGGGGCGACCTCGGCCTCGAAGGGGAGTGGAAGGACAAGCCGATCAGTCTCTATGGCCGCAATGCCACCAGCGGCACCTACGGCTATTTTAAAGAAAACGCCCTCTTCAAGGGGGACTTCAAGTCCACCGTGAAGGAGCAGCCAGGCAGTTCTGCCGTGGTGCAGGCCGTTGCCAGCGATAAGTATGGCATCGGCTACAGCGGCATCGGCTACATGACAGCCGACGTGCGGTCCTTGCCCTTGTCGGCCAAGCAGGGTGGCCCGGCAGTCGCGACCGAGCCGAAGTTTGCCTATTCGGGTGAATACCCGCTCTCGCGTTTTCTCTACCTGAGCGTCAATCACAAGCCGGGCGGCTCGATCGATTCGTTGCGTGGTGAGTTCATTCGCTATGTGCTCAGCGCCACCGGTCAGGCCGATGTCCGAAAGGACGGCTACCTGCCGATCACCGGTCCGATTGCGAAGCGCGGCCTTCAGAGTGTCGGCCTGACGAGCCCGTGACCCGATCGCCTGATCGACCCTCTGTTCGACAGCCACCGCTTTTCCCGCAGCTTCCTTCCGCCGAGACCTGAGCCCGGGCATGCCACCGCAGTCCACCTTCACGGGCCGCTCGCGCCGAAGCAAGACCCATCCGTGGGTGAAGGCTGGCGACTCGCTGGCCCGTGCCGTCATCACGCTCGGTGGCATCGGCACGATCCTGGCCGTCTTGGCGGTGGCGGTGTTTCTGCTGGCCGTGGCGTTGCCACTGTTTCGGCCGGCGCGGCTCACCTCGGAACGGGCATCCACCGTGATGGCCGCACCCGCAGCGCCGTCGTCGAAGGGAGGTGAGGCAACCCTTGCCACCAGCCTGGGTGCCGACGAATCGGGTGTCGTGGCTTGGCTGTTCGACGCTCATGCGGTGGCGAAGTCGGGCGACCTGTCCGAGGCGGGTCTCGTGCGGGTGTTCTCGATCGCCGATGGCAAGCCCCTGCTGACGCGGACGGCTGCCGAATGTGGGCTCGCCCGTGCCACCACGATCACGATGTTGCCTGGAAGCATTCAGGCCGCGGTCGGGTACGAAGACGGCAGCTTCCGCATCGGTCGGCTCGGTCTGGAATCGACGTTCCTTGCCGCCGACGGGCTGCCCCCAGCAGCGGTCGGGCTTGCGCCGGGAGAGGCCGGCACCCACGAGGATGCCGTCGTCGTGCGAGGGCTTACCGGGCAGTATGCCACCGTTCGGATGGTGACGGAATTCGACGCGCCAGCATCGACATCTCTCCAAAGTCCGGTGATCGACGCCGACATCACCATGGTCAG
>JBBAVO010000120.1:3463-8646 GCA_040397635.1 Pirellulales bacterium
TCGGAACTGGGCGACCAATTGTTTCTGATTGCTGAGGATGGGGCAGCGCGTCGGTATGAGATTCGTGATGTCGAATCGCCGGTGTTGATGGAGTCATTCGACGCGGCGCCAGATCCACGCAGGCCTGACCAACTCCAGCCAGCCCTGCAGAAGGTGACCTGCGTGGCCCGCGTGTTCGGCGGCAATGCGTTGGCCGTCGGCGACAGTGCCGGTGTCGTGCGGGTGTTTTTTGCCACGCGGGCAACCGACGCGGCGGCCACGGACGGTCTCCAGATGGCGGTCGCGAAGGAGTTCACCGCGGTCTCCGGCAGCGGTGCAGACCACGGCATCACGGCACTGGCCGCGTCGCCACGTTCGCGGCTGTTGGCCGTGGCCGATGCCTCCGGCGGGATTCGCCTCGTGCAGACGACCACCGGCGCGACGGCGGCGGCGCTCGCGGGGGGCGATCCAGACGGGCTCGAGGCACCGGCCCGGCAACTGCTCATCGCGCCCCGCGAAAACAGGCTGCTTGCCGCCGACGGCGAACGTCTGGCGGCCTGGACGTTGAACGCCGGCTACCCGGAGGTCTCGTGGCGATCGCTGTTTGGCCGGGTTTGGTACGAGAAATATCCCGGTCATGTCCATGCCTGGGAGACGACGGGGCACGAATCGTTCGAGTCGAAGTTCGGCCTCGTGCCGCTCATCTTCGGCACACTCAAGGCCACGCTCTACTCGATGCTGTTTGCCACACCGATCGCCATCTTGGCGGCGATCTTCGCCAGCCAGTTCATGCACCCCCGCTGGAAGGCCCGCATCAAGCCCACGATTGAGATGATGGCCAGCCTGCCGAGCGTGGTGCTCGGCTTCGTGGCCGGACTCATTTTTGCGCCGATCATCGAACGGTCATTGATGACGGTGCTGGCTGGATTTTTCTGCGTGCCGTTAGCGCTGCTCATGGGCGCGTTTTTCTGGCAGCTGCTTTCGGCGGGCTGGCGGAGCCGGTATGCCGCCTGGCGGTTTCCACTCATTGCCGCGGTTGCACTCCCGGCGGGGGCCGCGGTGGCGAACGCGGCCGCGGCTCCCATGGAACGACTGCTGTTCAACGGCGACGTCGCCGCGTGGCTGGATGGCCGTGGGGGCAGCGGCTTCGGCGGTTGGGTGCTCGCCCTGTTGCCACTGGCCGGCGTGCTGTCGGCGATGCTGGTGGGCCGGTTCGTCAACCCGTGGCTGCGGCGGAACAGTCAGGGGTGGTCGCAGCATCAGGCGGCGATCACGTCACTGGGCACCTTTGCGGTCGGCATTGCCATGGCGCTGGCTCTCGCCATTGCCGCTGCGTCGTTTCTCGATGCGTTGCGGCTCGACACCCGCGGCGGGCTCTTCGGCACCTACGTGCAACGCAATGCCCTCATCGTCGCCATCGGGATGAGCTTCGCCATCATCCCATTGATCTTCACGATTGCCGACGACGCGCTGTCGAGCGTGCCCGATCATCTCCGCAGCGCCTCCCTCGGCGCAGGCGCCACCCCCTGGCAGACGGCGATCCGTGTGATCGTGCCGGCTGCCGCGAGCGGCCTCTTCTCGGCCGTGATGATCGGTCTGGGACGGGCCGTCGGGGAGACGATGATCGTGCTCATGGCGGCGGGCAACACGCCGCTCATGGGCTGGAACCTGTTCAACGGCTTTCAGACGCTCTCCGCGGCGATCGCCACCGAGCTTCCCGAGGCGGCTCGGGGGAGTGCGCACTACCGCGTGCTCTTCCTCGCTGCACTCACGCTCTTCGGCATGACCTTCGTCGTCAACACGGCTGCGGAGATCGTCCGGCAGCGGTTCCGCAGGAGGTCCCATGAGCTCTGACACCAAACATCGGCCCCGCCGGATGAGGTCGTCGTTTTCGAGTCTCACGGCCCATGGAGAGCCCTGGGTCTGGCTCACTGGCGGAGCCCTGGCGGTCGCGATCATGATGATCACGGGTCTGCTTGCGTTCATCGCGTTTCGCGGTGCGAGCACGTTCTGGCCGGTGCCTCTCGAACTCGTGGAGTTGGCCGACGGTGGGCGGGCGCTCGGCGAGGTGTCGGAACGGGAGCGGGCCGAGGCGGCCACTGCCAAGACCGAGGGCCGCGGGAGCCGCCGGCTGGTGCGGACCGCCAACTTCGAAGTCTCTGGCCACCATTACCAATGGTTCGACGATACCGCGATCGCGCGGGCGAGCCGGCCGGAGTGGGCCACGGTCGTGGAGCGGCTGGAGGGGGGAAGGTTTCATGGATTTCCGCTGCGGCTGTTGCACGGGGATGAGGTCATTGCGGTCGGCCCGGAGGAGACCTGGAAGGCCTTCGAGCGGGAGCATCCCGTCGTGCGGCGACGGTGGCGGGAGGCGATGCGGATAGACCGTAACGAGCGGGGCCTGTTGCAGCGTCAACTGCGGGCCGCGCGACTGGCCGTCGTGCAGGCCAGGCTCGACGACGGCCCGACTGTCGCTGGCACCGTGGCCGTGTCGGCCGGGCAGAAGGCCGCGACCGCAGCGGAGCAGGAGGTCATTGCCCGGGTCGGCAGGCAGTCGGCAGAACTGGACGCGCGGACCGGGCAGCTGCGGCATGAGAATGAAGGCTGGGGACTCGAGGTTGAAACCGCGGACGGTGTCAAGAAGGTGATTCCGCTGGAGGGCATCGTGCGGGCCTGTCAGCCGAACCGGTTGTCACTGGCCGGCAAGTTCGGCGTCTACGGCAGCCGATGGGGGGAGTTTCTCGGCGACGATCCGCGGGAGGCCAACAGCGCCGGCGGTGTGTTTCCGGCCATCTGGGGCACCGTTGCGATGACGCTGATCATGGCGCTGCTCGTGGCCCCCTTTGGCGTACTGGCGGCACTCTATCTCCGGGAATATGCATCGCCGGGGGCCGTGACCACGGCGGTGCGGATCGCGATCAACAACCTCGCTGGCGTGCCGAGCATCGTCTACGGCGCGTTTGGCCTGGGCTTTTTCTGCTACGCCCTCGGTGGGGGCATCGACGAACTGTTTTTCCGTGCGAGCCTCGTGGCCGACAATCAGCCCACGTTCGGCACCGGCGGTCTGCTCTGGGCGTCGCTGACGCTGGCCTTGTTGACGCTGCCGGTGGTGATCGTTGCCACCGAGGAGGCGCTCTCCGCCGTCCCCAACTCGATGCGGGAGGGGTCGTATGCGTGCGGCGCCGGAAAGTGGCAGACGATCCGGCGGATCGTCCTGCCCAGGGCGCTGCCGGGCATCATGACAGGCCTCATTCTGGCGATGGCACGGGGGGCGGGCGAGGTGGCGCCGCTGATGCTCGTCGGCGTGAAAAAGCTCGCACTCGACCTGCCGATCGACGGCAGGTTTCCCTTCGTGCACCCGGAACGCGAGTTCATGCATCTCGCGTACCTGATCTATGACGTCGGTTTCCAGAGCCCCAACAGCCAGGCGGCCAAGCCGATGGTGTTCACGATCACGTTCCTGCTGGTGACCATCATCGCACTGCTCAATGTGGCGGCCATCTGGATTCGTTCACGGCTGAAGCGACGGTATGTCGCGCAACAATTTTAGCCGCACACGGGCGACTTTCCTGCCGGGGCGGATTCGATCTGCTACGATTTTCAATTCTGCGACGCGGACGAACGCCTTCATTCCTTGCCATCATGAACATTCAGGCTCAGACAACTCCGGAACGCGGTGGACATCCCGAGGCAGTCTCCGCCGCGGTGCCCGCCGATCGCCTGCAGGCGGTGGCCGCTGGCCGCGACGTGCCCGCCGAAGTGCACCCCGAAGTGCGCGAGGTGACGCCGGTCCTGGAGATCGACCGCTTCAATCTCTGGTATGGCGGCAAGCAGGCCCTTCACGGCATCACGATGCCGATTCCGCACAACAAGGTCACGGCCCTCATCGGCCCGAGTGGCTGCGGAAAATCGACGCTGCTCAGGAGCGTGAACCGTCTCAATGATCTCGTGCAGAGCGTGCGAATCACCGGCGACATGCGGCTCAATGGCGATTCGATCTACGATCCCCGAATGGATGTCATCGAACTGCGGAAGCGGATGGGCATGGTGTTTCAGAAGCCCAACCCATTTCCGATGAGCATCTATGAGAACGTCGTCTACGCGCTGCGGATCGACGGCGAGAACAACCGAGCCGTGCTCGACGAGGTCTGCGAATTGAGCCTGCGAGGCGCGGCACTCTGGGACGAGGTGAAAGACCGCCTGCACGAAAGTGCAATCGGCCTGTCGGGCGGACAGCAGCAGCGGCTCTGTATTGCCCGGGCCATCGCCGCCGAGCCGGAGGTGCTGCTGCTCGACGAGCCCTGCTCGGCACTCGACCCGATCGCTACCGGCAAGGTGGAGGAACTGATCCAGGAACTCCGCGGGCGGTATTCTGTGCTGATCGTCACACATAACATGCAGCAGGCGAGTCGCACGAGCGATTACACGGCGTTCATGTACCTCGGCCGCCTGATCGAATACGGCTCGACGTCGGGTATCTTTACCAAGCCCATGCTCCGTGAGACCGAAGCCTACGTCACCGGCCGCTTCGGCTGAGCATTGCCATGACCCATCACATCGAACGCCAGATCGAGCACCTCAAGGAGCGGATCCTCCGCGTCGGCACCCTCGTCGAGGAGGCGATCTCCAAGTCGATCACGGCGCTCATCAACCGTGATACCAACCTGGCGCAGAGGGTCATGGCAAACGATGGGGAGATCGATCGCATGGAAGTGGAGGTCGAGGAGGAGTGCCTGAAGATCCTCGCCCTCTATCAGCCGGTCGCCGCCGACCTCCGCTTCGTGGTGTCGGTGTTGAAGATCAACAACGACCTCGAACGAATGGGCGACCTCGCCCGCAACATCGCCAAGCGGGTGGCTCAGCTCACTGCCGGCGAGCCCTGCGAACTGCCTCCCGAGATCCGCACGATGGCGATGCAGGCGCAGGACATGGTGAAGGAATGCCTCGACGCCGTGGTCAAGGGCGATCCGCTCCTGGCCCGGCAGGTCCGCGAGGAGGACGATGCGGTTGACGAGGCGCGGCAGAAGATCCGCCGGAGGGTCATCCAGGCGATCAAGGCGAACCCCGAAAACGTCGAGAGCCTGCTGCGGGTCAATTCCGTTTCCAAGCACATCGAACGGATCGCCGACATGGCGACGAACATCGCCGAGGACGTGATCTACATGGTGCAGGGCGACATCGTGCGGCACCGGTCGAGCGACTGA
>JBBAVO010000121.1:0-8639 GCA_040397635.1 Pirellulales bacterium
CACCTCCGGCGGACTCTCCGGCAGCTTGGCGAGCCCGCCCAGCAGTTCCTGCAGGGTATCCGGAGTGGCCACCGATCCCTGAGTAAGTCGGGCGATCTCCTCGAGCACGTCGGGCCGGGCCGCCTCGCCCACCACCTCGCCCGGAACGCCCTGCACGAAGACAGACGCCTCCAGCCGGTCGCCCGTCTCCGCACAGGCAAGCGCCAGCGCGTGGCTGCCAGGCTCCCGCGGCGTCCAGCCTCCAGAGAAGACGCCCCATGAGCCCTGCTCGCCAGGCGCCGCCAGTCGCACCGTCTCTGTGGCCCCGGAGGGAGCGGTGACGAGCACCGTCACTGTGCCCGTCTGCACCGGCTCACCCGTGGCGTCGCTGACAGTAGCATCGAACGACACCCCCTGTCCCACCTCGGGCTGCTCGGGCGAGAAGAGCAGACGCATCCGCTCCCCCTTGGCCATGGTGCGACGGTAGGCCATCCAGCGGACGACCTGCCCCCAGAAACGATAGTGGTATTTGTCCTCGACCCCCTTCCGCCACCGCCAGGCGCCGTCGGTGGCCATGAAGAGTACCTTGCCGGCGCCGAACGGCCGCGTGACGAGCAGCGGAATCCGGCCGTAGTCGTTGGCGACGTCGTCATGCACGGCGAGCACCTCGCTGCCCGCCTTCGCGCGGAGCACCGGGCCATACCATTGAAAGCCCGGCAACGACTCCCAGACGACGACGTTTTCTTCCGCCGAATCGGCCAGCCGCGTGAGCAGGCTCGTGCGTCCCTTGTCGGTGAGGGCAAACCTTCCCGGCAGCGGCGTGCCGGTTCCCTCCGGCCGCGCCGCATCGAGCACCACCGGCAGCAGGTCGCCCAGCGGTGAATCGGCCAGCGACATCTCGTTGCCCAGCCAGCCGGGCATGAAGACGAGGCCACTGGCCTGGTACTCAATCAATCCCTTCAAGAGCCGGCAGTCTTCTTCTGTGAGCTGGCCGTCGGCGAGGCCCACGTCGCCAAGGAAGACCACATCGAATGCAGACAGTTCGTCAAGCGATCCGGGAAACTGCTTGATAGAGTCCTTGTTGCCGCCGCCGACCTTGGAGAGACCGGGCTGGAAGAGCAGGCAGGAGAGTTCCACACCCGGATCGCGGGAGAGGGCGTTGCGGAGGTAGCGGTATTCCCACCGCGGCATGCTCTCCACCACGAGCACGCGCAGCTTCTCTTGGCGAATGCTGACCGGCGTCGTGCGGGTGTTGTTATCGGGGAGCAGTTCCCCCGGCTGCGGTGGCACGCGAACCGTGACGGTGAAGTCACCGACGGCGGCGGGCGTCCAGGAGATGACGTCGGTCGTCTTACCCATCGAAGCCAGCCGCACCTGTTTGCTGAACGTCTGGCCGTCGGATGTCTCGACGACCGCGGTGACCATCTGCTCACGCGGCAGTGTGCTCTGGATCGTGAACGGCACGCGGAACGGCTTGCCGACCACACCGGTCACGGGGCAGTCGAGGCTCGCGATCGTCAGATCGGGCAGCGGTGTCGGGCTGCCGGTGGGCACGGCAAGCACCGGGATACCGGCCAGCCGCAGGGCGGTGGCAGCCTGCACCGGCGGCCGGCCCTCGTTCCAATCGCCATCCGAGGCCAGCACGATCGCCCGCAGACTGGGATGCCGCCGCAGCACGGTCTCGAGCGGTTCGAAGAGGTTGGTTCCCTGCCCAGTCGCCGAGAAGGGCTCGACGTGGATCGCAAACCGTTCCTCCAGAGGCTTCCAGAATGCCGCGTCGGCGAGCGTCGCCACGGATTCCTTTCGCGACACGACGCCGGTGCCGCCAGCCACCGCATCGATCGTGTTCATGCTCGGCGAACTGTCCAACAGCACGGCGATCGACGGCTTCTCGCTGGGCCGCTGCTCCGTCACCCACTCTGGCTGGTTGAGGAGCACGGCCACGATCGTGGCGATCAGCAGACGGAGCAGTTCGAGCAGGCCGTAACCGGGCCGAAAGCCGCTCCGCCACCAGCCGGCCAGACAAACGGCGGCGACCGCGGCCAGCAGCACGAGCGACACGCCCAGCGACCAGGGCGTCCAGTAGAACCGCAGCCCGTTGAATATCGTCAGCGGATCGGGTGATGCGTTCACGCAGCTGCCTCCCTGGACGCCCGGCCGGCGGGAAGGCTGCGGGGCGGCGTGCCGGCATGGGAGCGGGGCAAACAGAGCAGGCCTTCCGCCACCAGGGCCAGCACGACCGCGATCAAAAACAGCCGCCACACCTCCTCGACGAGGCTGCCCAGGCCACCGGCCTTCTGCTGAAAGCGGTTGAACGAGAGGCCTTGGAAGAGCGACTCCACCTCCGCATCAGCGACCACCTCCCCCGCATCCTCTGCGGCGGGCCGATTCACCGCCAGCAGTCTGCCCTGCGATTCATACACACCCGCATGGAATCCCGCCTCGGTCGATGCGGCGGCGGGCCCGGCGATCTGCCGCCAGGCGTCGCGACTCGCTCCGCCGGGTTGAGTGGCGCCACCGGGTTGAGTAACTCCGCCCGGTTGAGTGGCTCCACCCGGATACCCGTTCTGCCTGGCCGCCCTCTCGCTCAACAGGTTTTTCCCCGCGTCGGCCTGCCGGGCATTGCCCACCGCTGCGAGGCCGGCGTCGATCGCCCGCTGAACCACCGCATAGAGCACGACGCCATTGGCCGCGAGATCGGAGTCGCGGAGGGCAGGTGTCGTCGCCAGGAATGAGACACCGCCGCGATCACTCGCCGCCCGCACGAGCAACGGCCGGCCGTCGGGAAGCACGGCCAGCGGCGTGCTCTCGCCGGCGATGCCGCATGTGCGGCGAATCTCCAGGTCGCCAACCGGCAGCGCAGCCCCCGTGACCGTGGCGGCGAGCAGTCCCTCATCGGCCCGCCACGAGGACGGCCGCAGCGGCGGGCTGTGCTCGCTCCACGCCTGCCAGGCAACGCCGTTGAAGGCCGTCGTCGTCGGCGAATCAGGCGGCAGGAAGATCATCTGGCCGCCGCGGGCGACGAACCGGCCGACCGCTCCTGCAGCATCGGCATCGGGCAGGGCCGCCTGCCAGAGGATCAGCGCGACGTCGTCCAGCGACATCGCAGCCACCGCCTCTGCAGGCACCGTCTCGACCGTTGCCTGCAACGCCTTGTCGGGCGGGATGCCGGCGATGAGTTCGAGCGTCTGTCTGATCTGTTGATTGGTCTGCTGATCCGTCTGGCCGGCCACCTGGGTAGCCGTCGGGGTAGCCTCCATCACGATGATCGTGCGACGGACCGGGGGCCTGCCGAAGGCAAAATAAAAATCGTTGTCAGCAGGATTGCTGTCAGTGGGGATCGAGACGCGTCCCCAGCCGTTGGCCTGCGCAGCCGCGGCGTCAATCGGGATCGCGTGCCGCGCGAGCACGGTCTCCCGGCCGGTCAGCTCGATCTCGACGGTCGATCGCGCCGTCCCCAGTTCGATCTGCACCGGCACGCGGCTGGTGCTGGTGCTGGTGCTGGTGCTGGTGTCGGGGCCGGCGTCAGTCTGCCGCCGGATCGCGATGTCGAGCAGGAGTTCCCAGGCCTTCCCGCGGGGCTCGAGCACCGCCTGCATGACCCGCACGGCAAGATTGTCGGCCGCGGGCTCCGTGTAGGCCAGCAGGGTCAGCCGCACCGACTGCGGCATCTTCGCAAGCGTCTCACGAATCGCAGGCCAGGCTGGATCGGCCACCTTCCAGTCGTTTGCCCTTTGATCGGAGCAGATCCAGATCGTGCCGGCGGCCGACTTCGTGGCCCCGATCTGGTCGCAGGCCGCCTGCAGCAGCAGCGGCAGGTCGGCGGCCGCCGCGGCGGGCTCCGCCTGTGAAACGTGTTCGATCTCCCGTGGTGAAGCGAGCTCCTGCGGCGTGCCCGAGACGCTATCGATGAGCACCACGCGACTGGTGCCGAGCGTCTCGAGCGCCGCGACCACCTGCCGCCGCGCCGTCATGAGCTTCGACTCACCGCCGGCCCCCGACGCCTGCGACATACTCGGCGACCGGTCGAGGAGCACGATCGATGTGGCCGAACGATCGCCGCCCGCCGCCGCCAGCCAGCCCTGCGACAGCGGCCTGCTGACCGCCAGGATTACCGCCGCCACGGCCAGCATTCGCAGCAGCAGGATCAGCCACTGCCGCAGCCGGCTGGAGCCGCGGGAGAGGGCCTTGGCCGAGAGGAGAAACATCATCGCCGCCCACTCGACCGACTGGAACCGCTGCTGGTTGATCAGGTGGATGATCACCGGCAGCGCGACCAGCGGCAGTGCGAGGAGCAGCCAGGGCTGGAGGAAGGTCATCGCCGCCCCTTCCCAGACGCCCGGCTCACGAGGAACCGTGCCAGCACCTTCTCGTAGTCTTCATCGAGCAGCGTGCGGTGATAGTCGATGCCCTGCTCGAGCACGATGGTCTTGAGCGACGCAAGGTAGGCCTCGAGCGCCTGGGTATAGCGATCGGCGATATCGAGCGGATCGGCAAAAAGCGGGCTGCCCCCCTCCATGTCGAGAAACCGCGTCGGCCGCCGGAAGTCGAACGCCATCTCCTGCGGATCGAGTAGATGGAAGACCGCCACATCGTGCTTGCGAAACCGCAGGTGACCGAAGCAGCTCGCCAGCTCCTCGGGGTCCATGAAGAGATCGGAGACGATCACGATCAGGGCCCGTTGGCGGACCGTCTCGGCCAGTTCATGGAGCACCTCGGGGAGCCGGCTCGCCCCCTGCGGCTTCACCTGCTCCAGGGCATCGAGCACCAGCCGCAGGTGAGCGGGATTCCGCCGCGGCGGCAGGTGCCTGACGATCGCGTCGGCCACGCAAGAGATGCCGACTGCGTCTCCCTGGCGGCAGGCGAGGAAGCCGAGCGTGCCGGCGAGCCGCCGGGCATACTCCATCCGCGTGATGCCGGTGGAACCGTAGCCCATCGAGCCGCTGGAGTCGACAACGAGGCAGCACCGCAGGTTGGTATCGGCCTCATACTCCTTGACATAGTGCCGGTCGGTGCGGCCATAGACCCGCCAGTCGAGCCGGCGAAGGTCGTCGCCCGGCACATACTTGCGGTACTCGGCAAACTCGACGCTCGAACCGCGGTGCGGGCTGACATGCCGGCCCGAGACGCCCCCGATCATCGGCCGGCGGGAGAGCAGCGGCACCGCGGAGAGCCGGGAGAGCACGCCGCTGTCGAGAAAAGACCGCGTGGTCCGATCGGGAAACTCACTGGACATGGTGGCCATGGCTCACCCGTTCTGTTCGGCGAGCGCCTCGGCAACCAGTCGCTCGACGATTCTTTTGGCGTCGATCCCCTCCGCCTGCGCGGCGAACGTGGTGAGCACGCGGTGGGTGAGCACCGGTGCCGCCACCGCGGCGATGTCCTCGAGCCGCACCATGTAGCCGCCGGTGAGCGCCGCGCGGGACTTGGCCCCGAGGATCAGATACTGCACCGCGCGGGGCCCCGCGCCCCAGGAGACCAGCGGTTTCAGCCAGTCGGGGGCGGTCGCGCCCTGCGGTCGGGTCCGCCGGACGAGCTTGGCCGCAAACCGATAGATGTGGTCGGGCACCGGCACGCGGCGGACGAGATTCTGGAAGTCGATGATCTCCGCTGCCGACAGCACATGATCGAGCTGCGGCAGCGTATCGCCGGTGGTGGTGCGAGCGATCATCACCTCTTCTTCCTCGGAGGGATAATCGACCTCGATCAGGAACATGAAGCGGTCGAGCTGCGCCTCCGGCAACGGGTAGGTGCCCTCCTGCTCGACCGGGTTCTGCGTGGCGAGCACGAAGAATGGCGGCTCGAGCCGGGAGGTCTTGCCCACCACCGTCACCTTCTGCTCCTGCATCGCCTCGAGCATCGCGGCCTGAGTCTTGGGCGGAGCCCGGTTGATCTCGTCGGCGAGCACGATGTTGGCAAACACCGGACCCGGCACGAAGTGAAACTCGCGACGGCCGTCGCCCCCCTCCTGCAGGATGTCGGTGCCGGTGATGTCCATCGGCATCAGGTCGGGGGTGAACTGGATGCGGCTGAACTTCAGCGACACCGCCTCGGCCAGCCGGCTGACAAGGAGCGTCTTGGCGAGGCCCGGCACGCCCATCAAGAGTGCATGGCCGCGGGCAAAGAGGCAGATGGCCAGCCGTTCGATCGTCTCCCGCTGGCCGATGATGACCTTCCCGAGTTCGTCCTGCAGGCTCCGGTAGGAGTCCCGGAGACGGTCGAGCTTCTGAACATCGTCGGCGGCAAGATCAGGGACCGAAGCCATCAGAAGCCATCCTTCGCACGGTGAAAGGGGGTCGTCGGTGGAAACCGCCCCCGCCCGTCCCGTTGGGGTATGGCGGGAGCGCTCGCACCACCGAAGAACAATTCAGTATAACTCCGCCGCGGTCCGCCGCCCGACGGTCTGCCGCTCTCGCTCTGCCCCACCCCTGAGCCTTAGGCAAGGTTTTTTCATGGCCACCACCACGCAGCAACTCCATCATCTGGGCCAGAGCCTCTGGCTCGACAACATCACCCGCGGCATGCTCGACGACGGCACGCTCGCCCGCTACATCCGCGACCTGTCGGTGACGGGGCTGACGAGCAATCCGTCGATCTACAATGCGGCGGTCAAGAACACCTCCTTCTACGACACGGCCATCGCCGCCAAGGTGCAGCAGGGCCTCGCTGGCGAGAAACTGTTTTTCGAACTGGCGATTGAAGACCTCCGCCGGGCGGCCGACCTCTTCCGCCCTGTGTTCGACCGCACCGGCGGCCTCGACGGCTGGGTGTCGCTCGAGGTGTCGCCCACGCTGGCCTACGACACCGCCAGCACGCTCGCCGCGGCCCGCGACCTGCACGCCCGCGCCGACCGCCCGAACCTCTATATCAAGATCCCAGGCACCCCTGCCGGCCTCCCGGCGATCGAGGAGGCGATCTTTGCAGGCGTTCCCGTGAACGTCACGCTCCTGTTCACTACCGCCCACTATCTCGCCGCAGCGGAGGCTTACCTGCGAGGCATCGAGCGGCGGATCGAGGCCGGCCTGTCGCCGCGGGTCTGCTCGGTGGCGTCGCTGTTCATCAGCCGCTGGGACGGAGCGACGGCAGCCCAACTACCGGCGCATCTGGCCAATAGTCTGGGCATCGCGATCGGCCAGCAGAGCTACCGGGCCTACCGCGACCTGCTCGCCTCCGACCGCTTCGAACGGCTGGCCAACTTCGGGACTCTGCCGCAGCGGCTCCTCTACGCCAGCACCGGCACCAAGGATCCGAAGCTCTCCGACTCCCTGTATGTGTCGGCACTCGCCTCACCCAACACCGTCAACACGATGCCGGAGCAGACGCTGCTGGCCTTCGCCGACCACGGCGTTGTATCGGGCATCGTGTCAGCCGGCGGCGGCAACGCCGACGAGACGATCTTCGCCATCAGCCGTGCGGGCATCGACATCGACGCACTCGGCGAGAAGCTGCAGAAAGACGGTGCCGACGCGTTCGTGAAGAGCTGGAACGAACTGCTCGAGGTGATCGTGAAGAAGTCGCAGACGGTATCCGCCGCAGGAGGAACAGCCCGATGACCACCCCCTCGCTCCCACCAAGCCGCGTTTCCCTCCCTGAGTGGCAGAAGGTCGCCGCCCACGCTTCGGCGCAGCAGGGCACGCATCTCCGCGATCTCTTTCATGCCGACGCCGGCCGTGGCGAACGGTTCGTGATCGACGCCTGCGGACTGCATGTCGATTATTCGAAGCAGCGGGTCACCGACGAGACGCTCTCACTGCTCCTCGGGCTCGCGGAGGCCTGCGGCCTGCGGCAGCGGATCGACGCGATGTTCTCCGGCGAGAAGATCAACTCGACAGAGCACCGCGCGGTGCTGCACGTGGCGCTGCGTGCTCCGAAGGGCGAGAAGATTCTCTGCGACGGCCGCGACGTGGTGCCCGACGTGCACGAGGTGCTCGGCCGGATGGCGGCGTTTTCAAAGCAGATCCGCGGCGGCACCTGGAAGGGGCACACGGGCAAGCCGATCCGCGCGGTGGTCAACGTCGGCATCGGCGGCTCCGACCTCGGGCCGGTGATGGCCTACGAGGCGCTGCGGCATGTCGCCGACCGGCAGCTCACGTTTCGATTCGTCTCCAACGTCGACGGCACCGACTTCGTCGAGGCTACCCGCGACCTCGATCCCGCCGAGACGCTCTTCGTGATCTCGTCAAAGACGTTCACGACCCAGGAGACCATGGCCAACGCCCGGTCGGCGCGGGACTGGCTGCTCGCGAAGGTCGGCGATCCCGCCGCTGTGGCGAGGCACTTCGTCGCCGTCTCCACCAATGCCGCCGAGGTGTCGGCCTTCGGCATCGACACGGCCAATATGTTTGGCTTCTGGGACTGGGTGGGTGGCCGCTACTCGATGGACTCGGCGATCGGCCTCTCCACGATGCTCGCCATTGGGCCGGAGGCGTTCACCGAACTGCTCGCCGGCTTCCATGCCATGGACGTCCACTTTCGCACCGCGCCGTTCGCCCGCAACCTGCCGGTGCTGCACGGTCTGCTCGCCGTCTGGAACACGACGTTCCTCGGTGCCCACACGATCGCGGTGCTCCCCTACGACCAGTATCTGAAGCGGTTCCCTGCCTATCTCCAGCAGCTCACGATGGAGTCCAACGGCAAGCGGGTGACGCTCGACGGCCGGG
>JBBAVO010000122.1:0-8566 GCA_040397635.1 Pirellulales bacterium
ACGCCCGCACCAGCTACGCCGGCACCAGCCACAGCAAAGCCAGCAACACCTGCTCCTGCAGCGACGCCAGCAGCGACGCCAGCACCAGCGGCGAAGCCGGAAGCTGAGAAGAAGTAAAAAGACCTTGCCGTCGAAGCCGACGGTGTGAGCAACGGTATGGATGGCGACAAAGAAAGGATTCTGAGGATGAGTTCACGGATACGGGATACGGCGGCCGGTGCTGCGGGAACGTTGATTCTGTTGGTGGCCGCAGTCGGCGGAATGGTGTTCGGCGGCCGGTTCGGATCGCCCGAACAGCTGCCGAAGGTGTCGGCTGTCACATCGCAGTCGGATGAGGCGTTTGCAGTCTGTACGGTGCCACTCGATCCCGCGGTCGAGGGATTCTTCATGCTCGACTTCGAGACGGGCGACCTCTCCGGCGGCGTGCTCAGTCCCGCCACGGCGCAGTTCGCCGCCGCCTACAAGCACAACGTGCTCAAGGACCTGGGCTTCAAGGCGGGGCAGGCGAAGAACCCCAAGTTCCTGCTCGTCTCGGGCGTGGCCGAACCGCGGCGAGGCACCATGACCCTGGCGTCGTCGGTGCTCTACGTCACCGACTCCTCCACCGGTACCACGGCCGCCTACGGTATTCCCTGGAATACCCAGCAGCCGCAGATGATGGCACCACTCGTTCTGCTCGACATCGCCCGGCCGCGGGGCGGCGGGGCCAAGGCGAAGTAGGAAAGCCCTTGATGGGAGAGCCTGTGGAAATCACTGTCATCGTCAATGGCGAGCCGCGCGACGTGCCCGCGGGCTCGACCGCCGGCGATCTCGTGGCAGCGCTTGGGTTCGCGGGCCGGCCACTCGCTGTCGAGGTCAATCAAGAGGTGGTGCCGCGGACGCGGCTTGCAGACTGTAGACTCGAGGCCGGCGATCGCCTCGAACTCGTGACGCTCGTGGGCGGTGGCTGACGGCAGCCCCATGCAGTGTTCTTCCATCTCACCCTGTGCATCGACACCATGCCCCAGCGTTCCTTTGACACGGCCATTCCTTCAACCCCAGTGGATGAACCGCTGCGTGTCGGCGGGATGACCCTGGCCAGCCGGCTCGTCGTCGGCACCGGCAAATATGCGAGCCATGCCGAGATGCAACAGTGCCTCGACGCCTCCGGCACCGACTGCGTCACCGTGGCGGTGCGGCGGGAACGGCTCGTCAACGCCGCCGGCGAGAACATTCTCGACCACATCGACACGTCGCGGTATGTGCTGCTGCCGAACACGGCCGGCTGCTACACCGCCGACGATGCGGTCCGCGTGGCCCGCCTCGGCCGCGAGCTGCTCCGCGAACTGGGCAACCCTGGGGCGGAGTGGGTCAAGCTCGAGGTGCTCGGCGACCAACGCACGCTCCTGCCCGATCCCGTCGGCACGCTGGAGGCCACCGGCCGGCTGGTGCAGGAGGGATTCACCGTGCTCGTCTACACCAGCGATGATCCGGTCGTGGCGAAACGCCTCAAAGATCTGGGGGCGGCCAGCGTCATGCCGGCGGGCAGCCCGATCGGCTCGGGTCAGGGCATTCTCAATGCCAACAATCTGCGGATCTGTATGGAGTATTTGAAGGAGGGGGATCCCGACTACCCGGTCATCGTCGATGCCGGCGTGGGCACGGCCAGCGATGTGGCTGCCGCGATGGAGCTGGGAGTCGATGGCGTCTTGCTCAACACCGCGATCGCCCACGCCGCCCAGCCGCTGCGGATGGCCCACGCGATGCGGGCGGCCTGCTTCGCGGGTCGGCAGGCGTGGCTGGCCGGACGGATTCCGAAGAAGCTCTACGCCACCGCGTCGAGCCCCGATGAAGGCCGCATCACGCGGCAGCCCGGGGCCGTCGCCACACGGCCACACTGAGGCACGCCACTCCTGCCATGCTCGCCAAACGCATCATCCCCTGCCTCGACGTCGAACGCGGCCGAGTCGTGAAGGGCACACGGTTTCTCGACCTCGTCGATGCCGGCGACCCCGTGTCGGTGGCGGCCCGCTACGAGGCGGAGGGGGCCGACGAACTCGTCTTCCTCGACATCACCGCCAGCCACGAGGGCCGTGCGATCATGCTCGACGTGGTCCGCCGCGTCTCGGAGACCATCTTCATGCCGTTCACCGTCGGCGGTGGCATCCGCACGCTCGACGACGCGGTGCGGCTCATCCACGCCGGTGCCGAGAAGGTGAGCATCAACTCATCCGCCGTGCGAACGCCGGAACTGATCACGGCGGTGGCCGACCGGCTCGGCAGCTGCGCAACGGTCGTGAACATCGACCCCAAGCGGGTGGTTCGCGACGGCCGTGAGATCTGGGAGGTGTTCGTCAACGGCGGCCGGGTGCCGACGGGGCTGGAAGCGGTGGACTGGGCGCGGCGGGTGGAGTCGCTCGGGGCTGGGGAGATCGTACTCACGTGCATGGATCGCGATGGCACCCGCGACGGCTACGATCTGGAGATCACGGCCGCCGTCAGCCGGGCGGTGGGCATCCCCGTCGTGGCCAGCGGCGGGGCCGGCCGGCCGGAGCACCTTGCCGACGCGATCGAGCGGGGTGGGGCGGATGCGGCGCTGGCCGCTGGCATCTTCCACTTCGGAGAGTGTACGATCCGTGAGGTGAAGGAATTGTTTCAGCGGCGGGGAATACCCGTCAGGCCAGTTTCCACGGCACACTATGGCGACACTCGACCCCGCGACCACGCCGTCTGAATCGGCATCCTTTGGCACTCCACCGGCCGCGGCTCCCGCGTCCGCTCCAGCGTCTGGTCCCTCGCCCGCACCAGTGGCGATCGAGCCGGCCGGCCTGGAAATCGACCGGCTCTTCGAAGCGATGGTCAAGCTTAACGGCAGCGACCTGCACCTCAAGGTCGACAAGCCTCCCTACATGCGGGTGAAGGGGGCGCTCCAGCCGCTGAAATATCCGCCGATCGGTGCCGAGCAGATGAAGAAGCTCTGTGCACCGATCATGAACCCGCGGCAGCGGGGCATCTTCGACACCGACGGTGGCGCCGACTTCGCTCACACCTGCGTTGTTGACGGGGTGCGGTGGCGGTTCCGTATCAACATGCTCACGCAGCAGGGTGCCTGGGGCCTCGTGGCCCGCCGCGTCAACAACACGATCCCCGACTTCGAGAAGCTCTTCCTGCCGCCCTCGATCGAGCGGCTCTGCCAGCTCGACCAGGGCATGGTGCTGCTCGCAGGCGTGACGGGCTCCGGCAAGAGTACGACGATCGGGTCGATGCTCAACTACATCAACCGCAACTACCGCAAGCACATCCTCACGCTCGAGGATCCGATCGAATTTGTCTTCACCGAGGACAAGTGCCTGATCAACCAGCGGGAGATCGGCAACGACGTGCGGAACTTCGAGATCGGCATGAAGCATGCCGTCCGCGAGGATCCAGACATCATCCTCGTGGGCGAGCTTCGCGACGTGGAGACCTTCAAGACGGCGATCCACGCCGCCGAAACCGGCCATCTCGTGTTCGGCACGATTCACGCCGCCAGCGCGTCGAGCTGCATCGGCCGCATCCTCGACCTGTTTCCGCAGGAGGAGCATCCCTCCATCCGCAGCGCCATCGCCTTCAACATGAAGGGGATCGTGGCCCAGAAACTGCTCAAGTCGATCAAGCCCGGCGTGAGCCGGGTACCGGTCGTCGAGGTCATGTTCATCGACGTGCTCATTCGAAAGTACGTGCTGGAGGAACAGGATCACCTGATCGCCGACCACATCAAGAAGTCGGTGAAGGACGGCATGCAGGATTTCACGCAGAGCCTCAAGAGCCTCATCGATCTGGGGCTCATCGACCGCCACGATGCCCTCGAGATCGCGCCCAATCGCGAGGCACTGGTCATGGCTCTGAAGGGCATCAGCTGATGGTACTGCGGGGTGTTCGGATGGCTGCAGGTGCTAGCGCGATAGCGGGGAGATCGAGACAACTCGCCGTCGTGGTGATCGCATGCTGGGCCGTTGGCATGCACGCCGTCGCCGCGTGGGCCGACGACGCATGGCCTCGCGTGAGCCCGGAGTGGCTGTCGCGTGATGCAGGCGGCGGCATTGCGATCCTGCCACTGGTCTGCTGGTGGGTGTGGATCGCCGCTTGGGCTGCCACGAGCGACTGGGTCTTTCGCGATAGCGCGCGGTTCAAGATCCGTCCTGAATTCTGGACCGCGTGCACGGTGTTTCCATTCGTGGCATGCAGCCTGGTCGCCTGGTGGATTCCGTGGTCGGCCGCCGGGCAGGCCCTGATGGCACTGGCCTGGCTCGTGCCGCTTTTCCTCTACAGCCGTGAACGGAACCCCAAGGCGCCTGCGGCGGAGAGCGTATGTACGATCGCCCACCTGAAACGGGCATTCAGCGGCCTGTTAAAACAGATGGGCGTCAAGGTGAAATCGCCAAGCATCGTGGACGATGGGTTGCCGTGGGTCACGCTGGTCGCCACTGGCGCGGAGACGCCTGAGGAAAACCAGAAATGGCAGGAGGAGGCCGCGGCCATGCCAGGCTTCGAAGCTGCCAAAAAGCTCTTGCAGGATGCGGCCGCTGCCCGGTCATCGACCATCGTCATCGATGCAGCAGCCGACGGGATCAGGGTGGCGCACGAGGTGGACGGGATTGCGGGCCCATCGCGGGCCGTGAAGACGCCCGCGAAAGGCTCAGGAAAAACCAAGCAGGCCGAGGTCTGGGCGGATGCGCCGCCGCTCGACGCGGCCATCGGCAACGGTGCAGTGGCGGTGCTGCGGACCATTGCCGGGGCCGATGCCGCCAAGCTCAGCGGTGAAAAGGATGCCGGCTTCACGATAGAAGTGGATGGCAAGAAGCGGCCGTGCCGGCTTTCGACGCGGGCCACGAAGACCTCCAAGCAAATCATCATCACGGTGGAAATGCCCCCCTTCGCGCCCAAGAAGCTCGAGGACCTCGGCATGTCGGGAGCGATGGCCACCCGAGTCCGCGAGCTGATGGCCCTGGAGAAGGGACTATTCGTGGTGTCGTCCCCGCCGGCCACCGGCTGCTCGACGACGTTCGACATGGTGCTCTCGTCAACCGATCGGCTGTTGCGGGATTTCGTGTCGATCGAGGACAGCGGCAGTCATCACCAGGAGGTGCAAAACATCAAGCCGATGCGGTATTCCGCGTCAGCAGGTGAGGCCCCGCTGACGGCGCTCAAGGCTGCGATGCTTGAATACCCCCGCGCGATCGTCACCCGCGATCTTCTCGACAAGGAACTCGCCGGCAAGCTCGTCGAGCTTGCCAACGAACAGCAGCTCGTGATCGTGAGCCTGCAGGCCACCGATGCGCTCGATGCCGTGCAGAAGCTGCTCGACATGGGCATTCCCCGTGACCAGCTCGCCCGGTGCCTGCTCGGCTCCCTCTCGCAGCGGCTGATCCGCAAGTTGTGCACGAAGTGCGGTGAACCGCTGCCTACGCCGCCGGAACTGTTGCAGCGGTTCAAGAAGACCGCCGAGGAGCTGCCCGAGATCAAGCGGGCCTCGCCTCACGGCGGCTGCCGGTTCTGCGCCGGCCGTCAGTTCATCGGTCGCACCGCCCTCTACGAACTGGCTGCTGGTCCAACGCTCAGGCAGGCCATCGCTCAGCAGGTCGATGCCAAGGTGCTCAGGCAGGCAGCCGTCAAGGACGGCATGCGTCCGTTGAGCGACGAGGGGCTGGCGATCGTCGCCACCGGCCTGACGTCGCTCGATGAAGTGCAGCGGGTGTTTGCGGCGAAGAAGGAGGCCGGGGCTGTCGCCGGATCCAAGACCGTCAGCCAGCCCGGAGCCAAGCCAGTGATCAAGCCAGGAACCAGCCCAAGGCCCAAAAAATGATCATCGCACTCATGCTCTTCGCGATCCTCGCTGCCGTCACCGGCTTGCTGGTGCGCGAAGGACTCTGGCGATCGCTGCTGATGTTTTTCAACGTCCTGCTGGCAGCGGTTGTCGCCACGGCCTGGTACGCCCCGGTGGCAAATTTCCTCGAAGAGCAACTGCCCAGCTACACCTACCTGCTCGATTTCCTGTCGATCTGGCTGATTTTCTGCGGGGTGCTAGCGTTGGCTCGCGAGGTCACCGACCGTCTGTCGCCGAACAGGGTGGAGTTTCCACAACTCGTGGAGAGGATCGGGGTCGGCATACCAGCGTTCCTGACGGGGTGGGTGATGATGGCATTCACCGCGATGACGCTCCACACCGCCCCCGTTACCCGCGATCTCGTGCAGCCCACGCCGGCGTCAAAGATGTTTTTCCTCGGACTGGCGCCGGACCGCGCGTGGCTGTCCTGGGTTCGTGGGTCATCGCGGACGGGACCGTTCTCGAGGCCTGATCAGGTGTTTGACAAGGATGCAGACTTCATTCTGCGGTACGCCGACAGGCGGCTGAAGCTGCAGGGAGAAGAGGGGCTTCGCACAGCGGGGTACTGATCTGCCATGGAAGCCTCTGGTGACACGATCAGCTACCGACCGGTGAGCAGACTGGCCGTGGCGGCGGCAGTGGTGGGAGCGTTGTCGAGCCTCGCGCTCACGACACC
Source organism: Pirellulales bacterium (assembly GCA_040397635.1). Taxonomy (GTDB): domain Bacteria; phylum Planctomycetota; class Planctomycetia; order Pirellulales; family UBA1268; genus CAMCQY01. The sequence continues at coordinate 6,522 of JBBAVO010000122.1, forward strand.
ACTGCTCTGGATCCTCCCGCTGTTGGGAGTTGCCGTAGCGGTCGCCGGGCTGGCGGATGTGGCCCGTTCGGGCGCGGAGAAGGCGGGACGTGCGGCTGCGCTTGTGGGCCTCGCGCTGTCGGTGGGTTTTGGGGCTCAGGCCGTGACCACGAGCTTCGTCTCCCGTTGGATCATGGAGAGCCGCACCAGAGCCGTGGTCAACGCCTGGCTCGACGCCCTTGCCGAAAACCGACTGGCCGACGCCCGCAGCATGATCTCCCCGCAGCTGCTGCCGCAGTCGGAGTTCGATGGCCATCGGCGTGGTGATCCGGGGCATGGCCAACCTGGTCATTCCCACCACCCAGGCGAGGATGCCGCCGCGACTGGCTCGATCGAATCGCTCCCGGCGGTGCAGGCGATTCTCCGGTGTGGCACTGCCGCGGTTCGCGACGTGCGATTCACAGGACGCGACGAGGAAACCGGGAATGACTGGTGTGCCGAGGTCCGACTGTCGCCCTGCGCCGGTGGCGGTGCCGTGGAGCTGCGGCTGCAACTCATGCCCTCCATCGCGAAAGACCCGAGGGGACGCGTGGAACTCTGGACGATCACGAAGATCGACCTCGGCTTCTAGAAGGGGGCACTATTCCCTGAAGCAGCGAACAGCGTCGATCGAGTCCACGCCCGCCGCGAGCATCACCAGTCGATCAAAGCCGAGGGCGGCACCGACTCCTTCCGGCATCGCCGGCCCGTGGGCGGCCAGCAGTCGCTGCGGTGATGGCAGGATGGCTCGTCCGTCGGCGGCACGGATCCTGTTGGCGGCTGCGATCCGTGACTCGAGCACCGCCCGGCTGGTCTCCTCCTCCCAGCCGTTGGCCAGTTCGACACCGGCGACGAAGAGCTCGAACCGCCGGGCAGCCCGCGGATCGTCCGGGTCGATGCGGGCGAAGGCTGCCTGGGAAAGAGGCCATGCCTCGAGCATCGTGGGCCGCCCATGGCCCAGTCGCGGCGTGATCACCTCGGCGAGCAACTGTTCGAACAAGCGGTCCCATTGCTGGTCGGCTGGACCGGGGTCGGCTGTGGACGACGGCGCGAGCCCCACCCGCCGACACGCCGCTGCAAGATCGGCGAGCTCGGCCGAGAGCGGATCGACTCCCACCAGTTCCCCGAAGGCCTCGGAGCAGGTGACCCGCTCGATACCGCTGGTGCCAAGCGCCGTGTGACAGAGGTTCTCCACGAGTACGGCAGCGTCGGCAAGCGTTGTGCCGGGGGCATACCACTCGAGCAGCACGAACTCGACGTCGTGATGCCTGCCACGTTCGCCACCGCGAAACGACCGCGCAAACTGATAGATCGGGCCCGAGTCGGCAGCCAGCAGTCGCTTCATCAGCGCCTCGGGGCTCGCCTGCAGATACTGCGGAGGCCGATGCGGCCCATCGACGTGCACGGCGATCGGATCGATGTGCGCCTCGGGCAGCACCTCGGCCGACAGCACTGGCGTGTCAACCTCGACGAACCCCTGGCGATCGAACAGCTCGCGCAGATCTGAGCGAATGCGACTGCGGAGTTCGAGGATCGGCCGCGTTGACATGGAAGGCGTTTGCCACCGGATGGTCAGAGGTGGAGTGCTTCAGCCCTCCGGTTCACCAGTGTCTCCGCCGCCGCCCGATAGACAAGCACCGCGCAGGCGGCCCGCCTGACGACGGCCTCCGCCACGCTGCCCATGAGCATGCGGGTCATGCCGGAGCGGCCGTGCGTGCCGATCACGATCAGTTCGGCCCCCTCTTCGGCGGCGATCCGGACGATCTCGCCGGCAGGATCACCCATCGTCAGCCGGTGCCTGAATGCGACCGTCGGATCGGAGGGCTTCACCTCCTCCAGCATCTTGAGGATTCGATCCGAGGACGGCTCGGGCAGGCCGTAATAGAGTTCGCCGCCGCCATACGAAAGCGGCGGCTCCTCGACGTGGAGGATCAGCAGCGACGCCGACTTCTGCTTGGCCAGCGCCTCCGCATGCGGCAACGCTGCGTCACTGGCAGTGGAGAAATCGGTGGGAACGAGAATGATGG
>JBBAVO010000123.1:0-2251 GCA_040397635.1 Pirellulales bacterium
TTCACCGAACCGAGTGTTGAATTCGACATGGAATGGGGCGGTCGTTGGATCGAGATGGGCGGAGCCGGCATGGTGGACCCGGCCGTGCTCGCGGCTGTCGGCTACGACCCCGACAAGGTGTCGGGATTCGCGTTTGGCCTAGGCGTCGAGCGGATCGCGGCCCGACGCTATGGCGTGGCCGACATTCGGGATTTCTATCGCAACGACGTGCGTTTCCTGCGGCAGTTCTGACCTGCAGCTGCCAGACAATTCGCCGACTCTGTTCACGCAACCGTCCGTCGCCCCCGTTCACCTGAGCGAAGACCAAGCCCATGATCATCTCCACGAACTGGCTCTCCGACTACGTGAGCCTGTCCGCGTCCACCGAGGCGCTTGTCGAGCGGCTGCTGCTCTCTGGTCTCAACCACGAGTCCACGTGGACGGTGGGCGCCGACACGGCGATCGAGATCGAGGTGACAAGCAACCGCCCCGACTGCCTCGGACACATCGGCGTGGCTCGCGAGGCCGCCGTTTTGTTTGAACGACCGCTCCACATTCCCGATCCCCGCCCGCAGGAGGCCACTGCCCCGGCCGCAGCCGGCATCGCGGTGGAGATCCTCGAGCCAGAGCTCTGTCCCTACTACTCGGCTCGGGTGATCAAGGGTGTGAGGGTGGGGCCGAGTCCGCAGTGGCTCGTTGACCGGCTGGCCACTGTGGGAGTGACCAGCGTCAACAATGTCGTCGACATCACCAACTACGTGATGCTTGAATGCGGACAGCCTCTGCACGCCTTCGATCTTGCCAGAGTCCGGGGCGGCCGGATCACCGTGCGGCGGGCTCTTCCCGGCGAGTCGTTCACGGCCATCAACCACAAGACCTACACCCTCACCAACTTCATGGGCGTGATTGCCGACGCGGAGGGGCCCGTGGCCTTGGCCGGGGTGATGGGAGACGCCGGCACCGAGATCGCCGCCGACACCACCGATATCCTGCTCGAATCGGCGCAGTTTGCGCCGCTCGCGGTGCGGGCCGCCGCGCGGGGGCTCGTGCTGGCGAGCGGGTCGTCGTATCGATTCGAGCGGGTGCCCGATCCTGCGGCCGTCGATTGGGCCAGCCGCCGCGCTGCCGCGATGATCGTGGAGATCGCCGGGGGTCAGGTGTCGCGCGGCGTCGTGGAGGCGGGCCAATTGAAGGCAAGCCCCGCGACGATTCAGCTGCGACACGGCCGCGTCGCCGAGGTGCTGGGAATCGAGATCCCTGCTGATCGTCAGCAGTCGATCCTGAGCGGGCTGGGATTCGTGGCCGAGACCGTTGACGGTGCCGGATCCCGCTGGCGGGCGCCCACGTGGCGGCGCGACTGCTGGCGGGAGATCGACCTCGTCGAGGAGATCGCTCGGATCGAGGGCTACGACCGGGTGCCGGAGAATGAACCGATCGCCGCGCGGCCGGTGGCTGAGTCGGCCCGCGAGCGGACAGTCAGGCGGGCGGCCGACGTGCTCGTGGCAGCGGGCTTCTGCGAGGCGATGACCCGCAGCGTGGTCGGCGAGCCGCTCGAAGTGACAGCCAGCCCTTGGGGCGACACGCCGCCACTGGTCTGTGCGCCGCCGCTCGTGCGTGGGGCCGACCGCCTGCGGCGGACGCTCCTGCCGAGCCTCCTGGAGGCCCGCGGGGCCAACATGGCCGTCGGCGGCCAGCGTCCTGACCTCTTCGAGACAGCCCGCGGCTACCTGGCACGACCAGCCGATGCCAGTGGACAGGCTTCCGACAATCGACCAACCGCCGCATCACCGGTGGAAGAGCCCCTGCTCGTTTCGTTCGTGATGGGGGGCAGCTTCGCGGTCGGCAAGGGGATGGCTGAGGCGGTGCTCGAGCGGCTCGGGATCGTAACGCACGCAGCCAATGGACTCCGTGTCGTTTTCCAACCCGTCGGTCTCGATCTGTTCGCAGCCGGGCGGGCCGCCGAAATCGTGCTCGAGCGGCCAGGCCTGCCCGCGGAGCGGGTGGGCGTGATCGGCGAAGTGGCTGTCGCGGCGCTCGCGGCCGCCGGCCTCAAGAATCCGGTGGTTGCCGCCGAGCTCCGGCTCGACCGCCTGGAATTCGCGGTCGACATGGAGCCGTCGCGATGCCGTCCGAGTGACTTCCCCGCGATCGAGCGGGACGTGAATCTGATCGTGGACCAGAAGGTGCCGTGGGGCGACATCGTGACGGCAATTCACGAGGGAGCCGGCGTGCTGTTGGAGGAGTGTCGGCTGGTGCAGGTCTGGACCGACGC
>JBBAVO010000123.1:2351-8509 GCA_040397635.1 Pirellulales bacterium
GCTACCGGTCGGCGTAGACCCGCGTGATCTCTTCCTTCGTGATCGGCGCCGGATGGTCGTCGCTCACGAGTTGCACCTGCATCCGCTGGTCTCCCTCCCGGCGGCCGCGGACGCGGACGCGGAACACGGCCTCCTCGGTGGGCGCGAGCCTTGCCAGTGGCTCGAAGATGACGGCCAGGTTTTCAACGCGGTGGGCGGCCGGCCCCTTGGCATCGACGGGCTCGAGATCGCCCAGCAGCGTGGCGGTGAGTCGCACGCCGCTGGCAGCTTTTGTCCCCTGATTCCCGATGCGGACGATGTATTCCGTCATACCACCCACCTCGATCGGGTCTTCGCTGTCGGTCACCTCGAAGAAGAGCGCGGCCAGACCTTCCACCTCGACGGTGTGCGCCGCCTGGTCCGACGGCCCATCGCTGCTTCGCGCCGCCGAGACGATCTTCTGAGGCCCGAGATCGACCGGCATCAGCACCATCTCCACGGTGCCGGTCTCGCCCGGAGGCAGTTCCTCGAGATTCCAGAGGACGCGGTGCGATCGTTCCTCGTACCAGCCGGCATGGTTGGCTCGCACGAATTTCATCCCCGGCGGGAGCTGGGCAACCAGTTCCACGGCCCGCGCCGTTGCCGTGCCCGCGTTGACCATCGACAGCACGCAGGTCGCGGGCCGCTGCAGGTAGCGCCGCGACGGCATCTCGGCCGACAGTTCGAGCGTCGGAGCCGTGACCTCAATGCGCACCGGCTGCTCGACCTCGAGCCGGCCATCGGCCCGAGCGGCGAAGCGGGCCATGTGCACGCCCGGACCGGTGGTGCCCAGAAGCAGATCGATTGTTCGTGATTCGCCGGGCCGCAGCTGGCCGACATCAAACTCCAGTTCGCGGCCAGCACTGTGTGAAACCCCGTCGGGCAGCATGCCGTCGAGCACCACGCCGGTGGCGACGCCGGTGCCCGGGTTGCTGACCTTGAGCGAGAGCTTCACTTCGCCGCCGATCCTCACCGCTTTGGTCTCGGAAGCGTCCAGCTTCAGGTCTGGCTTGGTGGCCCGCGAACGGACCGAGGCTTCGGTGCGAAAGCTGACGCTGGCCACGCTGCCGATCTCACCTTCAATCTGCGGCATCACCTCCATCGAGACGCGGGCTTCACCTCCGGGAGGGAGGACGCCAAGTGGCCAGACCAGTTCGGCCGCCGTGGCTGCGGCTTGGAGGGCGTTGGGGCCGGAACCGACCGGGCTGGCCGGTGGTGTCGTGGTGATGAGAGTCGTTCCATACGGTACCGCATCCCGCAGCGTGACATCCTGTGCCGTCGCATTGCCGACGTTCCGAACGAGGATTTCATAGCGGGCCGGCTTACCGACCTGGATCTCTCGAGGTCCACGTTTTTCCACGGCCAGTTGCGGTGTCTGCAGGCCTTCAAGCTGCATCGGTCCGGGGCGGCCCTGTCCGGCTGCTGCTCCGGATCCAGCGGTGGCAGTTCCTGGGCCTGTGGCTGCGGTTCCTGCGAACAGGCCGCGGTCGTCGCCCGGCACCGGAGCCTGCCGCGTTTGAGGCGGGCCCATTGGAGGCGCACTTGCGAATGGATTGGTGGCAGCGGCGCTGATCACGGCTGCTGGGGACGATGCCGCGGCGATGGGAGAAGCTGGAGCGGCCGCCGCCGACCGAAAGCTCGCGGGGGGGGCAATGTCGGGGGAGGTGAACCCAGGCGGAGCGGTGGCGGGCTCCGCCGTCGTGCCGGCGGCTGCCGATGACAGCGGAGGCGGTGAGGGCGCTGGGAGCGGTGAGACTGCGTCCGCAGGATCAGTCATGTCGGACGGTGCTGGGGCGAGCAGATCAGCGGACGAGCGCTTCGGCTCGGCGGCGAGCGTCCCGGGCAGGGGGGCATCACCCGCGTCGGCTGGCTTTTCCGCGGGGGGCAAGGCATCGGTCACCTGCCCAGCGTCGGCGGGAGAAGGGGAGTCGGTCTGATCTGCTGTGGGCTGAGACTCAATCGCCGCCGATTCCGCAGATGCCAGGCGCACCGGCTCATCACCGCTGCCCGGGAAGCGGCCGGGAGGTGCGAACCGCGAGGAGCGGCCGTCCTGCGCGGGCGGCATCGCCGACGACGAGTCAGGCGATTCAAGCGTTGCCGGTCGGGTTTGATAACGGTCGATCACCGGCGGATTGGCAGCCGGCGCCGCGGGTGGTCGCCAGCCGCGTTCGGTCCGTTCGTTCATGGCCCGCGGGGCGTCGGCCTCGCTCGTGGCGGTAGGAAACGGCCTCGGCTCTCCGGACTGGAGATCCGACTGCGACATCGACAGCGCATCATGAACGGGAGGTGGTGTCGCTTCCTCCGGCATGAAGGCGACAGAGGGCTCACCGGAAGGCGGCATCGGCATCGCGGTCTGCGCCGGGGGAGCCGTTTCACCAACCCCCGTCGAGCGACCGATGCCCAGCGCCCAGACCATGCCAAACCCTGTGCCGGCGCAGAGGACGGCCCCCAGCAGCATCGGGAGGCTTGAGTGCCGTGGAGCAATCACGAGGTCTTGTCGCGAGGTGCGTTCGGCTTCTTGGGCGGGTTGTGCGGGTTCTTGCATCAGCGGGTCCCCGGAGGATGAATCGCGGGGAAGTACCACACCCGATCCCGTCCAAGAAAGCCCATTCGCAGGAGCGTGAAAGTTCAGGCAGGCCTGAGAAGCTGGTGGAGATGGAAGTGGAACTTGCCCAGCTTCCCACCGTAGTTGCCTGCTGAGACGGCAACGAGATCAGAGCCGACGGCCGCGCGGATCCCGGCCACCATCGCTGCCGCCACCGACGGTTCGTCAACGCCGTCGATGACGATTTCGAGACAGCAGGTGGCCCCCTCCACGAGGCTCGTATCCACGCGGCCCACAAGCGAAGGACAGAACGCCTCGTTGGTTGAGGCTCGGAGGGACGCGTACCGCGATCCGACCTTGCTGCCCGACCGGACGACGCCTCCCGGAAAGGGCGTGATCGTGCCCGGTGTGGCCGCAATGGCGTCTACCGCCCGTCTGGCGGCGGCGAGCGTGGCGGTGAGCGATCGACCCTGCAGGATGAAGTTTCCGCCGCCGACCCCCTTCTCGATACCCACCGACTCTTCCACGAGAAACTCTCCGTCCATCACCGGCACCCGCCACAATCGGCGTCCATCCACGACCTTCGTCTTCTCGAAGCCGTCGCCAAAGAACCGCACGTGCGCCCCCAGCGGCCGCCGTTCCTCCGCTACCAGAAGGCCGTCGAAGACACTCGCCGTGGGGCATGTCAGCAGGCATTGTGCGGTTCGGTTGGCGACCGCCTTTCCCACGCCGTCGGCAGAAAAACCACAGGCCAGCACGGCCGCCCCGGGGCGGCCGTCGGGCGTTTCCTCCGGCTCGAGCCAGCGTTCAACCCCGATTTCGGCGTCGCAGCCGATCACACTCGTGCCGTAGCCGCAGGCAGCGCGGAGTGCGGCGTCGAGCCAGTGGGTATCTGCCGCGGTGATAATGAGTCGCGCATACCGCAGCCGGAAGGCTTCGGCAAACGTGTCCACGATCTGTGTTGATTGGATGAGCATGATGGTGTGTTCAAGCGACAGTGTGTTCACGTGGCCGCTCAAGGCGACCAACCACGGCCGGCCCGGGGATGATGCGGCTTCCGCCCCGAAGATTCCGTGTTCTCTCGGCGGTTGGGTTTCGCATATCCTATCAAGGGTCGCGGTCGGCTCTCCAAGGCCGGCTGCGGACCATGGCAGTGCCCACTGCCCACTGCTTGTTCGCCCCCCACAAGCCAAAGGATACCGATGATGTCGTTCCAGAACCGTGCGGTCGTGAGAGCCGTGTTTTCTGCCGTGGCTGCCACCATTTTCACGGCACTGGCCCCGTGCGGCGTTGCTGCCGACGCGCTTGCGACCAGCGGTGTGGCGATGATTCCCGCCGACGCCGCATTCGTCTCGGCGACGCTGCGGGCGCGTGAACAATACGACCGTCTCGAAAAGAGCAATGCCTTTGCCGCCCTCAGAAAGCTGGCATTCGTGACCCGTGCCGCCGATTCGATCGAGGAGCAGAAACTGCAGCCGGGCAGCCCGCTCTCGATCATGTCAACCTTCATGGAACTGCCGGAGAACGAACAGGCACTGGAACTGATCAAGGACATGGTCGCGACCGACACGTTCGTCTACGGCGAGCCATCGTGCGTGACGTTCGTCGAACTCCTGAAGAAGATCCAGCAGGCCCAGAATGCCGCCGGTGTGCTGCGGCTGGCCAGCGGAGACGCCTCGGTCGGTGGCTTCGAAGTCGATGTACTCGAAGGCATCGACGTCGAAGAAATGGACGAGGATGAGGACGACGAGGATGAGGACGACGACGAGAAGAAGAAGGGTGCCAGCGACATGCAGCGGCGGGTTCGGGCAAAGCCGGTGCGATTCCAGGCTGCCGAGGCCGCCGAGCAGATTTCGGTCGACGAACTGGCGACGCGGCTGGTGGTCAAGACGCTGTCGGAGAACATCAACATGATCGTGGTGCCCGACGTGGTCTGGGGGTTCAAGACCACCAAGCTCGACGCCGCCACATCGCAGCTGAAGCGGATCGAGGTCCTCGTCAAGCTCATCACGCAGGCCAACCCCGCCCTGGCCGACTCACTTGAGCGTCGCAAGGTGGCCGGGGGCGAGGTGGTGACGTTCACGATCAAGCCCGATGCGAATCTGATTCGCGAGGCGATCGCCGAGCTTGAGGATCATGAGCAGGAGCTGGAAAAAGTCTTCGACAAGGTCGAGGGGCTGGAACTGGTGATCGGTCTCGGCGTGATCGGCGACCGAGTCATCCTCTCGATCGGTGACTCGATCGACCACCTGAACAAGCTGGTCGTTGCGGACAAGTCGGCCGTCGCGGGGAGCGACCGCACGTCGCTGCTCGCCACCAAGCCGTTCGAGCCGCTGCGTGCCATGAAGGACAAGCCGCTCACCGCCATCTCCTACCTGAGCGAGGCGATGCAAAAGGCGCTGGCCCCTTCAGCCGCCGACATCGAGCAACTCGCCGACCTGAGCGACACGATCGCCGACCTCGCCGATCTGCCCGACGGCGCTGCCGACGAGGCACGTCGCAACCTGGGCAAAGTCGCCGAGGGCTACAAACGGCGACTGCCGGTCCCGGGGCCGTGGATGGCGTTTTCATTCCTGTCAGAACAGGGCTATGAAGGCTACGTCTGGGATTGGTCGAAGAACCTGCCGTTCGACGGGTCGAAGCGACTGGGCCTGCTCGAACATGCTGGTGGTGCCCCGCTGGCCGCGGCCGCCTTCCGCGTGAAGAACGACCCAAGCCAATTCGAAGACCTGGCGTCGTGGGCCGACATGGGCTGGGCGTTCTTCCGCACCTATATGCTGCCCAAGGTTGACGTCGATGACAGGGAGAAGATCGAGGAGGTGGACGAGCACCTGGCGCCGCTCGGCGCGAAGTTGGTCGGCATCGTGCGGACCAAAATCCTGCCGTCGCTGGCCGACGGCCAGATGGCCTTCGTGATCGACGGCAAGAGCAGTACGAAAAAGCCTCATCAGGCGCTGCCCTCCGCGACGGAGCCGCTGCCGCTGGTGGAACCGGCCATCGTCCTGGGGCTCAGTGACCCGAAGCTGTTTCGCGAGGGGATGAGCGACCTGTTCGAACTGGCAGACGAGGCAGTCGATGCGGTGCGGGAGATCAATCCCGATGCGGTGCCGGCGGAGTACAGCGTGCCTGAGCCGGTGAAGACCAAGGTGGAGGGGGGCGCCCTCTGGTCGTATCCACTGACCAACAGTGGCCTCGACGAAAAGGTCCAGCCATCGATTGGCGTCGGTGAAGCCGCCGCCGTGCTGTCGCTCGTGCCGAAGCAGGCTGGTCGGCTGCTCCTGAAGACACGGCTCGAAACCGGCTCCCAGCTGGGCAAGTTCGAAGAGCCTCTGGTGGGTGCGGCCGCCCTCGACGTTGCGGGACTGATCGACGCGATCCAGCCGTGGGTTGTCTATCTCACGCGGTATGGGTGCGTTCAGGATCGCGAAGGGAACGTCGATCCGGAGTCGGAACTCGGGCCTGACGACGAGAACGAGCAGGCCAAGGATGCACTGGCCCAGGCAAAGGTCGTGTTCGAAGCCATCAAGACGCTGCGGGTCGCCGTGGCCGAGACAGCGATGCAGTCGGACGCCATGGTCACGCACTGGCGAAACGT
>JBBAVO010000124.1:0-3406 GCA_040397635.1 Pirellulales bacterium
ATTCCACCGGTTGGTTTGGCTACGGCCTGCGGGTTGCGTGCCTGGCAGTGGTCGGCCTCGCCGCCCAATCGGCTTCGGCCGCCGGACCCCGGTGGTTCTCCGGCCCGCGGTCGGCAGCCTCGACCGGCACGCCGCAGAATCAGGCCCCGTATGAGCCCGGTGCGTCGCCGTATGTGACCGGAATCAAGCAGCGGCCGAAGTATTTCGTGCCGCCGACGAATCCGCGGACCCCCACCTGGAAGATGTATGGCACGCCTCCGGGGGTCGTCCCGGGCGACTGGCCCAGCTACGCTCCACTTGGATTCGGTGGGTATCGCTTCCCCGCCGTCGGCTCGCAGGCGTATCGCTGAGCGACTGACGCGGCGTCGACCCCCGCCTCCGGGAGCCGTCGTGCGTGGCCGATCTGCTCACTGTGACTGATGCGGGCCTCTACTGCGCCCAGGGCGATTTCTACATCGACCCCTGGCGGCGGGTGCCCCGCGCGATCATCACGCACGCCCATGCCGACCATGCCCGCTCCGGCTGCGGCCGCTATCTCTGCGCGGCCCCCGGCATGCTCGTGCTCCGCAGCCGCGTGGGAAACGCGGCGCCGATCGACAGCCTTCGGCACGGGGACACGCTCTCCATCAATGGCGTCGAGGTGTCGCTCCATCCCGCGGGGCACGTGCTCGGTTCGGCGCAGGTGCGGCTGTCGCACGGCGGCACGACCTGGGTGGTGACGGGCGACTACAAGCTCGAGGCCGACCCCACCTGCGACCCGTTCGAGCCGGTGGAGTGCGATGTGTTCGTCACCGAGTCCACCTTCGGCCTGCCGGTCTATCGCTGGCAGGATCCGAAAACGATCGCCGCGGAGATCAACGCCTGGTGGCGAGCCAACCGCGATGCCGGCCGCACGAGCGTGCTGCTGGCCTATGCGCTCGGCAAGGCGCAGCGGCTGGCGGCGGCGGTCGATCCCTCCATCGGACCAATCATCGGCCATGGTGCGGTGATGAAGATGGTGGAGGCCTACCGCGCCAGCGGCGTGCGGCTGCCGCCGATCGACAGGGTGCCGCCCCGCACTCGAAAGATGGGAGCAGGTCGCGCGCTCGTGATCGCGCCGCCGAGCGTCGCCGGCAGCCGCTGGCTCGACATCTTCGGAGAGACGAGCGTGGCGATGGCGTCGGGATGGATGACGCTCCGCGGCGTGCGACGGCGGCGAGGATTCGACAAGGGCTTCGTCGTCTCCGACCATGCCGACTTTCCCGGACTGCTCACCGCCATCGCGGCCTCGCGGGCCCGCCGCGTGCTCGTCACGCACGGCTTCACCGACACGCTGACGCGGCTGCTGCAAGAACGCGGCGTCGATGCCGCGGTACTGCCCACGCGTTTCGCCGGCGAGGCGCCGCCCGATGCGGCGGTGGTCGATGGCGAGGACGGCGACAGCGAGAACGGCGCCGGCGATCAGGCAGATCTCAACGCATCACCGGAGCCAGACGAGCGCGGGAAGGAGCAGGCGTGAAGCGGTTCACCGACCTTTACTGGCGGCTCGACGCCACCACCAGCACGAACGAGAAGGTGGAGGCCCTGCGCGACTACTTCGCGGCGGCCCCGGCCGAGGATGCGGCCTGCGCGATGGAGGTGCTCTCCGGCGGCCGGCAGTTGCGAGCCGTTTCGACCGCCCTGCTCCGCGCGTGGGCTGCGGAGGCCGCGGGCATTCCACTCTGGCTGGTGGAGGAGTGTTATGCCCACGTCGGCGATCTGGCCGAAACCCTGGCGCTGATCCTGCCGCATGAGGGTGCCGAGGCGGTCACGGAGGGCGTCGGCATGGGACTGGCCGAGTGCATGCGGACCACAATCCTGGAACTGCGGGCCGCCGACGACGAGCAGAAGCGGGTGACGGTGGAGCATGTCTGGCAGCGGCTCGCCCCGCGGGAGCGAATCGTCTGGCACAAACTGCTCACCGGCGGCTGCCGCGTGGGCGTGTCGCGGACGCTCGTGGCACGGGCGCTGGCGGAGGTGGCCGGCGTCGATCCGGCGGTGATGGCCCACCGGCTGATGGGGGCCGGCATCACCGATGCCGATTCCTACCGAAGTCTCATGACGCGCGAGCCGACCGCGGCCGACGCCCGGCGGCCCTATCCCTTCCTGCTGGCGGCGGCGGTCGAGTGCGAGCCGGGCGACCTGGGCGCCGTCACCGACTGGATCGCGGAATGGAAGTGGGACGGGATGCGGGCGCAAATCGTGCGGCGCGGCGACGACGCCACGCTCTGGAGCCGCGGCGAGGAACTCGTCAACGAGGCCTTTCCGGAGATCGTTGCGGCGGCCGCCACGCTCCCAACCGGCACCGTGCTCGACGGCGAACTGCTGGCGGTGCGGGGGCAGTCGCTCCTCGGCTTCGCCGCGGTCTCGAAGCGAAGCGGCCGCCGGCGTGTGCCCAGGAAACTGCTCGACGAGGTCCCCTGCGTGTTCGTCGCCTACGACCTGCTCGAACTCGACGGCATCGATATTCGCGGCCTGCCTTTAACGGAACGACGCAGAAGGCTCGAGGCGCTCGTGCCCCTCCCCTGCACCGCCGGCGGCGGGCCGGCCGCGACCGCAGCGGGTGACGCCGCCGTCACGGAGAACGCCGCCGCCCTGCCGCCGCGACTCCTCCACTCGCCATGCGTCGTCGGTGAATCCTGGGAGTCGCTCGCCGCCGCGCGGAGCACGTCGCGTGACCGGGGTGTGGAAGGACTCATGCTCAAGCGGCGAACGAGTCCCTACGGCGTGGGCCGCGTCCGCGGTGACTGGTGGAAGTGGAAGATCGAGCCGTTCGAGATCGATGCCGTGCTGCTCTACGCGCAGGCGGGACATGGTCGTCGCGCCGGCCTGCACAGCGACTACACCCTCGGCGTCTGGCACGACGGCCGGCTGGTGCCGGTGGCCAAGGCCTATTCGGGCCTGGCCGATGCGGAGATCGTGGAACTCGACCGGATCGTGCGGGCGACCACACTCGAGCGGCATGGGCCGGTGCGGGTGGTGCAGCCGACGCAGGTCTTCCAGTTGGCGTTCGAGGGCATCTCCCGTTCAACGCGGCACAAGGCGGGGGTGGCGGTGAGGTTTCCACGGATCGTGCGGTGGCGGCGGGAGAAGACGCCCCCCGATGCAGGCACGCTCGCCGACCTGATGCGACTCATCGACATGGCGACGGTCGGCAACTCGCCCCATCCGGAGGCGATGGCATGACGACACGGCAGACCCGCCGCCCGGCTCGACAACGAGCCGGCGGCAGCAACGCGACCGGACCGGAAGCATGGTTTGCCGCGCGTGGCTGGAAGCCATTTCCCTTCCAGCGCACGGTCTGGCGGGACATGGCTCGGGGCACGAGCGGCCTCGTGCATGCCCCCACCGGCACGGGCAAGACGCTCGCCGCCTGGCTCGGCGCGCT
>JBBAVO010000124.1:3506-8423 GCA_040397635.1 Pirellulales bacterium
CGCGGCGTGCAGACCGAACTGGCGCTGGCTCGACTGCGGGCCCTCGCGCCCGAGGTCATCACCTGGGGACTCTCCGCCACGCTTGCGAACCTCGACGACGCGGTGGCGGCGCTCGTCGGGCCGGCGCGGGCGGCCTCGGCGCATCTCGTGCAGGCCCGTGTGCCCCGCAGGCTCATGATCGAAACGCTCATCCCGCGGCCGATGGAGCGGTTTCCATGGGCCGGCCACATGGGCATGCGACTCCTGCCGCAGGTGATCGAGAGGATCGAGGCCGCCACCACGTCGCTCGTGTTCACCAACACGCGGTCGCAGGCGGAACGCTGGTTCGAGGCGATCGGCACCGCACGGCCCAACTGGAAAACCGTCATCGCACTCCACCACGGGTCGGTCGATCGCGACCAACGGGCGTTGGCGGAGGAGGGCCTCCGCCGCGGCCGGTTCAAGTGTGTCGTGGCGACATCGAGCCTCGACCTCGGCGTCGATTTTGGCCCGGTCGAGCAGGTGTTTCAGATCGGCAGTCCGAAGGGGATCGCACGGCTCTTGCAGCGGGCCGGACGCAGCGGCCACGCGCCAGGTGCCACGGGCCGGCTCATCTGCGTGCCAACGCATGCCCTCGAACTGATCGAATGCGCCGCGGCCCGGCAGTCGGTGGCCGCAGGAGTGGTCGAGGCCCGCCGTCCGCTCACCGGCGCCCTCGACTGCCTGGCGCAGCATCTGGTGACCGTCGCCTCCAGTGGCGGCTTCCGCGAGCATGAACTACGGGCAGAGGTCGCCGGCACGCGGGCCTTCGCCACGCTCGACGACGCCTCGTGGCGGTGGGCGATCGACTTTGCCGCACGGGGCGGGCCCGCGCTTGCCGCCTATCCGAATTTTGCCCGGATCACTGAACGCTTCGGCCGCTGGTACGTCGCCAGCAAGGCGATCGCCAGGCTGCACCGCATGTCGATCGGCACGATCGCGGGCGATGCCACCGTCGATGTGAAGTGGCTCCGCGGTGGGCGGCTCGGCACGGTCGAAGAGTCGTTCGTGTCGCGGCTCAACCCCGGCGATCGCTTCCTGTTCGCCGGCCGGCCGCTCGCGCTCTTCCAGTTCGACGGCCTGACCGCCTGGGTGAAGCGGGCCCGGGGCACGTCGGCACTCCAGGTGCCACGGTGGAACGGCGGGCGGATGCCACTCTCCACGCTGCTCTCGGCGGCGGTGCTCGATCTCGTGCAGTCGCTGGCGGGCGGCCCGGAGCCATCGCGTGCGACGTCATCGCGGCGACTGCTGCCAGAGGTAAAGGCTGTCCTGCCGCTCCTTGAGACGCAGTCGCGATGGAGCCGCCTGCCCGACGACGATACGCTGCTCATCGAGCGGGTGCAGTCCCGCGACGGGCACCACGTGTTCCTGTTTCCCTTTGCGGGCCGGCTCGTGCACGAAGGACTGGCGGCCCTGGTCGCCTGGCGGATCGCGCAGCGGAAGCCCAGCACGTTGACGATGGCCGCCACCGACTGGGGCTTCGAACTGGCCGGCCGCGAGCCGCTCTTTGCCCACGAACGGGAGTGGCGACAGGTGCTCTCGCCGGCCAACCTGCTCGAGGATTTGCTGGCCTGCCTCAACGGCACGGAGATGGCGCGGCGGCACTTCCGCGAGATCGCTCGCGTGGCGGGGCTCGTGGCGAGTGGACGGCGAACCACTCGGCAGACGCAGTCCTCGGCCGGGCTGATCTTCGACGTGCTGACGGAACACGACGGCGAAAACATGCTGCTCGCGCAGACGCGTCGGGAACTGCTCGAGCAGCAGTTCGAGTTTGGCCGGCTCCGAGAGACGGTCGCGGCGATCGCCGAGAAGGACATTCACGTCGTGGATACGCCACGGCTCTCACCGCTGGCGTTTCCAATCTGGGCCGAGCAGGTGCAGGCGCGGCTCACCACGCAGGGCTGGCTCGAACGCATCACGGCAATGGCCCACGAACTGGAGCAGGCCGCGGCGGGAACGCCGTCATGAGCGAGGTGCGAATCGAATCTGTTCCGGCCGCTGCCGCAGGCGATGAGACCGCCCCCGACATCCTGCTTCTCCAGGGCCGCGCGGCGCTCCTGCCCACCTCGCGGACGCTGCTCGTGGCCGATCTGCACCTCGGCAAGGCGGCGACGTTTCGGCGGGCAGGCATCCCGGTGCCCGAGGGATCGGCACAACGCGACCTCGAACGGCTCGCGCAGCTCGTGCGCGAGCACGACGTGCGGCGGCTCGTCGTACTTGGCGATCTCTTTCATGCCAAGGGCGGCTGCACGCCGCAGGTGTTCGCGGAGTTTGCCGCGTTGCGAGCGCGGATAGCCGACACCGAGGTGGTGCTCGTGCTCGGCAACCACGACCGCGCGGTCGGTCGATTGCCAGCGTCGCTGGGCATCGATGCCTGCCTACCCAGCCTCGACGAGCCGCCATTTCACTTCGTGCATGAGCCCGCGACCGGCGTCGCGGGCCCTGACCGGCACCTGTTCACGGTCGCAGGCCACCTACACCCGACGGTCTCGATTCGAAGTCCCAGCGGTGATCGTCTCGCCGACCGCTGCTTCGTCGCGGAGCCGTCAGTGCTCGTCCTTCCCGCCTTCGGGTCATTCACGGGCGGCCACAGGGTCGAGCCCACCGAGGGTATGCGGCTCTGGATCGCGCGGGACGACGGCGTGGTGGACGTGACGCGAATCGTGGCGGCCAGTGCGAAGAGGCGGTGAATTCCCTGGCCTTTTGACGCATCCGTGAGGGGCTGCCCATGTCCCGAGAGCCGGCGTTGCTGACCAGCGGAGGCAGGATGCCGGAGCGCAGTCAGCATCGAGTGAGCGGAGGCAGGATGCCGAAGCGAACGTCCGGCGACGGGGCATGGGCAGCCCCAAACCGTCGCCAGCGAACCGACACGCAGTTCGGTCGCAAAGCCTTCATCCACCCACTTCCCGAAACGCCACGTGCAGTCGGTCGAGCAGGTCGCGGGCCGTCATCGAGATCTCGCCGAGGGCCTCCGCGGCGACATCACCCGCGCGGCCATGCACCCACGCCGCCAGCCTGGCTGCATCGAAGGGCGAGAGTCGCTGCGCGAGCAGCGCGGCGATCACCCCCGTGAGCACGTCCCCGCTGCCGGCCGTGGCCATGCCGGGATTGCCGTTCTCGTTGTGCGACTGTCGCGCGTGATCGACGATCAGCGTCGCCGGCCCCTTGAGCACGATCACGGCGCCGATCGCACCGGCCAACACGGCAGCCTCGCGTTCGAGTGTGGCCCGGTCACCCGCCTGAGCGGATGAAGGATCGGCACCGAGCAGCCTGAGCATCTCGCCGGCATGCGGCGTGAGGATTCGCGGGCCCGCGTGGCTGGCAAGAGTTTCCCGGTCGATGTGGGCGAGCACCCAGAGCGCGTCGGCGTCGAAGACGGTCGGCTGGGGCAGATCCCGCCAGAGGTGCGAGACAATCTGGACGACCGCGTCAGAGCGGCCGATACCGGGGCCGACGGCCACGGCGTCTGCCCGGCTCGTGCGGGCCTCGATCTCATCGAGTGCGGCCGTGGCGAACGTGTCGTCGATCCGTCCCGGCAGGCCGCAGGTCATCACGCAGGGATCGAAGCCGGCGGCAATCGCGGCGACGTGCTCCGGCACCAGAGCCTCGACGAGTCCCGCCCCGCTCCGGAGTGCCGCCATGGCGGCCAGCGCCGGCGCTCCGGCCATCCCGGCGGCCCCCCCCACCACGACGACCCGTCCGTAGTCGTGCTTGCTCGTCTCGCGGCTTCTGCGGGGCAGGAGTGGCAGGTCGGTCAGGTGCATCGCGGGCGGGTTCCGGTGGGGGGTGACTGACGGGATGCTGTTGGCGGCTGATTCGCCCCCCGGGCAGGGTGTGACGCGAAGAATTCGCTGGTCCCCGGCTGATTACCTTGACTGAAACCTCCACAAGGGGCTACCTTCGCCGACTCTTAGCAGGATAGCTTGGATCCCAAGGAAATGGGTGCCCCCTCATGAGTGCTGCAGAAAAATCGGGCGATCTTTACAACGTGAAGAAGCTGCGTCGGCTCATCGAACTCATGAAAGAGCATGATCTTTCAGAGATCGACCTGAAGGAGGCCGATCATCACGTGCGAATCAAGCGCGGTGGCGAGGTCATTGCCACGACCGCGGCCCCCGTCGCACTCCCCGCCAGCCGTCAATCAGCGGCCGAGCCGGCCCGGCAGTCGGCTGCCGACGCGGGCATGCTCGTGATCAAGAGCCCGATGGTGGGCACGTTTTACAAGGCCTCCGGCCCCGATTCCGCCCCGTTTGTGAAGGTGGGCGACCGGATCGGGCCTGAGAAGACCGTCTGCATCGTCGAGGCCATGAAGGTCTTCAACGAGATTCCCGCCGGCGTCTCCGGTCAAGTCGTGGCGATCCTCGTCGAAAACGGAGCGCCGATCGAATTTGGCCAGCCGCTCATCAAGGTGGATCCGGGGGCGTGAGCCTGCCATGTGTGGTGATCATGTCGCGCACCCCGCCACGTGATCTGTTCCTTTCTTCGCTGGCCCGAGCTTCTGGCGGGAACCTATGTTCAAACGGATTCTGATAGCCAATCGGGGCGAAATCGCCCTGCGTGTGATCCGCGCATGCCGTGAACTGGACGTGGAGACTGTCGCCATTTTCAGCGAGGCCGACCGCGGGGCCCCCTACCTGGAACTGGCCGACGAGGCGATCTGCGTGGGGCCGGCCCGGGCAGCCGACAGCTATCTGCGGATCGACCGCGTGATCAGTGCCGCCGAGATCGGCAACGTACAGGCGATCCATCCCGGCTATGGCTTTCTCTCGGAGAACTCCCACTTCGCCGAGGTCTGCCGATCGTGCGACATCGGCTTCATCGGTCCGACACCGGAGGCGATGGAGCGGGTCGGTGACAAGAATTCCGCCCGAGCGTTGGCCCGCGAGGCCGGCGTGCCGA
>JBBAVO010000125.1:0-8313 GCA_040397635.1 Pirellulales bacterium
GCCAGCGTGAGTGTTCCGGCGAGGGCCGGCCGGGCCTTTTCGGCCCGCTCGACCAGCCGCCCCGCCTCGGCTGCCTTGCCCGCACGGAGCAGCACAAACGCCTCCAGCCGGTCGCGGACCTGCTGATCGGCGCCGTCGAGCAGTTCGGGCACACGGCCCTCGTCGTAGAACTGCCGCCGCGCCGCCTCTGCCCGCAGCAGATGACGGATCGGGATGGCCGACACCGCCGCGCGGGGCTCGACCGCGATCATGGCGTCGAACTGCGCATCGGCCCGGTCGTGCTGGCCCGCGAGGATCAACAGTTCGGCGAGCAGCCAGCGGGCCTCGAGATCCTTCGGCTTCGCCTTGACCTCCGCGGTTGCGGCCTGGATCGCCTCGTCCAGATTGCCCGTCGACAGGAGTTCTCCAGCCGTTGCCATCGTGTTGCCTCTTTCTGTGATTCCTAATGTTTGATTGCCAGTGTTTGATTGCTAGCGTTTATCGCCGCGTCGCACCATCGTGACGAGCCTGAGTGTCGCATCGAGCCGGTCGAGTTGGAAGTGGGGCTGGAGCCGCATGACCACGCGGTAGGCCCCGGGGGTGCCCGGCTCCTCGCGGACTTCGACGTGGGCCGCCCGCAGCGGCATCTTCGCCCGCGTCTCGGCCGACGCCTGATCGTCCGGAGTCACGTATTGATTCACCCACTCGGAGAGGAATCGCTCGAAGGTCGGCGCGTCGGTGAACGCCCCCACCTTGTCCCGGGCGATCACCTTCAGGTAGTGCGCGAACCGCGATACGCAGAGCACATATTGCAGCATCGACGAAATCCGCGCGTTCGCCGTCGCGATCGCCGAATCGTAGCGCTTCGACGCATGGAGAGAGGCGTTGGAATGGAACACCGCGCGGCCATCGGGCCCGGAGCTGCAGAGGGGAATCAGGCCGGCCTGATCGAGATCCATCTGCACCGGTTCGGTGACGAACACCTCGACAGGCCCCCGCGTGGCTGCGTCGTGGTCGAGACCGGTGAAGCCGTCAACGGGCAGGCCCTCCACGACACCGCCCCCTTCCAGGCCCCGCGAGCCGCCCCGGATGTCGGCAAACCATCCCGACCGGCCGAACTCCCGGACGACGACGCCGGCCAACGGCCAGATGGCACCGCTCCAGAGCCGACCGGAGCCGTCGGCGCGGTCGGCCTCCTCGCGGTAGCGGAATCCCCGCTTTGCCCACGATCGCTCGTCGGCCGCCACACCATCCGGCCGGCCAATCCAGCCGTCGTAGGGCAATCGGCCCAAAACCCGCGGCAGTGGCAGGCCGACAAACCGCGATTCCTCGCGGTCGCGGAGCGCCCGCCACTTCACGAAGTCGGGAGATGATTGGTAGGTGTCGGGGACGGGCAGCGAATCAAGCCGCTGAAACGTGTCGAGCCCCAAGAGTTCAGCCGCAGGGTTGACGAGCAGCGGCGCGAAGGCCGCCGCGGAGACCTCGGCCAGGCCCGTCAGCAGGCTGACGTCGTCGGGGTGGTGGTTGAACTGGTAGTCGGCCACGAGCAGCCCGTAGGGCGTGCCGCCCGCTGTGCCAAACTCCTCCTCGTAGACCTTCCGCCAGATGGCGGAGCGATCGAACTCGACGGCATCCGAACGGTCGCGGGCCAGCTCCCGCTTTGTCGCCGAGAGAATCCGCACTTCGACACGCGACCGGCCATCCGCTGCGTCGTTGGCATCGAGCGACTGCCCGACCATCCAGGCGAGGCCACGCCATGAGGATTCCAACTGCTGGAACTTGGGGTGGTGCAGGATGGCGTCGAGTTGCCGCGACAGGGCCACGTCGATGGCCGCGATGTCCTCGCCCAAGCGGACGAGTAGCGCAGACCGCGACAGCCGCTCACCAACACCCACGCGGCGGGCTGCCCACGCTCGAAGCGTCTCCGAGGAACTCTCCGCCGACAGCAGATCGCCAACGCCCCGTTCAGCGGTGGTAGCGGCCGCGACATCACGAATAAACTCAGATGCCGGTGTCGAAGGCGACGACGAAGGCGACCGTGTGCCCGGAGGCTCACGGTATGACGCAGAAGATCCCGCCGCCGACGCGGATGTGGAAGCCATTCAAGCCCACCTTTGCCGGCGGTACGCCGCCGCGCCATCGGATGACCGTCCGATGAACATCCGACGACAAGCGGCGTACGAACCGGCTATCAGCCGCCCTTTGCCGCCGCCGGAATCTTCGCCACCATCCGCAGGCTGGTGGTGAGTTCTTCCAGCTGCAGCCATGGCCGCAGCCAGGCAACGGCGTTGTAACTGCCCGGAGCGCCCGGAATCTCTTCCACCTTGATCTCGGCCTCAGCCAGCGGGTAGCGGGCCTTGACCTCGTCGGACGGATGCGGGTCGGACGAGACGTAGTTGGCGATCCAACGCTTCAGCCACTCCTCGCAGTCCTGCCGCTCCATGAACGAACCGATCTTGTCGCGTGCGATCACCTTCAGGAAGTGAGCGATCCGCGAGGTGGCCATGATGTACGGCAGCCGCGCCGAGATGGCGGCATTGGCCGTCGCCTCGGGCCGGTCGAACTTCTTCGCCTTCTGTGCTGTCTGTGCACCGAAGAAGACGGCGTAGTCGGTGTTCTTGTAGTGGCACAGCGGCAGGAACCCGAGCTTCGACAGCTCCGCCTCACGGCGGTCGGTGATCGCGATCTCGGTGGGGCACTTGAGGGCCTTGTCGCCGTCATCGCAGGTAAAGACGTGGGCCGGAAGACCCTCGACCTTACCGCCGTTTTCAGCGCCGCGGATCGCCGTGCACCAGCCGGTCTTGGCGAAGGCATCGGTGAGCCGCGCACCCAGCACGTACGACGCGTTCATCCACGAGTAGTTGTCGTGAGGCACCGGCTTGGCGTCGCCCTTCTCGTCGAGTTCGACTTCCTCGAAATCGAACTCTTCGACCACCTTCGTGTTCTTGCCATAGGGAAGCCGTGAGAGCGTGCGAGGCATCGTCAGCACCACGAACCGCGAATCGTCGGAATCGCGGAAGCTCCGCCACTTCGTGTAGGTCTCGTCGAGGAAGATCTTCTCGAGGTCGCGGGGCTTCGACAGCTCGGAGAAGCTGTCCATGCCGAGCAGTTTCGGCGAGGCGGCGGAGACAAACGGGCAGAAGCCGGCGGCGGAGATCTGCGACATCTTCGCCAGCAGGTCGACGTCTTCGGGGTGGTTCGAGAATTCGTAGTCGCCGATCAGGGCGCCGTAGGGCTCGCCGCCCGGGGAGCCAAACTCGGCCTCGTAGATCTTCTTGAAGATCTGGCTCTGATCGAACTCGACGGCTTTGTCGAGATCCTTGAACAGTTCCCGCTTGGAGATGTTCATGACGCGGATCTTGAGCTGAGCACCGGTCTCGGAATTCATCACGAGGTGATGCATGCCCCGCCACGAGCCTTCCAGCTTCTGGAAGTCGGCGTTGTGCATGATCGCAGCCAATTGCTGCGACATCGTCGTGTCGATCGAGGCGATCGCCCGATTGATCGTCTTGGTGATGCTCTTGTCGAATGTCACCGTTCCCTTGAGCGACTCCTGAACGAGGGAGCGGATGAGCTCGTCGCGACGCGGCTTCTCCACGGCGCGGGGCATCATGCTGGTGATCTGGTCGAGCAGGCTTCCCGCTGCTGCGGCCGATGCCGCCTCTGGCTGCTTCGCGGATTCTCCGGCGGTGCTCATGGCTGTTCTCCGTCTTGGGCAACTCGGGCATCAGCGCCCGGCGGCAAGGATGAAAAGGATGTGAGTCGATTCGATAATTGACAGGGACAACGCAGACGGCAGAACGATTACTTGCCCTCGGGCTCGACGCCCAGTTCTCCGGCAAGCTTCTTGACCTGTTCGGCATCCTGCAGCAGTTTTTCCAGTTCGCCCTCGAGCCCGTCTGCGCGATCCACGGCGCTGAGCAGTTCCCGCAGGCGGTTGCGGGTGTCGAGGAGCTTCCGCAGGGGCTCGACCTGTTCAACGATCTTCGCCGGCTCGAAGTCCTCGATCGAGGAAAACTTCAGCTTGACGGCCATCTCACTGCCGTCGCCGGCGAGGGTGTTTTCGACCTTCATCTCGACGCCAGGGGTCATTCGCTTCATGACCTCGTCGAAGGAATCGCGGTCGATCGCAACGAACTTGCGATCCTTGAGCGGCTTGAGGGGCTCGGTCGGATTGCCGGAGAAGTCGCCCATCACGCCGACGACGAATGGCAGTTCCTTGACGACGGTCGCACCTTCGGTCTCGACGTCGTACGTGATGTGCACCCGCGGCTTCCGCACGCGAGACAACTTGCCGTGAACCGACTCTGGCATGATTTGGCTCCTTCGACCCGCTCTCTTGGTTGATCACACAATGTGACGCGGAGAGAGTATCCTCCCGCACCCAAAATTGCAAAGAGGCCCCCCGCAAAGCGGCCCCCCCGGCAAAGCGGCCCCCCAGCATGCGAGCAGGGATCAGTCGCCGCTGCCACCGCCACCATCGCCATACCCGCCACCATCGCCATCCATGCCGGCGGCCCGGAACAGCAATGACAGGGCCGCCTCGTCGCGAAGCAACTCGCGGTAGTAGGCCTCCCGCGGCAGCCGCCCCAGCCGCACAACATTGCGAATCTGGGCCCCGATGAGGCTGTGCGGGTCGTGCCGCTCGAAGAAGTCGGCGATCGATTCCAGTTGGCTAAAGGCCTCCGCCCGGCCGGTGGGTGCCCCCGCCCGTCCGCCACCGCTCTCCCCATCGGCCTCCGCCTCATCGGCGGGGGCGTCGCCGCTGTCGGTGGCAGGCTGCTCGGGGGCCGGAATCGCCGCCGGGGCGAATGTCCGGATCGCCGCATCGCATTCCTCGAAGAGGTCGCGGATCGGGCCGGCCGGCAGCACGGCAGCGCCGCCGGAGGCACTCGACACCGCTGTCGACAGCAGTTCCCATTGCTCCGCAGCCTGACAGAGATCGAGATAGACCTCCTTGAGGTGTGGCACTGGAGTGGTGGCGACCGCCTGTTCGAACTGTGCAGGCGACACCGCGCCGCGTTCGACGGCCAGTTTCAGCTTTTCCTCGCTCTCCTCGTGCACGAGGTCGCGGCTGCTCCGCCAGTGGCAGATCGCATACTGCTCGTCGGAGCGGCTCTGTGTGAGCGGAATATGGAGGATGGCGGGCACGAGGAGTCCCTCCGACTCCATGCCAACAAGCCGCTGCAGCGGCAGGGTCCGCTCCTCGACGACGGCCTCGTCGTCCGCCGGCCCGTCTTCCGGATCGGGAATCGGAAACAGATCGCTCCAGGACGACTCCACCATCACCCGCGTCATGGCGAAGCCGGCAGCCAGCCCGACGAAGCCGTCGGTCCGCGCGAGCGCCTCGATGGTCATCGCCGCGATATCGAGGTCGCGTGAGCGGTTCTTGAGGATGTCGAGTCCGCCGTCCCGCACCTCGACCCAGACACCGCGGGCCGCGGGCCAGCCCCCCTCGGAGTTGTCGCCGTCGTCGGCACGTCGCTCGATCCGTCGCGCCTCCTCGCGAAGATCGCGCAGAGCAGATCGCGCCGCCCTGCCCTCCTCGGAGATTTGAAGGTTCTCACCGGCGGGAAAATCCCCGCTGATCGGATAGCTGAAGGCATCGGGATCGATGTCGGCGGAGAGTGGCATGGCAGAGGCTCCTGTGCGGCCGCAAAGTCTACTCACACTCTACAATGTGAAACGATGCCACGGCGAACGGACCGGCCCCAGCGGCCCCCGCTTCTATCGCACGACCCACGGCCGGGCGGTCGGGTTTTGCCGGTCATGCCGTCGATGCGGCCCGGGGCCATGTTCCCGTCTCAGCCGAAGCCGCCGCGTTCGAGGGCGATCCGCAGATCGGCGAGCGTGCGGGTCTGCAGGCGGCTGGCCCAGGCTGTGCTGATGCCGACCCGCCGGGCCGCCTCGGTCAGTGTGCGGCCCTCGAAAAACGTTCCGCGCACCAGGGCCCCTTCCTTCTCGGGCAGGGCTGAGACAAGGTCGCGCAGGAACATCACCAATTCCAGGTGGAGGGCGGCCTCGGCGGCATCGGTCTCCCTCCCCGGCACAGTCACGTGATCCAGATCGTTTCGCGTCGGACGTCGAGCGGTCGGCTGCTCGACGGTGCCGGCGGTCGTCGCTTTGGCAGCCGCGGCCGCCGACCCAGCGGCCGCTCCCTGTGCCGCCGGCTGGGCTGCCGCTGCATCCGTGCCGGCCGGCTTCCGCTCGTACTGGCGGCCCTCGAATGCGGCGCGGTCGAACCAGGTCATCTTTCCCAGCCCGTCGAGCATCGCCCCCCGGATGCGATACCAGGCGTACGTCGTGAACTTCCGGCCTCGCCTGGCATCGAACGCGGCGATCGCCTCCAGCAGGCCGATCTGTCCGTAGGCCACGAGGTCGTCCAGTTCGACGGCGCGAGGCAGCCGCTGATGCGTCTTCCAGGCGATGGCCCGCACGAGGCCCTGGTGCAGCATGAACATCTCGTCCCGCTGCTTCGCCGATGACACCGTGGTCATCGCGACAGTCTCCACCAGACGATCGCCACCATCGCGACGACCATCACGGCCGCAGCCGCAAACAACACTCGCGACATGCGGGCCGCCCATGCCTCAGCTCGCAGGCTCTCGTCGGTCCAGTCGAGTTCGCCCTGCATTTGGACGACGCGATCGAGCAGGCCGCGGACGAACGCCCGCCGCTGGGCGGTGCCCGAGAGCGACGCCACGTAGCAGCCGGCCAGAAGCGGCAGAACTCCCCGACGCCCATTCACACCGCCGTGCAGATCGGGGGAGAACGCCTGCTGGAGCACCCGGGCGATCTGGGTACTGACATGGAGCCGGAGCCGGCCGAGCATGGCCAGCAGATGGCGATTGGCAGGCTGCTGGGCAATCCGTCGGGGGTCGAGCAGCAGTTCCGCCAGGCGGTCACTCAGCGGGCCAGCCGCGTTGAATGCCAGCGCGTGCAGGTGCTCCGCTGTTGGCGGCAATCCCAATGGAAACGGCTGCCCGCATGCAGGAGTCCGCTTGCCCGCATCGAGCCGGGTCAGCAGATCGTCGATCGCCGGGTCGTCTTGCAGGATGCCCGCCACCATGGTGACGGGCGCCCGCACCCCAAGCACACGGGTGATGGTTGCCAGATCCTCGCCGATAGCCTGGCCGAGATTCACGGCGTCGGCGTCGGCGTCGCTGGTGACAAACAGCGGCATCAGGACCACGATGCCATTGATCGCCGCCAAGGGCATGCGGGCCTGCCGCAGCTGGTCGCAGGCATATTCCAGACGGTCGGTCGCCTCACGCCGCTCCTTCCCCGACCGCGGCGGCGTCTTCGTCCGAGCCCCACGGAGGGCAGCGACGGAAACCGCAGGCGCTTCCCGCTCCGCAGCGGCCTGATCGACGACCGATTCCGGATTGGCGACAGACTGAGCATCGTTCGTGGGTGGGGCCCCATCGGCGAGCGCTGATCGGACGGCCGCCGCGGCGACCGCCGTCTGTCCGGCTCCGGAAAGGCAGACGAAGATCGCGTCGCGCGAGGCAAAGATATGGAGCGGTCCGCCGCCAGCCGGCGACTGCTCAACCACCAGCGGCGCGGGCGGTTCGGCAAACAGCGATCGCTCCAACCCGCCCCCATCGCTGCCGAGCACAAGAAACAGGGGCGATTCCGGCAGGGAAATCTGCTGCCGGCCAAGTTCGGAGTTGGCGGCCGCCCAGGCCGCCGCGATGTCGGGCCAGCGGCCCCCTTGGTGTTCCAGCCACAGGCGGGCTGCCTGGTAGACCAGCAGAGGCACCAGCATGAGCAGCAGCAACAGCGCCAACGCCTTGCCCGGACTCCACCACGACTGCAGCACGGCGCGGTCGCCCGCCCCCAACACCACGCTCACGGCCAGCACGACGACAACGAACTGGAAGAGAGCGACGATCCAGGCGATCCTCGCCGCCACCGTCGCCCTGCCGAACCATCGCACTGCCGCCGCGATGGCCGTGAACGGAAGCAGCAGGATGGTGAGCAACGACTGCATGGGGTTTGGGGCCGCGGGCTGGTGGTTGGCAAAGGACTCAGGCGACTTGGAACAGGATGGCGTTCACAGCAGGAAGACGGCCCACGCAGTGACGATGAGAGCGGCTGCGGCCAACGCCGACAACAGAATCGCCCACATCAGGTTTGTCCTGCCCATCAGTGGCGGCGCTCCGGGCACGTCCGGACCGATCTCTGGCACAACGGGGCGATCGACGCCCAGCTTGATGAGTTGTCCATTGGACCGCAGCCAGGTGTCGAGCGCGTCGGGACGGTCTCGCAGGATGCCACGGAATCCCATCACGACGGCGGCCACGAAGATCTGCAGTGCATTCCGCGATGGGA
>JBBAVO010000126.1:0-8275 GCA_040397635.1 Pirellulales bacterium
GGGCCTGCTTCAGGAGCGTGAGGATCGGCGTCTTGCTCGGCGGGTTGGCGGTCGGCGGCAGGTAGCCGAAGACCTCGTCCATCAGAAACATCGCCTTCAGCGACGACGTGCCCCCCTGGGATCGCATCCAGGCCACTGTCTGCCCGGCGAGCAGCGTCACAAAGGCCATGCGCTGGCTGTCGTTGAGATGCGCGATCGAGACGACGGCCACCCGCGGCTTGCCGGTCGGCGTCCAGAGCAGGCGGCCCACGTCGAGTGGATCCCCTTCGAGCCAGGCCTCGAAGCCGGGCGCGGCAGCCACGGTGTTGAGCTTGCTGGCCAACTGGAAGCGATCGCCGGCTGGATAGAAGTTTTCGAGGTCGAGAAACCCGACCCGTTCGATCGGCGGCGCCGGAATCGCCCGCACCAAGGCCCCAAAGTCGAGCTTCTGTCCGCTCCGCCACATGCAATCGATGATCGTGGAGAGCAGCACGTGCTCTCGGCTCTTGCCGGGCTCCGTGTCGATGCCGACCAGCGCGAGGATGCCCGACACCAGCGACTCGATCCGTTCGCGGCGGGCCTCGGCATCGTCGAGCACGTGAGCCGGTGGCGGATCGAGGCTCTCGAGCATCGCCAGCGGCCGGCCCGTGCGGCTGCCCGGCGTGTAGACCGCCATGTCAACCGACTCGTGCAGACGACGGATCCGCTCGGCCGACTGCCCGCTGGCGGCAAGACCGTCAGACCATTTCTTCGCTGTCCGTTCAGCAAGCTCTTCAACTGTGATCCCGTCTCGCTTCGCAGCGTCGGCTTCGACCCACGGCAGGAAGTCGGCCGGCGCGAGCCCGGGGAACGACAGGAGCACGTTGGCAAGGTCTCCTTTGGGATCGATGACGAGCGTGGGAATGCCGTCGATCGCCGCCTCCTCGATGAGGTCGATGAGCAGGCCCGTCTTGCCGCTGCCGGTCATGCCCACACAGACGGCGTGAGTCGTGAACCGTCGCGCATCGATCAAAAGGGGCTGTCCGCCCAAGGAACCGCCGGCCGAGCCGCCGCCGCTGGTATCGACTTTGCGGCCTAGATAGAAGACGCCGAGGCCCTCGATATCGGATGGCGTCTCGATCGCCCTGCCGCGTGCCGTGTCACCGCCTGCCGACTTTCGCGCTGCCATGATGATGTCCGCTGGGAACGGAACTCCGCTGGAGATGGTCTGGATGCCGAACCGCCGGCTACCATTCAACGTCCCTCCTGCAAATCCTGCAAATCCTGTACATCGAGGTCCGGGGCGGCCGCCGAAACGCCGAGCAGACGGCCCGTGGCCCGGTCGAGGGCCCGGACCAGAGGATCGGGCCAGAGGCCCAGGAGAAACAGCACTGCCAGGAGGATCGTCAACGCCAGCCGTTCGCGCGGCAGGATGGCGTGCCGCGTGCCGTCGGAATCGACCGGTCCGCCAAACACATGGAACCAGCCGCGCATCATGGCGATGCCGGAGAGAACGGTCGCCAGGATCACGAGCAGACCGGCGTGCAGCTGCTCATCGAGGCTGCCCGACACGATCAGGTCGTCGGCCACGAACGAGAGCGTGCCGGGAAGGCCGATGCCGGCCAGTCCGAAGAGCAGGAAAAACGCCGCCAGGGCGGGTGCGTCCCAGAACCGCCCCTGGGGCGTGTCGAGCCGGATCGGTCCCGCCCGGCTCTCGAGCGCCCATGACACCAGGCCGATGCCGGTCAGGGCCAGGCCGCTGGATATCCAGACACAAAAGGCGCCGTTGAGCTCCATCGGGAGCGTGCCGGCGAGGCCCGCGAGTACCATCGCCGACTGGCTCATCGCCAGCGTGCCGATGAGCGATCGCAGGTCGCGTTGCACGATCGCGAGCGCCGCACCGTAGGTCGCCGTGACGAGCGCCAGCTGCGAGAGCACGACCAGTTCGGCGGCCACTCCCTCCGGATGGTCAACGTGGCCGATGAGCAGCCGCACGGCGGTGTAGGAAGCCACCTGCGGCATCGTGGCCGCGAGTGCCGTGGACATGGTCGCGCCGGAGAAGAGCGCGGGATACCAAGAGTGAAACGGGAAGATCCCCTTGCGGACCATGACCGCGATCGCCACCAGCCAGCCCCCCGCCGAGCCCACCCAGCCGGCGGCGGCTTCCCAGGGCGGATCGATGATCAGGAGCACCGTGCCGATCGTCATGCAGAGCACCGCAGTGGACATCGCGATGGCAAACACGCGGGCGGCCGCATAGCCTCCCGGCGTGCTCCGCACGGAGATCCAGGTGGGCAGCGCCGTCGCACACCAGAGCGCGACCAACAGCAGCGGATGCGATGTGAGAAACAGGGCGAAGGTGGTGGCGGCGCCGAAGAGAAGGCGAGCCACGGCCGACGGCTCGAGCGCCCGCCGCGGCGCCACCAGCAGGATCGCCATCTCCACCAAAGCCACGTAGGGGAGCAGCACGGCGGTGATGCCGTCGATGCAGACAAGCCGCCCGCCACCGAGCCGGTCACCGAACAGCCGAGGAGCACCGTCGGTCTGGCTCCAGAGCATCGTGATGGCCAGGCTGGCCAGCAGCGACACGAAGGCCATCGCCACCGCAAGCCGGCGGGGTCTGCCACGCGTCAGGCCCACCGACGTGACGGCGGAGCCGATCAGGGGGGCGGCCACCGTGATCGCAGCCGCGACCAACAGGCCGCGATCGTCGGGTGGGATCATGAGCGGCCTCCGCCCGGGCCCGCATCGCCCCCCAGGAAGACGAGCCAGCGACGCTCGAGGTCGGCGGCTGATTCGAGCAGCCAGAGGACCGGCACGATGAACAGCCGGCCCACCACCATCTCCTCGAAACCGCGGTCAAGGGCGATGCGATAGATCCGTGCCTGGAGTCCCTCCGGGAGCAGCCGGCCAAGCGCCCACCGATCGGCGCCAGGATGCCCGCCGAGGGCCGCCTCCAGTTCGTGGCGGTCATGCAGGGCCGACGACGACCGCAGGATCTGCAGGCTGCGGAGGATCGCATGGCTGATGACATGCACCAGCGGAATCACCCGCCAGCCGAAGCCGATCTCCGCGAAGATCAGGCCAGACTGCGTCATCGAGGCGTAGGCGAGCATGCTCTTCAAGTCGGTCTGCACGCGGCCCACCACGGCGGCATGGAGAGCCGTGCCCAGACCGATCGCGATCAGCAGCAGCCGGGCCAGAGGCGACTGGTCGAGCAACGCCTCGCAGCGAAGCAGGACATAGGCACCGGCATGGATCGAGAGGGCGCCGTAGAAGATGGCGCTCGACGGCGTCGGCCCCTCCATCGCCTGCGGCAGCCAGCCCGAGAAGGGCACCTGCGCGCTCTTTCCCATCGCTGCAAAGACGAGCAGGAGCGACACGATCGTGGCCGTGGCCGCCGGCACGAGGCAGGTGCCATTGGGCCAGTTCGAGCCGAAAAGCCGATCGAAGTCACCCGACCCGACCGCGCGGTGCACCATGACGGCCGCGGCGAGCAGACCAACGTCGCAGACCCGATAGGTCGCGAAGGCACGCATGGCCGCCCGCACCGCATTGCCGCGTTCGAGGAAGAATCCGATCAGCAGCGTGGACGAGATGCCAAGCAGTTCCCAGCCGGCAAACAGCACGTCGATGCTGCCCGCCAGCACCATCAGATTCATGCCGGTGCCAAACACCGCCAGCAGCAGGAAGAATCGCGTGAACCCCGGCTCGCGATGGAGATATTTTCTCGCGAAGGCGTTGACCAGGCCGCACAGGCCGGTCGAGAAGCAGACGTAGGGCACGGAGAGCGCATCGGCCACGAGTTCGACGGTGGCTTCGTGGTGTCCCACGGAGAACCACGCCCCCAGATGGACGATCTCCGGGACAAAGCCACGCGCGACGAGCGTGGCGAGCGTGATCAGGCCGGCGATGAAGCCGATGGCGAAACCGGCCCCGACGATGCGGGACGTGGCCCGTTCTGACGGCGGCCGGCCGAGCAGTGCGGGCACGCCCACGAGTGCCACCGTGGCCGCCGGGGCGGCGAGCTGACAGGTGACGAGTAGCGAGACGATGTCGTGCTTTGTCATGCGCGGTGACTTCCGGCCGGGGAGGCCCGCTTGGGGAGCGCCGCCAAAACGCGGGCAGGGGCGAGGTGATCGCGCCGGCCCGCATACCACGACACGGAGCGGTCCACCACCGGAATGTCGTTCAGTTCCGGCACATACGGCACGAATGTACCGCGGTCATAGACAGCCAACGCCCCCGTCTGCGGATCCCATGACACCAGATGGACCCAATGATTCTTGACCAGCTGCCTCACTTCAGCCAGCGGCGCCACAGCAGCGACGATCTGCTCCGGAGTGGCGTCGATCACGACGAGCAGTCGCAGCGGCTCGTGGATCTCCACCGTCTGCCACGGCAGCCCGGTCCGCAGGTCG
The DNA here is from genome assembly GCA_040397635.1 of Pirellulales bacterium. Classification (GTDB taxonomy): domain Bacteria; phylum Planctomycetota; class Planctomycetia; order Pirellulales; family UBA1268; genus CAMCQY01. The sequence continues at coordinate 4,380 of JBBAVO010000126.1, forward strand.
CTGGACTGGCCGTCCATCACGCCGATCAGGCCCGTGATGTTGTGCGGGAGCTTCGTGTTGCAGCCGTAGCCAAGCCGATCGACCGCAGAGAAGAAGTAGGCGAGGTTGATCCCGCAGGCCACCGGCCCCACGGCCGCGAGCGTGCGCGTGAGGATCACCGAGTCGTCGTCCTCGGTCGGATCGTAGGAGACGAGAAACGCCCGGCGATCGAGAAACAGCCCGCGGGTCCGCGAACGCCGGCCGATGATGGCGGCGGCATTCGTGGCGTGGCCGAGTTCCGGACGGACCTGCGCGAGGTCCACCGACCTCGCCTCCACATGCTCGCTCGCTTCCCGCGGCGTGAGGTCGAGCGGAGCCGATTCGAACCGCCGGCACCGTTCGTGCGCGTCGGCAACGCAGGCTTGCGCGCAGGCCCGCCGCAGCACGTCGGCATCACGACGATGGCTCTCGGGCAGCCGGTCCGCATCGAACCAGGTGACCGTGTCGGCGCACGTGTCGAGGATGCCGCCGATGAATCGGGTGTCGTCGGGGATAGGCAGCCCTTCCTCGGCCAGGTGTCCCCGCACGCGGGGGTCGTTGGCCATCATCGCGAAGGCGCGGGCATTAGCGCCGCCAGGTCCACCCCCACAGGCACCGCAGTCGTAGGCGCTTTCGTGGGGGTTATTGAGACTGGAGGAGCCGTGCCCGATCACGGCAACCAGCCGGGAAAAACCACTGGTGAGGCCGATGTCTTCGAGCACGCGGCGAACGATCGCGACCATCTCGGTGACGTCGAAGCCGGCGTGTGTACCGTCTGGCAGAAAGTCTTCCCCTTCGCGTTCCAGCGCCAACCGGGTGATGACCCTGCGTCGCGTGAGTTCGGAGGCGGTCCTGCCCAGCCGGGCCGAGAGCCGCGGAAACGCGACGCGGGCCACCAGTGGCAAGGCCGCCACCGCCCCGGCAAACGCCGTGAACAGCCCGCCGCGAAGGAGCGTGCGACTGCCGGTCGAAACGCCGCCGGCAAACTGCCCCACCCGCCGCCGGAGGCTGCGATGAAACTCGTGGAGCGCACGCGCGTCATCGACCGGCAACTCGACGACGGTGTGCCTTGGCCGCATCACGATCGGGCACAACGGCGCCGCATGCCAGTCGTCGATGCCCCGATAGTACATCGGCACGCCAAAGAATCCGGCGGTGCCAAAGGTCTCGAAGCCCGGCCCAAGCTCCTCGAAGTGCCGGCGGAACGACTCGCACCGTTCATCCATGCAGAGCACCGCCTGAAACAGCGGCCGCGTTGCCGATGCCGGCGTGGCGAAGCGGACATGCGACGCCAAAGCGTCGAGCGTCTGGATCTGGTGGCGACGCTCGTAGGCGAGATGGAAGAGCCGGCGCCGCGTGAAGCCGTCGAAGGCGGAGATGGCATGCTCGAGCCGGAGCAGTTCGTTCTCGTCGAGCCCGCGGATGTCGTGGGCGGTCAGTCCGAGCAACTGCGACACCTGATGGAGCAGGAAGGCCCGCGCCAGGCTGCCCGGCCCCCGCGTGGGCGGATAGTGGTCGCGGAGCTCCGTCCAGAGATCGCGGAGGCGGCCGTTGGGTGGCAGGGCGGAGGGACCGCCTGCCCCGTTGGTCCTGAAGCCGATTTGCCGCGACGCCCATTCCGCGGCCACGCGATCGCAGACAAGCCGCAGGGCGACGAAGTCGATGAGCCTCGCGGGCACCGGCTCGACAGGCGCGCGGTCGGGGCGTTCCTCGAGATGGCGGATCATCCCGGCCCACCCCCGCAAGGCCAGGCAGGTGCGGGTCAGATACTCGTCCCACTCGGCCTCTGGCACGCCAAGTCGGTCGAGTTCCACGGCGATCACATCAACTGCCGGGACGCCGCGAATGCGTCGAAACGCCTGCGGGAGGCCTGCGCTCCAGGGGTCTGTCGGGCCGAAGCGGACGGAATAGATGCGTGTGACCGCCTCCAGCAGCCCCCGCTCGCGGCCCGGCATCGGCCACGCCGCGACCCCCTGGTCCAAAAACGCCGCACAGAATCGGATCAGCAGCGGATGGACGAGGGTGTCAGTGTCGAGCGCGGGATCGACCGCCATGATGAGATCGCGGTGCCGCACCGGCGGTCGGGTGTGCGTGATCGAGGGACGGGTCAGGGAGACCGCCTCGACGCAGGCATGCCAGAGTTCACTCGACGTGCGCTGTTCCACGCCGGCCTGCCCAGCCTCGGAACCGGGAAAAAAAATTGCCCGCCGCGTCGCCTCGTCGTCGCTGTCGGACAGTCGGGGGTCTTTGTTTTCGATACCGTCTTCGCTGCCATCGCTGAGCAGTCGCCAACGGGCCTCGGGGCTCAAGTCATCGCGGAGCCGTTCGACGACATCCTGCTCGGTGAGCGTCCAGCGGACGGCGGCATCGTCCTCCTGCCGCACCGGATGGAGCAGGAGTGCCAGCCGCAGATCCCGCAGCGACAGCCGCCCGTTGGCGAGCAAGGCGCCACCGCCGCTGATGTCACTGTCGAGCACGGCCTCCAGATCGGCAGCCCGAATCCGGCCGCGAGCGAGTTCCTCCCGGTACCGCGCCTCCGAGAGGTAGGGCTGGGTGCCATAGAGTTGGGCCGCATGGACGACGGCGTCTTCGAAGGGCTCGCATTCAAAAGCGTGGAGCGGGTTTTGGGCGATGAACACGCCGATGGGGCCCTGCGTGGGCAGAAACCTCGCCGCCGATTCAATGGCGACCATGATCGACTCCGCCCGATCCGCCTGCGCCGCGTGGCAAGAAGCGGCCTGCGTGGGGGCGGGCTGGTCGCGGTGGTGCGTCATGGTGGCAATCGACAGGCGGGAACGCCGCAGAAACCGCTGCGGGTCTCCCCTCAGCGTACTCCGCATCCGGCCATGGCACGGGGCGGTGGCCTGTTGCCGCGACTTGCAATGCCGAAAGCCGCCACATCGCGGCCGCCGGCGGTGGGGTCGGGAGTCTGTAAAGAATCCCTTCCAGCCACCGCCGACGGCTCGACGCGCCGAACGCCCTCGGCCACCGACTGGGACGAGCATGAAGAAGAAGCTACCGCCGTCGGCGGTCGTTGGGCCCGCCTCGACAGCGGCACTGCGGTGCCGCTGCGAGCGTGAAGACGAGCACTTCCTCTCCCGTGGTCGGGCTGATGTCGTGATGGACGCTCACGGGCTGGGATCCGGTGGCATCGCGAACGAGCGTGTCGAGCATGGCCTTGCCGGCAAGCACGAGATGGCTGCGGAGTTGCTTGAGCAGTTCCGCCCCCCGGCTGTTTCCGTTGCCGTGCCCATCCATGAGCCGTTGCTCCGCCGCCGTCAGCACTCCCTCCAAGTGAACAAACAGTTTGTTGTCGATGAGGTGGGTATGCACGTGCCGGGGGCCACGGCCCATGTATTCCTGCTGAAACCGTGCCACGGCATCGCAGACCGCAGCCTCAATCTCACCCTGCGATTTCAAAGCGTCCACGCCGAACTCCCTTCCGCCAGGAATGCACCCCCACTGCGGTGGGGATATCGTGCTTGGGAGTTGGCTTCGGCAGGAGTCGTAGGAGCCAATGAGTCGAACCTCGCAGATGTCAGATAGGCAGGATGGGGAAAGCGGTCCGCGGCAGACTGCCTTGTGACGGCAACATCAATCGTGGTCCAAACGCATTCCAGCTGACGCACAGACGCCACAAGCAACGCAGTCAACGCAAATTGCGCAGCCTTCTTGCGTTCTCTATGGCGCCACTTATAATGCGGGCGTCGTCGGGCCGGATGCGATCACGAATCGCGGCGGACGTTCGGCACAACAACATGTGAACGGAAGACGAGTCGAGGGGCATCCCAGCCTTGATCTGGGTGGCCCATCGCAGCGTAAGCCGGCGAGAAAGAGAGCCTTTGGGCCCTCCTTCTTGCCGGCTTTTTTTGTTTTTC
>JBBAVO010000127.1:0-3086 GCA_040397635.1 Pirellulales bacterium
CGGCTCGAAGCGGCTGACTTCGGCGGCGCCGTCGTCCACACCTTTGGTGTGCAGCTGAGCGTGATCGGCCGGCGAACCGGTCAGGTCGATCCAGACCGGCTGCGCGAGCAACAGGGCCGCAACCAGAACCTGATCACCGTTGCTACGGCCCACGGCGGCACGTTCACGGCGGTGGCCGTGCCGGCCGCTGTCGCAGCACTTGAGCGGCTGCGACCGATCCCCCGCAATCGCTCGCGGGGGGCCGTGTGGGGCGTGAAACTGTGAGGGCTCCGAAGCGGGCAGACCAGACCGGCCTGCGGGCTGCTCTCCCTTACTTCACCTCGCCGCAGTCGGTGATCACCACCTTGGCGCTCGTCTTTCCGCTGCCGGAACCGACGTTCTCGATCGCCTTGACGACGTCCATGCCCTCGACCACGTTCCCAAACACGACATGCTTGCCGTCGAGCCACGGGGTGGGAACGGTGCAGAGGAAGAACTGCGAGCCGTTGGTGTTGGGGCCGGCATTGGCCATGCTCAGCACGCCAGCGCCGGTGTGCTTCAGTTGGAAATTCTCGTCAGCGAACTTCTCACCGTAGATCGATTTCCCGCCGGTGCCGTTGTGGTTGGTGAAGTCACCGCCCTGGCACATGAACTCGGTGATCACGCGGTGGAACGACGAGCCCTTGTAGCCAAAGCCCTTCTCGCCGGTGCACAGGGCGCGGAAGTTTTCGGCAGTCTTCGGCACCACGTCCGCCCGGAGTTCGATGACCACGCGGCCGGCCGGCTTGTCGCCGATGCTGATGTCCATGAAGCAACGCGGGTTCTTGTTGTCGGCAGCGGTCACGTTTGATCCTCCAAATCCAAGGGTTGTCAGGGCAAGAGCGGCAACGGCCATCGACAGGATGGTCCGTCTGGTGAGCAGGTAGGTTCGGTGGTGCATATCAGAACAGTCCCGGAGGTGTGTTGCAGAACGCATGTCAGCGGTCGCTGGGCAGGAAGCGCTTGCCGATCCGCGCAAGCCAATCGCCGGTGGAGGATTATGAGCGAATCCCCCACCGGCGAAAAGTGCTACCGCTTTCCTGGGTGCCTTTGGCGATCGGAGGTCAGAGCGTGACCGGCTCCGATCCGCCAATCACGTCCTCCAGCCGGGCCGGGCTGTCGCCCTGCACGTTCAGCGTGGCGAGCACCTCACGATACCGGTCGAGGTGCTCCTTCAACTCCGAGACCATCATCGGCTCCGACCGGATCGCGGGAGACGCATCGCACACCGCCCGCCAGGCCCGGAAGCCCTCCTCGTAGGCATCCTTCGCGAGGTCGAACTGGGCAACCATCACGTCGTAGTCGGCCCGCCAGATCGCGGCACGAGCCGCCAATCCCGCCGGGCTCGCTCCAACCGCGCAGGCCGCCTTCCAGTGATCGTAGCCAACGATGGCACGGTATTTCCGAATCAGAGCCGCGTTCTTGAGGGCCTCCTCCCGGAGCAGGCAGAGGTTGATCGCCTGTGTCTGGACGTCGGCTGCAGCTTCCTCGGCCACGGTGAACCAGGTCACGCTGGGCAGCGAATCATCGAGGGATGGGTCGGCGGCCACTGCAGCACGCCGCTGCTCCTCGAGAGCAGCGAATCTGCCCGGCAGCAATTCCTCGAGGAAGCCTTCGAGGACGGTAACCCGCTCCTCTTCCCCTTCGCCCATCCAGAGTCGGATGACGCGGCCGTCGCTCGTCCGAATTGGCACCAAGGAGAGCTTTCGAATCTCCTCGCCCGCGGCCGCCCACGCGGCACGGGTCGATTCGTCGAACGCACCACGAGCCTCGCGCTTCTGGACTCGCTGGAGAGAACGCATCATCGGCTGGCTGGCGGTCAGCAGCGACATTCCCGATTCTTCGCGTGGGGGCCGCGCGAGCGCGGCCTTCAGCGTCTGCACCGTTGCCGTGGCGGCGGGGGGCATGATTGGCTTCGGCAGCCACGCAAACAGATAGAGACACCCAGCAGCGACGATCGTTATGGCGAGGATCGATTCCTCGGCAAACAGAATCCGGCTGGGTTGATGCCAGAAGCGAACATTCCGAGCGTTGACGTGAGACATAGAAGAGTCCTTTCAAACCAGGGTGACAAATCCACGGGGAGGAATCGCAACCGCGGGAATGAGCAGGCGCACTCGCCTGGGGGTTACAGGGAGGGAGGGAGCGTCGCCCGTGCATCCCGAAGGACGGCGGACAGCCACTTCATGACGATTGTGGCGGGCGGGCAGCATGCCCCGAGAAAGTGCTGCCGAAGCTCGTCGACGGGAAAGATACGCGGCTCGCAGCGTTTTGGTTCGCGCTGGTTTTTTAGCCCGATCATCAACGCTTCAGGAAGCGTGGAATCCGCGAATAGATGCTGCCGCATGGGTGTCGGGCCGCGACGAGACAGTTAGCATGGTGGGGTGGACTCAATTCTGCGCCGTCTCGGCGGCCGCGATTTCGGCTCACTGCCATGGAACACCAATCCAGAGCCGAAGATGGAATTCTGGATGCCGTCATCGTGGGAGGCGGACTCGGTGGCGTCTTCATGCTCGCGGAAGCCGTTCGGCAGCAATACACCAGAATCCTGCTGCTCGAACGTGACGAGTCACTCGGTGGACTGTGGACGCGTGTTCCCGCGTGGCAGACCGTCCAGAACCATCCGCTCGATTTCTGCCTCCAGGGATTTACGACACGCAAGAACGTGTGGCGGGCCAGTGACGTGCTGCACTACGTCACCGAGTATGTGAGAGTGCAAAACCTGCAGCCCTTCATTCGCTGCTCCCACGACGTGGTCAGTTGTGTCTGGGATCACGAAGGGTGCTGGGTGCTTCAGGTCCACTCCGGTGTCGGCACGCACGAGGAACTACGCTGCCGCAAACTGGTGCTCTGCACGGGAAGGCATGCCAGGCCCATTGTGCCCTCGATCGACACGGACGGCAGTGTGCCGATGGTCCACTCGAGCCAAATCCACCAATGGGAGGAGACCAGAGGACGGAAGGTGGTCGTCGTTGGTGGTGGAGCCTCGGCCCTGGACCTCTGCGTGAACGTCCTTCGGTCGCAGGAAAGCAATGACACGCAGGGGCAGTTGCATTGGGTGGTCCGGT
>JBBAVO010000127.1:3186-8245 GCA_040397635.1 Pirellulales bacterium
GGAACTGGCTACGCACGTCCTGCACACCCGGTCGCGGTAGGGAATCTCGACGGTCTCTATCTGAAGACCTGTGCCGCCGGTGAGCATCTGGGGCGTCTCTTTCTTGTCGGCGAAGAGTTGCTCGATACGACCGGAACCGCCCCAGCGGTCTATCACGTCTTCAGTCGCGTGTTCTGGACGCTCATCCGCGATGAGCAGTGTCTTCAGCAGTTACCGCTTCTCGATGCGGCATTGAGTCGCCCGCACACGCATCTCAATAACTTGGACGTCGTCAACCATGTCGTCGCACTCAGCGTCACCAACAGAATCCTGCGAACGGCTATCCGTCGCATCTTCCCGGTGTTCACGTGGAGAATCAGACTCTGCTGCACCTTGATGTGCTACGCGTTGCTGTACCGAACCACGGTGCTGTTTTCGGATCGCGTACTGGGGCGCAACCTGTGCCTCGATCGACCGCACAACTAGCCAAAGAGACGCGACATGCCGACGACGTCGATCCGGAGCAGGTGGAAAAGGCCAGGCCCTGGGGCATGGGACAACTCACCCGCTTTGGAGTGGCAGCAGTCCTGCGGCCTCCGCTACAGGCACTTGAGGAACTCGAGCACAGCGAGCCGTTGTTCCTCCGAGAGATCGTCGCCGAAGGTGTGGCCCGTGTTGAGCATGCCGGTGTAGAGCTCGGGCTTCGTGGGGTCGACCTTCACGTTCTGCACGTTCGAGAGCGCCTCCTTGAGCGACTCCCACTGCTCCGGGGACCGCCAGTCGGGGTCGAAGACGCGGACATACGGCTCCTGCTCCATCTGCTCCAGGATCTGCTGGTGGCTTTTCGCTGATTCATCGATGAACTTCCAGCCGATTCGGGCCTGATCGTAGTTGTCGGGATCGGTGCTGCTGGGACGCATGGAGTATTTCCGCGGCCTGGTCGACGATTTGAGCAGGTTGTAGACCGTGGGCACCGATGCATTATGGAGATACGGGCCGCGGGCCCAGATCCCGACCAGCGGCGGTGCGACGTACTTGTGAGTCACTGTCACTTTGCCACTCAGGAATCGCTTCTTCTCCTCGGCATTCATGTCAAACACGCCGGTGATCCGCAGCGGGTCGGTGCCGAGTTCGTCCTGGTCCACGAGCGTGTTGGGGAAGCTCACGAGGTCGTAGGTCTTCGCTCCGGTCTTCTTGAAGTCGCCGTGGCAGCGGGCGCAGGTCTCCATGAAGACCGCGTGGCCGGCGTCGGCCCTCTCCTCGGCAACATCGGCGATGAACGGATATCGCGGCGTGGTGAGTGACTTAAAATATTCTGGAACGCACTGCCGAAACACCTCGCGGGCATCGGCGTAATCGGCGCCGAGATGGTCGCGGCTGATCGCCATCGCGTAGGTCACGTCGGCGACGTTGCCGGCAAAGCCGCCGTCGACGTAAAGGCCTTGGCCCTCCGTGCCAGCGGTCTTGTATTTGTAGTTGGTCCAGGGCTGAGGTTTGAGAAAGGGGATCAGTGGCACCTTCCCCTCAATTTTCTTCGTGAAGCTGCTGCCGTGGTCGGCCACGAAGAATTTGTCGTAGCGGAGCAGGCTCGGCTTGATGCCGTCGGGTCGGACTACGGGCACGAGGATTCCAAAGAAGTCGGCGGAGTCCACGAAGAACCGTGGCAGATTCTTGGCGAAGAGGAAGCCCGGGCTCGTTCCGCCGCTGGTCGCCACGTTTTGATGGAACCGCTCGAAGTCGAGGAAGGCGTTCGGGATGCCCTCCGCGAACCGTGGCTCGGGATTGCGGGGATCGGGATTCGTGAAGAGCATGGTTGAATGGCAGAGACGGCAACTGGAGACCATGCCGGGTGAGCTTCCGCCGACAACGTTCGCCTGCGTGCGCAGGAGCCCCAGCGCCACGGTGAAATCCTGGTGGCTCTCCGGCACCGGATGGTGTATCCCGTAGCGATATTCCATCTCACGCCACCAGGCCGGGCTGAATTCCCGCACCCGATTGAGACGGGCCCGCTCCGCTTCGTCAGTCGCTTCTTCAGCCCAGGCCTCATTGAGTGTCTCTAGGCCGTCGTAGCTCCACATCGCTCTGGCCAGATGGAAGCGACTCTCGATCTCCAGCTTGCCCGCATCGACGGGCCGGCCGGCGGCGATGAGTTCCTTGGTGCGCTCCGACTGGTGATCGGCGGGAGGAGCAGATGGGGCGTCGGTGGGAGCGGTCGCCTGTAGGTCTGCCGGCGGCTGTGGCCGGAACCGAGCCGGCATGCGAACCTCAGGGCTGGCCCGCAGGGCCGCCGCGGCCTGGTCGGAGAGTGTCTCCAGTCCCATGAGGTAGAGCATGCCTTGGTGTCGGGCGAGCGCCTCGGCCGCGGTGTCGGAGAGGGTGGTGATCCCGTGCAACCCAAGGGGGCCTTTGTGTTGTGCCAGGGCCGCTGCGACCTCGTCGGAGATCGTCTGCAGGCCGTCCATCCTCAGGAACTGGCTGTGCGGTGTCAGGGCCGCGGCCACTTCCGGCGTGAGTGTCCTGAGGCCATTGAGTCCAAGCATGCCGTCGTGCTTCCCGAGTACCGTGGCCGCCCTTAGGGATAGCTGTTTCAGCCCCGAGAGTCCGAGGTATCCGTGATGCGCTGCGAGCAGTTCGACTTGGCGGTCCGTGACGGCAGTCAAGCCCGACAGCCGAAGGTACCCGGTGTGCTGGCCCATGACTTCCGCTACTTCATCGCTGATGGCCGACAGGCCTCGGAGCGCGATGGCCCGCGGGCTCGTCGGTGTGATCAGTGCACGGGCGGTGTCGAGCGGCAGTTCGGTGAGGCCATCAAGTTCGAGAAAAGCGTCTGGCTGCGACAGCGCGGTGGCCGACTCGGACGAGAGCGATATCAGGCCGTTGAGTTCCAGAGTACCGCTGGAACGTGTGAGCAGTTCGGCCACCTGCGGTGACAAGACACGGAGGTTGCTCAGTTCCAGATCACCATGCCTGCCGGCAAGTTCAGTCGCCTGCTTGACGGTGAGTTCCGTCACGGATGGGCTGTCGGCATCGGCGGCGCGAAGGATCCCGCACGCGACCAGCGACGTGATCATCACCGCAACCGCCGGCAGCCGACCAGTGACTGACTTCATATCCACACCTTGCCTGGTGACGTCCTTTGAGTCTGCCCATCCGACGTCGCAGCGGCGGCGCATGGGATCGCCCACGGATAAGCTTCGTGGACTCACCACAATACCAATACCCCGCGGAACGCGCCTCTTGTGGCGTCAGTCTGGGGGGGCCGGAGAGCTTTCGCGGCAGGCATTTCCCCCGGAACCCCCAGCCTCTGCCCCGTCTCGCCAGCTTGAAAAATAGCCTCACGGCGGCGTAGCAAACCGCACGATTTCAGCGGTGAAACGTCTTTTTTCAGCCCCCGCCGCGGGCCGGCGACAGGCCGGGCGAGCCGACTCCCCGGATCGGACGAATCGTTCGTGACGAGCCACGCAATCATACGTTCGTTGCAACACCAGGCGATCTGCCTGATCGTGGCGGCGTGCGCGTTGGCCACATCGGGCTGCACGTCGTGGAGCCAATACTGGCGCAACAACATGATGGTCGGGCCGGACTACATGCGGCCGCCGGCGCCGGTGGAGAGCGAGTGGATCGATGCCGGCGACGCGCAGGTGCGGTCGATGTCGGACGTCGAGACACTCTGGTGGGAGCAGTTCGAAGATCCGGTGCTCAACGGGCTGGTGCTGCAGGCCTACGAGGGCAACCTCTCGCTGCGGGAGGCGGGCTTCCGCGTGCTCGCGGCCCGGGCGGCCTACAACATCACCGTGGGAGGATTCTTTCCGCAGGCGCAAGGGGCCGTCGCCGCCTACGATCGGTGGGTGCTCAGCCGGAACGTTGGCGCGCTCAGTGCGCTTGGCAACAACAGCTTCAGCATCTGGCAGACGGGCTTCAACCTGTCGTGGGAACTCGATGTCTGGGGCAGGCTGCGGCGAAACATCGAATCGGCCGAGGGCAAATATCAGGCGAGCGTCGAGGAATACGACGGCGTGCTCGTGACGCTCATCGCCGACGTGGCCGAACGCTACGTGGAATACCGGATCGCCTCCAAGCAGGTGGCCGACCTCCGGCGACTGGCGTCCATCCAGCGGCAGTCGCTGGAACTGGCGACCAACCGTTTCCAGGGGGGCGCCACCAGCGAACTCGACTTCTCACAGGCGACACTCAACCTCGCCCAGACCGAGGCCTCGATTCCGGGCTACGAACAGCAGGCCCGCGTGGCCGCCAACGCGCTCTGCATGCTTCTGGGCATTCCGCCCGAGGATCTCGCGGGGCGGCTCGGCGCGACGGATATCCCGGTATCACCACCGGCCCTGGAGGCTGGTATCCCCGCCGATCTGCTGCGACGGCGGCCCGACGTCCGCGCGGCGGAGCGGGAACTCGCCGCGCAGTCCGCCCAGATCGGCGTCGCCGAGGCCGATCTCTATCCCGCGTTTTCGCTCAACGGCTATCTCGGCGTCTATGCCAACGAGATCGGCCAGCTCTTCGAATCCGACTCGCAGTTCGGCCTGATCGCCCCGGTCGTCGACTGGAAGATCCTCAACTACGGCCGCCTGCTCAACAACATCCGCCAGCAGGATGCGAAGTTTCAGGGGCTCGCGGCCCGCTACCAGGAGACGGTGCTGCGTGCCGGTCGCGAGGCTGAAGACGGCATTATCACGTTTCTCAAGGCCCGCGAGGCGATGGAGAAACAACGGGTGGCGCTGGCGGCCGCGACGCGGTCGGTCGAGCTCGTCCAGATTCAGTACAAGGAAGGCACGGCTGACTTCAATCGCGTGTTCGTCGTGCAGAAGAACCAGGTCGAGGAGCAGATCCGGCTCAACGACAACGTCGGCGACGTGGCCCGCGGCATGATCCAGCTTTACCGCGCCCTCGGTGGCGGCTGGCAGCTGCGGCTCGACCAGCTCGCGGCCAGCGGCCAGTGCTGCAAGCCGCTGCCCAGCGTGGTGGGAGGCGAATGCGACGACTACATCGGCAAGCAGCCGCCGGCCGGCTTCGACGCCTGGTGCATCTGGCCGGAATGGCTCCGCGGCCACAAGCCGCGGTAGCGACA
>JBBAVO010000128.1:0-1399 GCA_040397635.1 Pirellulales bacterium
ACGATCGGCACCTTCACGGCGAAGCCGGCGAAGAGTGCCAGGAACACGATCATCTGCAGCCAGCCCCCTTCGCGGCTCATCGGCATCGGATGGGCGGCCATGCCGGCCGTGAGGCTGGCGATGTCGAAGGTGATGACGCCGGTGTGCGATGCATTCCAGAGCACGATCGTGAGCAGGCCGAGGAAGGCGAGCACGCTGCCGGTGAGCGTGTAGATGAAGAACTTCACCGCCGCGCGGCGCCGCTCATCGTGGCCCCAGATCCCGATCAGGAAGAAGAGTGGCACGAGCGTGAATTCGAAGAACACGTAGAACAGGATCACGTCCCGCGCCGCAAACACGCCGAGCATCGCCGCTTCCAGAAGAAGCAGCAGCACATAGAACCCGACCGGCTTCTCCTTGATCGCGTCCCAACTGACGAGCACCGCCGTGAGGGAGAGCAGGGCTGAGAGGCCGAAGAGCCAGATCGAGAGGCCATCCAGGCCCAGCGACAGTCGGACGTCGAAAATGCCTCCCACAAGCCAGGGTGCGGAGGAGACCGCATAGCCGCCGCCGGTGGCGGCCTCCGGGCTCTGCAGATACCGCAGCACGAGCCAGCCGGCATTGACGAGGGTGATGACCGCGGTCACCGCCGCGCTCTGTCGCACAGCGGAGCGTCCGCGTCCGCCGAGCACCCAGGCCACGACGGCGCCGATGAGCGGCGTGGCGATCACGAGCAGAAGGTGCGTCGCAGGGGAAAAGCCATTCATGGAGGATCGGCCGCTGAAAGAGAGAGGATGAAGGTGGATGCGTGGGGAGTGGGGTCAGCCCCGGAGTTGCCAGGCGAGCAGGACGACGATCGCCAGCACGCCCATCACGCCGGCCAACGCGTAGCGTTGCAGCAGGCCCGACTGCGATCGCCGAACGATGCCGCCGAGGGCGACCGGGAGGCCGGCGACGGCGTCCACGGTCCCGTCGATGACGTATCGATCAAACAGCGCAGCGACGAGGGCCAGTGCCTCGAGCGGCCGCACGATGAACACGGAGTAGATTTGGTCGAAGTAGAACTTGTTCTCGAAGAGCGTCTGCAGCGGGCCGAGGAACCGCTCCAGCTGCGGGCCGTCGCTGCGGCGGCCGAGGTGGCCGATGGCGGCGATGACGATGCCGATGGCGGCCGCCAGCGTGCCCTGGATCGCAAGGTTCATGTGGAACACGTGGGGCGTGGCGGTGGCGGCGACGGCCGGTGCCGTGAGCGACGGGGTCGCCGAGAGGAAATGCGCGAGCCAGTTCGTGCTGAAGAGGAGCCAGCCCACCAGCGCCGATGGCACGGCGAGGATCATCAGCGGCCACGTCATAGACGCGGGCGACTCGTAGGACTGATGACTATCGTGGCCACCATGCCCAGCATGGTCCCCGTGGCCGC
>JBBAVO010000128.1:1499-8218 GCA_040397635.1 Pirellulales bacterium
TCGTAGGACTGATGACTATCGTGGCCACCATGCCCAGCATGGTCCCCGTGGCCGCCGTGGCCATGCGCGCCCTCGGGCACCCTTGTCGGCCCGGTAAAGGTCATGAACACAGCGCGAAACGTGTAGAAGGCGGTCAGGCCTGCCGTGACGAGCGACATCCAGAAGAGGATCTGCCATGTTTCCGGGCGGTCGAGGCCGTCGAGCCCAACGGCCGGGGCGGTGGCAGCCGCGTGCGTCGCGTCGGTGGAGAACGCGGCGAGATGGAATGGACCGCCAGCCACTGCCGTTGCATGGTGGTCGCCGTGCGCTGCGGGCCAGCCCTTGGCGTGCAATGCGGCCAGAATCTCATCCTTGCTGAAGAACCCAGCAAAGGGGGCCACGCCGGCGAGCGCCGCGGCACCCACGAAGAACGTGGCCGCCGTGATCGGCATCACCCGCCGCAAGCCGCCGAATCGCCGCATGTCGATCACGCCTCCCATGGCGTGCATGACAGAACCGGCGCCGAGGAACAGCAGTGCCTTGAAGCAGGCGTGTGTGAGCAGGTGGAAGATCGCGGCAGTGAAGCCGAGCAGGGTGCCGGTGCCAAGGCTCGCGAACATGTAGCCCAACTGGCTGATCGTGGAGTAGGCGAGCACCCGTTTGAGATCGTTCTGGACCGTCCCGATGAGGGCGGCCACCAGCGCCGTCGTGGCACCGACGATCGACACCATCGTGAGCGCGCCGGGGCAGGCGGCAAAGAGCGGCGCCGAGCGCGTGATCAGGTAGATGCCCGCTGTCACCATCGTCGCCGCATGAATCAGGGCGCTGGCGGGCGTGGGGCCCTCCATCGCATCGGGCAGCCAGACGTGCAGCGGCAACTGCGCGCTCTTGCCACAGGCCGCCAGCAGGAGGAGCAGACAGATCGCGGTGCCCACCGCGCCGCCGGCATAGCCCGCCGCATCGGCCAGCCGGGTCTGTCCCAGAATGCCCGGCATGATCACGCCATCGGGAGAGATGGTGTCGTGGAAATCGAGCGTGCCGTAGCTCATCCAGAGCAGGAAGACCGCGATGGCGAGGCCAAAGTCGCCGACGCGGTTCACGAGGAAGGCCTTCTTCGCGGCACGGGCGGCTTCCGGCTTCGTGAACCAGAATCCGATCAGCAGGTAGCTGCAGGCACCCACGGCCTCCCAGAACACGTAGACGAGGAGGAAGTTACTGGCGGCGACCAGCATTGACATCGAGAAGACGAACATTGCCACCAGCGCAAAGAATCGCGGGTAGCCCGGGTCGTCGTGCATGTAGCCGGTGGAATAGATGGCCACGAGCAGGCCGACGCAGGTGATGATCGTGAGCATCGTCGCGGTGAGCGGATCGAGACGCAGTGCCACTGGAATCGAAAAGCTGCGCACGTCCTGGCCGGCCGCGAGGTCACGGGGTGTCAGGCGGGCATCGGTCGCCGGGCTGCCTGTGGGGGGCGTGTAGGCCGCATCGAATGAAGCCCACTTCCAGAGCGTCGAGATCATCTCGACCGGGCGGACGGCCTCGGCATGGGGGCCGTGTGCGGGGCTGACGTCACGGGCGGTGGCAGCCAAGAGCATCACGGCCACGGCAGCGGCTGCAGCGATGCCCGCGATCGCCGGGAGATGGGCTTTGGCACCGAGCGTGCGGCCCAGCAGCACGGTGAGGATCGCTCCTACCAGGGGCAGCAGCGGCACGAGCACCAGCAGCGTCGAAGGGGAGAATTCTTGCATGGAAGAGGAGGACGGCGGATGGATGACGGATGGAATGGAGAGGAAAACGGATGCGGCCAGGCAGGCCGGCGGCTCAGACGTGCTCGCGTTGCAGCGGCTCGTTCTCGTCGGCGGGCGGGAGGACGCCGGCAGGCGCGAGCGTGGGGAATCGTGGCGGCACCGTGTCGATCGAGGGGAGTTCGTGATCGACCGTGCGGGCGACGTTGGCCTCACGGAGCGACTGCCATGCCGCGGCGTCGAGTCGGCCGGTCCGCGAGAAGGCCTGCAGCACGAACACCAGCGCCACCGCGGCCTCGCAGGCGGCAACGGTGAGCACGAAGATCACCAGCACGTGGCCGCCCCAGTCGCCGTGGTAGCGGCTCCACGCCACAAGGCTCACCGAGATCCCCTGCAGCATCATTTCGGCCGCCAAGAACATCACGATCAGGTTGCGCCGGGTGAGGATGCCGACGAGTCCGAGACTGAAGAGGATGGCACCTACGGTGAGGGCGTTTTGGAGCAGGGGAAGTGACTGCACAGTGTTCATCGGGTGGCACTCCTGCCGGCGGCGGACCGCGTGGTGGTGGCATCGCCGGCAAGGGCAGCCTCGCCGCGGGAAACGACGGCGATCGCGCCGATGAGCGCCACGAGAAGGAGAACTCCTGCCGCTTCGACGGCCACGAGATGCCGGCCGAACAGTTCACCACCGAGTCGGGCCACATGGTTTTCAGCCAGCGGATCGATGGCAGTCGCCGTCATACCGGCGGCAGGGCCGCTTGCAGTGTCGCCTGCGGCTGGGGCCGGTTCGCCTGCGGGTAAGGCTGGCGTGGTTGTCGATTGTGAGGCCGTCGATGGCGAGGCGGCGTTCCGAGAAGGCGGCTCACAGCAGGTCGCCGGTCCGGCCGACAACCGGCCGATTGAGAGCGACAGCACACCGAGCAGCACCGCCCCGGCGAGCGCCGACAGGAAGGGCTCATTTGAAACGCGATCATAGGGAGCGAGGCCTGCTGGCTGCGCGAGCATCAGCACGAAGAGGAACATCACAAGAATGGCTCCGGCATAGACCACGATCGTGGCAACACCGAGGAACTGCGCTCCGAGGACCAGGAGCACGCCGGCCACGCCGGCCAGCGAGAGGGCAAACCAGATTGCCGCGTAGACCGGCGACCGCGACACGATCGTGGCGGCGGCAGAGATGACGGCCACGAGCGACACGATAAGAAACACCGCCTCCTCACCGAGGCCACCGAGCCGGCGGCCGGCTGCGATGAAGGCCGCCAGT
Organism: Pirellulales bacterium; assembly: GCA_040397635.1. Taxonomy (GTDB): domain Bacteria; phylum Planctomycetota; class Planctomycetia; order Pirellulales; family UBA1268; genus CAMCQY01. The sequence continues at coordinate 4,491 of JBBAVO010000128.1, forward strand.
GCCGCGAGCCCCAGCAGCGAGCCGAGCCAGCGGATCGAGGTGTTGTCGCGGCCATTCGGCAGCAGGAGCCAGAGGCTCGCGACGGTGGCGAGCACGGCCCCGGCCAGCAGTGGTCCGGAGGAGAGAGGGGCGAAGGGGAGTGGAGTCACAGCGTGCCTCCCAGGCTCGCCGACTTCATCGGCTCGGCATCCTTCGTCATGTCGTAGACGCTCAGCAGTTTCTCTTTGTCGAAGATCATTTCCTCGCGGCTCTTGCCGGTGAGGTCGAGGAGACTCGTGAGTTCGATCGCATCCACAGGGCAGGCTTCCTCGCACATGCCGCAGAAGATGCACCGCAACTCATCGATTGCAAAGCTCTCGGGGTATTTCTCGCGGTCGGGCCAGGGGCTGTTCGTGGCGACGATGTCGATGCAGTGCGCCGGGCAGGCGGTGGCGCAGAGGAAACAGGCCACGCACTTCACGCGGCCTTCCTGGTCGCGGTTGAGCCGATGCACGCCGCGGTAGATGAGCGGGTTGCCCACCGTGGGCCTCTGTTCGGGATAGCTCACGGTCAGCTTCGGGCTCACCAGATGGCGGGCCGTGGTGGTGAGGCCCTGCACGAAGAGCGGCAGGTAGAGCCGCTCGGCCAGGCCCAGCGGCTTCTCCTCGATCCAGGTGACGGACGGGTCGGTCGGCTTCATGTCAAACCTCCACCAAATCTGGTTCGCGAAGCGAACGTTCGGCATCGAGCATGGTGTGCGTACGGATGGGCGTATTGTCGGTGCCGGAGGGCGTGAGCACGCCGGCGGCGATCCATCCCAGGAAGAACACCGCCCAGGGAGCTGCCAACGCGATCACTCCAGCCGGACCGGCTCCGAATCGCTCGATGAGCTGCGGGCGGAACTCTTCGATCGTCGCCACGGTGACGAGGTTGGCGATGCCCAGCGGCAGCATCACCTTCCAGGCGAGGTTCATCAGCTGGTCGAATCGAAACCTCGGCCAGCTCCAGCGAACGAGCATGAAGAACAGGATGACGGCAAAGATTTTTGCGGAGAGCACGCCGAAGCGAAGGAACGCACCGAGCCAGGTCACTTCCTGGCTCGAGCCCGTCACGCCCCAGAGATGCCAGCCCCCGAGGAACATGATCACGATCAGGAAGGCCGCCGTGACCATGTGCAGGAACTCAGCCACGAGAAACAACAGCAGCTTGATGCCCGAATATTCGGTGTGGTAGCCGCCCACCAGTTCCTGCTCCGCCTCCGGCAGGTCGAACGGCAGACGGGCCGCCTCCGCGAAGCTGGCCACGAGAAAGACGATGAAGCCCAGTGGCTGCGCGAACGCATACCAAACTCCGCTCTCTGCCTGGGCGTTCATGATCACGTCGAGCTTGAGCGATCCGGCCGCGAGCACGACGCCGAGAAGGCCGAGGCCGAGCGGGATTTCGTAGGCCACGAGTTGGGCACTGCTCCGCAGTCCGCCGAGGAAGCCGTATTTGTTGTTGCTGGCCCAGCCGCCGAGCAGCACGCCGTAGACCGCGATGCTGGAGAGCGCGAAGACCCAGAGCACGCCGACATCGAGGCCTGGGGCCACAAGGAATGGCACCGGGTCGGGGAGGCCGGGGATGCCCAGCGGCGGCAGCACACTCCCGAAGGGGATCGCGGCGAAGATCGCCAGTGAGGCCGCCAGGATCACCAACGGCGCCGCCGTGTAGAGCACCTTGTCGACGTGACGCGGAGTGAAGTCTTCCTTCATGATGATCTTCAGGCCGTCGGCCAGCGGTTGGCCAAGACCGAACAGGCTGATCTTCGTGAGCGGGATGCCGACGCGGTTGGGGCCCTTGCGATCCTGCACCCAGGCGGCCATCCACCGCTCAACGAGCACGAGGTAGGCCGCCGCCGTCATCAGGCCGCCGACGAGCAGGCCGATCTTCACAAGCGCGGCGATCGTGGGCAGGAAGGGAGTGAGAGCGTTCATGGGTTGGTGGTTAGGCGAGTTGGTGGATGCGGAGGTCAACTCCGGTGGCAGGGATCTCGCCGGCGAGCGCCGCGAACGTGGCGGACGATTCGGCGATCTGCCGTCGCACGGCCGTGGGATCGTAGAGGCCGCGTCGGCCGAGCATGTTCCAGTAGAGCCGGCCCTCCGGCCAGACGCCCGCGGGCGGACGCACGGCCTGCTCGAAGGTCTGCGCCCGATGGGCGACATTCACCCAGGTGCCGGCCCGCTCCGCGAAGCCCGCGGCTGGAAGCCTCCAGGTCGCGAGCGCCGACAGCGGCGAGTCGAACAGGTCCTGCACCACGAGGCATTTGAGATCGGCGAAGGCGGCGGCGGTGTCGTCGTCGATCCAGGCGGTGGGATAGGCGCCGGTGATCCAGGCGGCGTCGGCGTGGCCTGCGCGAACATGCTCGACGAGTTGGCTCCACGACGGCACCGAGGGATCGAACAGTGCCACGACCCCTTCCACGCCCAGCCGGTTGGGGCACTTCTCGGCACGGATCGTGAAGCCGCCGGGAAACGTCTCATCGTCCCCGGTCCGCGGCACATGGCCAACCGCGAGGAACGCCTGCGGATCGATCGATCGGGCAACGGCGCAGAGCATCCAGGCTTCCTCGACCGTCAGCATCGGCGAGATGGCGACGGCCAGCCGACCGGCAGCCTTGAGATCGGTGCGCAGTCGCGGCACAACGTCGGCCCACTCGACGGCCTCCAGCGGCGTGCTCAAGCTGGCGCGGCGACCGGCGCCCACGAGCCGTGCAGCGTCGTGGATGTGGTGCCAGCCATAGCGGCCCTCGTCGCAGATCCACCACGTGTTGACGTGCGGATTCTCCCGAGGCTTGAGGCGGTAGATCGTGTCCTGATTGTGCTCGGTGTGGATCGAGCAGCCGGCGGAGCAGCCGCCGCAGACGTTGGCCTCCCGCTTCATGAACCAGACTCGCTGCTGGTAGAGGAAGTCCTTGTCACCAAGCGCCCCCACCGGGCAGAGGTCGACGACGTTACCGGAGAGCTTGTTGTCGAGCGGATGGCCGGGGAAGACGTCGATTTCTTCCTTGGCGCCGCGGCTGGTGACCATCAACTCGCTCGTGCCCGAAACTTCGCGGGTGAACCGCACGCACCGCGTGCACATGATGCAGCGGTCGACGAACAGCGTGACGGTCGGGCCGACGTCGCGACGGCGGCTCGTGAAGGCATGGAGATCGGCCCGACGCTCCGACTGACCGTGCTGAAAGTGATAGTCCTGCAACAGGCATTCACCCGCCTTGTCGCAGATCGGGCAGTCGATCGGATGGTCGATGAGGAGCGCCTCTTCGACCCGTGCACGGCTGTCCTTGACCAGCTGGCTCTCCGTGACGATCACCGTACCGTCCTTCGCCGGCGTCTGACAGGCGGGCACCAGCTTCGGCATCATCGAGATCTTGCCGGTGGCGGCGTCGCGGGTGCCGGTCTCGACCAGGCACATGCGGCAGCTGGCCACGACCGACAGGCCGGGATGCCAGCAGTAGTGCGGAATCTCCGCGCCGGCGCGGCGGGCGGCCTCGATGCAGTTGAGCCGCTCGTCGGCTCCGATTTCGATTTCCTTGCCGTCAACGATGACTGTGGGCATGAATGTTCCTGATGCGATCGTGCTGATGGTGCTGCGTCAGTGTGATCCGACGATTTGCAGGGCGGGAACGGGATCGGTCACCATCCAGCCCTGCGGGTTGGTCTGCTTGATGTAGTCCTCGAACTCCCCGCGGAACTTCTTGATCGCGTTCT
>JBBAVO010000129.1:0-1514 GCA_040397635.1 Pirellulales bacterium
ACGCAGTTGATGTCGAAGTGGGTCCGCAGGTCGTCGGCCGTCACCTCCTCCAGAGGTCCGGCATGCCGGATCCCGGCGCAGGTCACGACCGCATCGATGCGACCGAAGTGATCGGCCACGCGTTGCACCATTGCCCGCAGCGGCCCCTCGTCGCGGAGGTTCGCCGTGACGGCCAGACTCGGCACGCCGGCCGCGGCGAGTTGATCAGCCAGTGACCGGGCCTCCTGGAGCGACCCGTGGGCGTGGATCGCCACGGCATAGCCGCGCGAGGCCAATGCCCGCACGACCGCCGCCCCCATGCCTCGTTCACCGCCCGTGACCAGCGCCACGCGGCCCGTCTGCGCCACGGCTCCGGGGATGAAGGCAAGTGGTTCGTGCATCAAGCGTCTCCGGGAAAGCGTATGGGGCAGCAGCGGCCGTTCAGCCCTGTCCTTCAGGTCGACCAGGTCGGCATCTTGATCACCTACGCCTGCGTCTTCATCGTCTCATGGAAGTCGAGGATCTGCTGCCAGGCCTCCTCGGGGGTTTCGGCGTAGCTGAAGAGCTTGAGGTGCTCATCTGAGATCACGCCACTGTCGGCGAGAAACTGGAAGTTGATCACCTTCGACCAGTAGTCGTGACCGAACAGGATGATCGGCACCGGCTGCATGCGGTGCGTCTGCCGCAGGGTGAGCGTCTCGAACATCTCGTCGAGCGTACCGAAGCCGCCTGGAAAGAGCACGACGGCAGCGGCCCGCAGGATGAAGTGAAACTTTCGCAGCGCAAAATACTTGAACTGAAAGCAGAGTTCCGGCGTGATGAAAGGATTCGGCTGCTGCTCGCTGGGCAGCTTGATGTTGAGGCCAATCGACTTGCATCCGACATCGAAGGCACCACGGTTGGCCGCTTCCATGATGCCCGGCCCGCCGCCGGTGATGATCACGTAGTCGCGCTTGTCGTCGCACTGGTTGTCGATCGACACCAATCGGGCAAACTCACGGGCCGCATCGTAATAGCGGCAGTAGGCGAGGAGCTGTTCTGCCCGCTTGAGCTCGCGGGCGAGCCCCTCCAAGGCCTTCGCCGACGCCGGGACGGCGGCCGCAGCGAAGCCCGACGCCGGGACGGCGGCCGCAGCGAAGCCCGACGCCGGGACGGCGGCTGTATTCTGCGCCCGGGCCATCGCACGGCGAGCCTCCGACAGACGCCGCTCCGCCGCCGGCCGCTCCACGATCTGCGTGCCGCCAAACACGATCACCGTGGAGGTGATGCTGTCGGCCTGGAGGGCCAGTTCTGGCTTGCCGAGTTCGAGCAGCATCCGCACGCCACGCATCTCGGACTTGTCGAGCAGGTGTCGGTCATCCTGGGCCAGGCTGTAGCTGGGCGAGGAAAGGATTTTCTCCATGTTTTCCGCGACCAGGGCCACGTCGTCGCCGAGCGTGGTGTCGGGCAGGATGCTGCAGGCCTTTGGACGGGCTGGAGCCGTTCTCGCGGCAGCCGGAGGTGTCAGCCCCGCAGTCTTGCCTGCAGGTGTCTTG
>JBBAVO010000129.1:1614-3788 GCA_040397635.1 Pirellulales bacterium
TCAGGAATCTAGCCGGGCCACGGTGCCGATAGCTGGGATTTCCACATCCCAGCCGCGGGTCTCCCGCAGGAAATCGGCCATGCCGCGGGCGGCAGGCGGCTCCCCATGGACGAGGAACGTTTTCCGGGGCGCAGGCATGCCGGACACCCAACGACCGATCTCGCGACGGTCGGCATGGCCCGAGAGAGCGTCCACCCGCCGCACGGCCGCCTTGACCGGAATGTCGCGACCGTGGATGCGGAGATATTTCGCCCCGTCAATGAGCGACCGGCCCCGCGTGCCAATCGCCTGGAACCCCGCCACGAGCACCGTCGTCTTCGGATCGGGAAGCCGCTGGGCGAGATGGTGGAGGATGCGGCCGCCGTTCATCATGCCGCTGGAGGCGATCACGATCCCGGGCCCTTCGTGGGCGTTGATCGCCTTCGACTCGGCAGCCGTCTTCGCCATGCGGACAAACGGCGAGGCCATTGCCTCGGCCACGCCGGCCATCTTCGCCTCCGTGAAATCGTGCTCGGCCACATGCCGGCGAAATACTTCCGTCGCCTCGACCGCCATCGGTGAATCGACCCAGATCGGCACCTCGGGTAGGCGACCGGCGGCTATCAGCGTGCGGAACAGGTAGACGAGCTGCTGGCAGCGGCCGATCGCAAACGATGCCACGAGCATCATGCCCCCCCTGGCCAACGACTCCTTCGTGACCGCCTCCAACTCGTCGAGCGGTCGGCTTGCGGAGTGATCGCGGTCGCCATAGGTGCTCTCGCAGACGAGGTAGTCGCAGGCGGGAGCGGGCACGGGATCGTGGTAGAGCGGCGCGTTGTAGCGGCCGACATCCCCCGAAAAGACGAGCCGCCGCAGGCCGGCGTCCGTGGTCACCTCCACTTCGATGAACGAACTGCCGAGCATGTGACCGGCATCGTGGAAGCGACAACGGATTCCCGGTGCCGGCTCGAACCAGGTGTCGCGTGCCACCGCCTTCACTAGCCGCAACGCACGATCGACATCACGCTCGTCATAGAGCGGCAAGGCCGGCTGGTGCTTCGAATAGCCCTTGCGATTGGCATACGCGGCATCCTCGTCCTGGCACTTGGCAGAATCGTAAAGCAGCAGCCCGAGCAGGTCGGCCGTGGCGGGAGACGTGAGGATGGGGCCCTTGAATCCCTCTCGGGCCAGCCGGGGCAGCCACCCCGAATGGTCGATGTGACCGTGCGTGAGCACGACCGCATCGATCGTGTCGGCAGGCACGGGGAAGTGGTCCCAATTCCGCTCGCGCAGATGCTTCTCACCCTGAAACAGTCCGCAATCGATGAGCACGCGGGAGCCGCCCACATCGAGCAGATGACGAGAACCCGACACCATGCCCGCCGCGCCAAGAAAAGTGATGCTGGCTCCATCGTGGGGAGCGTCGTGCTGTGGTGCCATGATGGGATCTCCGAATGACTGATGATGGAGCGGATGACAGAGGTGGTGTTCGAGTGGTGTGCGTGTCAGGAAGACGGCGGGGCCGGACGCTCGCGGATGTCGTGTGATGAGCGTGTCTCACCGGCCATGAGCAGTTCGCCGTCACCGATCGACAGTGACTCCAGCCAGTAGCTCGTGGCTCCCGCATCATGCGTCGATGGTATGTAGACCATGAGCACCATCCGTCCGTCCAGCATCCGCAGGTCGGTGACCATCCCCAGCTTGCTGATCCGGCGGGCAAGCTCCCGCAGAATCGGCGTCCGCGGGACGGGAATCGCTCCCAGCCACGCCTGTTCCAGCACGATCGCCAGATGGTTGACATCCCGCAGCAGCACTTCGCCGTCGAGCCAGGCCACGGCCGTCAGCGGCCCATAACCCACCCGCGTGCCCAGCACCACATGCCGGGACCGAAACGCCAGCCGTGGCTGGGAGACGCCTGGCGGCAGCCAGCGCGGATGATTCCGCGGCAGGTCTACCGCCAGCCAGGCATTGAGTTCGTCGGCGGTCACGGCCGTCTCCCAGCCGCCCGACCGCGAGATGGAGGCATGCCATGCCGAGGCCTTTGTGACCGCCCGCCGCGCCAACGCCTCGACAGCGTCAGCGCCTCCGCCAGACACCGTGTCACCGGAGGCCATCGCGGTGGGGCTCACAAGCCGCCGGTAGAAACCGGGCTCGTATTTCAACAGTGCCGCGACGACGAGGAGCAGCAGCCCCAG
>JBBAVO010000129.1:3888-6887 GCA_040397635.1 Pirellulales bacterium
TTACTCGACGTCCGCCGCCGGCGGGGCCGCGAACTCGGCGAGTTCGACCTGCGTGGCCACGGCCACACGGCTCTCCGCCTCCTCGATCCGCGAGAGGTCGCCGGCGAGCAGTCGGGGATGAAACTTGTGCACGCACCGCAGGCTGTCGGCCCGGCCCGTGACGAGCGCCACCCGCGAGTCGATCTCGAGTGACACCTCGGTGGGAATACCACCCGCCGCCGCCACGCGGCGATTGATGGCCAGTCGCGGAAACGGCGGCAGACCACCGGGACGCACCAGCGCCTTGAGCAGAATCGCCGTGTCGGCAAACCGCCGATAGAGGCCAGCCGCCTCCGCTGTCGGCGGTGCGGCGAACTCGATCGCATAACGGACCCGCGGCCCCACCAGTTCGATGCGGTCGTCTGACTCCGTCATCCCCTCGCCAAAGTCGGGGCCTCCGGCCCACCGCACCAGCCGGTCGTCCGACTTTCTCGCCCACGACGCAAGCGACACGCTCAGCCGCTCGAGCCGGATCGAATCGATGTGGGTCTTCAGATTGCGTGCCGGATCGACGAGCACAACCCGCTCGCGGGCAGGATCGTGAAGCACGATTTCGCACGCCGCTTCGCAGCCCCCCTTGGACGCGGCTGGTTCGAGAAAGTCCCAGGCGATCCCGTCGCGAAACAGCGTCAGGCTCCGCGCGATCGGCTCCTCCGCGTTGTTGGCGAAGACCTCGCTCTCCACGCGAAACCCGCGTTCCTCGGCGGCCTGCGCTGCCGACGCCCCGCAGACAGCCAGCAGAAACCACGACAGAACCAGCCGCACGATGGTCGTCAGCGGCACGGCACGCAAGGCTTCGATCTGCATGGACGTTCAGCCCCTGGGTTTCCCGCAGGCCCTCTGCGGCGCACGGGGGAGGGGACCGTAGCAGAAGTCCAACCGCCGACCAAGGCGAAACCGCAGCCATGTCCCGCCCGGGATTCCGCCCGCCGGGCCTGCTTTTCCGGCCAGCTTTTTCAGAGGCAGTCAGCCGCCTGACTCGATGGCGGCGAGTTCTGCCGGATCGGTGAACACATGCCAGCGACCGCCGGGAACCCGCCGGGCAAGCCGCTCGAGCCGCGCCCGCACCTTGTCCCACGACTGCTTTCCCTCCACCTGCCGAATGGCGACACCCACCACCCGGTCGGGATGGCGGCGGGCCACCTCGGCATAGACCTCCGGATCGCGTTCGCCGGAGTCACCCACCAGCAGGAACCTCCGTCTGGGAAAATCGGTGACGATGTTTTCGACGCTTCGCCGCTTCGAACGCTTGCGGGAAGGCAGCCGACCCAGCGGCGTGGAATCCTTGAGCCGGAAGAGTTTGAGGTGCATCGACCCCGCCGGGAGGCCGGCGTCACGCAGGAATCCGCCCAGGCAACTGGCCAACTGCCACGGACTGGCTGACACATAGTGAAAGGCAGTGCCCGACGCCTGCCAGTGACGGTAGATCTCCGCCATGCCAGGCACCGCTGAGAATTCACGCAGCAGCGTGTTGGCGAGGAGTTCCCTCCGGTTGGCGACGTTCGTCACCTTCACGGTGTCGTCGATGTCGGAGATCACCGACAGGCCATCCTCATCGATCACTTGGATCGAGCCCGTCGCGGCCGCGGCCGACGCCGCCAGACCGACGCCTCCATCGTCGTCAGCCGCAATCGCCGCGGCGTAGGAGAGCCAACGGCACCCGCCGCCCTTCGCGGCGGAGCCACTCGCCTCGGCCAGGGCATCGACATCCGCATCATCCAGTTGGATCAGATGCTGAAAATGCCCAACGCGGTCGGACTGTCCAGCATCGATCCTCCGTCCACCCAGCGTGATGCTCACCCGCTCGCCCGCCACCCGTTGAAACAGAAAGGCATCCGCCCGCCGCTGAAAAACCTCCGACTGGAGCTGGGTTTCATCGAGATCCAGCAGCCGCTTGATCACCCCAACCGCCAGACTGCGGCGATGGCTCTTCGGAGGCAACGGACGGGAGATCATGCCGGCAACGGTGGCCTGCCACCGCTTTTCACCGGGAAGACGCCGTGCGTAGGTGGGGAAAAATATGATCATGCGGCCGGACCGCGACCAGGGCGTAGCCGCCGGTAGCACGACCGGAAGCCGTGCCACAGCCACGCGTGATGCGGGTTGGTGCTTGCAATCACTAGGAAACCCATCTTACAACGTTCCTCAGATTCTGGATCAGTCACCACCTGGAGGAAAGCATGGGAGTCAAGAAAACCGGCAAGGGCCGCCGCAAGCTGGGTCAGAAGAAGCGCCGCATGCGAGCCCGCATCCGCCATCGAAAGGGCTGATGGCGTGTCGGCCGTCTCCCCGCGAAATGCGTCGCCGGGTCGTGCGTTTCGGCATGACCCGCACAGCTTCACGGCGGCGTGATCCGATCCGCCCAGATGCATTCCGGGTTTCCTTGCCGCGCCTCTGGCGTGGGGTAGTTTTGCTTGGATCGCGACGACAGTCGGTCGCGATCCGCTTGACCCCGGCAAGGAGCTGCCTTCGATGCGTGCAAATTCCTGGTACCGTGCAGCGGCGCGATGCCTTCCAGTGGTGATGTTGATCGCGGCAGCCAGTCTGTCCGGCTGCAAGTCGATGACCGAGAAATACATCGCCCTGGAAGTCTGGAAGTACGAAAAACTCTTCGGTCACTTGCCACCGGGATTCGTGCCGCCGGGAGCTATGCCGGCGGCGGCTCCGGCCATGCGTCCCTGCGGCCAGCAGGCGCCGTGCCAGGGGGCTCCGTGCGGCGGCGGTGCTGAGCATGTGGTCGGGTCGCCGATGGCAGGCATGGCGGGCGACAATTGCAACTCGTGTCAGGGTGGCGTCGTCGAGGGCGGCATGCATTCGGGGACGATCATGTCGCCGGGCGTGCCTGCCGGCGCAGGGTCGCTCCCTGTTGGCCCGGGAGGCTCGCCTGGCCCGAGTGCCGGCATGCCCACCCCTGCAGCGGTGACCAGCAGTCGGCCGGTGGTCATCTCCGACGAGGTCGT
>JBBAVO010000129.1:6987-8080 GCA_040397635.1 Pirellulales bacterium
TGCTCGACATCCTGCCGCCAGCGGGCAAGCGCGTCGCCGATCGACGTCTTGACGTCGGCGTAGGCTCTGACGAACCGGGGCACCCTGCCGGTCGAGAGGCCGATGAGGTCGTGCATCACCAGCACCTGGCCATCGCAGTGCGGGCCGGCCCCGATGCCGATGGTGGGCACGGTGAGCGACCGCGTGATCGTCGCAGCGACCTCCTGCGGCACGCATTCGAGGATGACGGCACACGCGCCGGCATGCGCCGCGGCCTCCGCATCGGCCATCAGACGGTCAATGTCCCGTTGCATGCGGTAGCCGCCGAGCTGGTGCACGGCCTGCGGGCGGAGGCCGACGTGCCCCATCACCGGAATGCCGGCGGCAGCGATCCCGGCGATCACGTCCGCCTGACCGGCCGTACCCTCGAGCTTCACGGCCTGACAGCCGGTCTCCTTGAGGATCCTCGCACACGACTCGACCGCCGTTCGCACGCCCAGATGCTGCAACGGGAATGGCAGGTCGACGACGACCATCGCCCGCGACACGGCGCGGGAGACGATCTCGCCGTGGTAGATCATCTGCTCGAGCGTGGCGGGAATGGTGGAGGACCGACCGGCCACAACCATCGCGACGCTGTCTCCCACGAGCACGCAGTCAACGCCTGCGGCATCGGCCAGCTGGCCGGTAGGCCAGTCGTAGGCCGTGACCATCGTGCATGGACGGCGGTCGCGTTTGGCGGCCGCGAGATCGAGAACGGTCACACGGCGGGCGGGGTCGGACATGGCGGATGATGGGCCGGGGGCTTCGGGGAAGGACAGCCTGAATATATAATTCGCCGTCGGTCTCGCGGCATCATCTCGGATGCCGCTGCGGTCGGAACACGGAGGAATCGCCAGATGCGGCTGTCCTGGAGGCCCACCTCGTCTCATCGCTGGGCCGTATTCGCAGCAGGTCTGACCGTCGCGGCTGCCGCGCCGGGCACAGCCGTGGCCCAGCCCAGGCCGCAGCCAAAAACGCTCTCCGCCGAAGACGGTAAGGGCACGGTGGACGCCGTGATGCCCGGCATGCTCCGCCTGCGACTGAAGGGGGGCGAGTTCTGGAACGTGGTGCC
>JBBAVO010000130.1:0-8027 GCA_040397635.1 Pirellulales bacterium
GCCAGCGCCGCGTGGTCGGCAGCGGTGAGCCGCGTGCCGCGGCAGCGGGCGAGCGCCAGCCGGCACCAGCAGTCGGCTGCCAGCAGGTCGCTGTCGTCGCCGGTCGCGTCGGCATGATGAGCCACCGCCAACACGCTCACCAGATCGCGGACTTCGGCCGACCAGCCGCCGACGAGCAGCTGCCGGTCCACGAGAGCCTTGCCGTGCCGGCGGATGCCGCGGTCGATCCGGACCGCCGCCGCATCGAGCAGCCGCCGCGCGGTCGCAGCGTGATGCCGCAGCCGGCGGTCGAGGATGCGGAAATCGTCGCGGTGCGGCCGCCGGCTGAGAAGCCCGATCCGCCACGCGAGCCATGCCGCCGCCCGCCTGCCGCTGGTGGTCTCACGGGCGAGACCGGCGAGCGGATGGTGCTTGGCCAGCCCCTTGAAGAGGGCGAGCCCGAGCAGGTCGCTCTCTCCCTCATAGACGGTCACGGCGAAGTGGTCGTGGAAGGAATCACCGAGCGGATGGCCAACGAGAAAGGCGCGGCCGCCGTGCACGCCGAGGCTGTTGATCGCCCCGTCGCGCACGCACTCGCCCGCCACGACCTTCGCCGTAATCGCCTCCAGTTCGCCCGACTGCCCCGCGTCGATCGCCGCTGCGGCCCAGGCGGCGAGGCTGTCGCAGGCGACGATGCCGGCGGCGATCCGTGCCAGGCGGCCCTGGATGAGTTCACGGGAGGCGATCGGCTCGCCCCAGGTGCGGCGGCGCAGCGCATGGTCGCGGGCCTGCCGCAGCAGCAGCCGCAGCGTGCCGGCCGCCTGCGCGGCGAGCGTGATCCGTCCACGGTTGAGACCATGCCAGACGATCCGCATCGCGTCGGACGATCCTTCCGGCGGCTGCAGGATGTCTGATGCGTCCACTTCGTGTCGCGTGAATTCGAGCGCCGCGTTGTGCGCATGCTTGAGCGGATGGAGACCATAGTGCCGCAGCCGAAACGTCGGTGTGTCGGAGTCGGGCAGCCGCACGAGCAGCACCGTCGGTCGCCCATCGAGCTGGGCGAGCAGCTTCACGAGCCGGCCGTAGGTGGCGCCGGTGATGAACATCTTCGTGCCGGAAAGCAGCAGCCGGTCGCCCTGGTGGTCGAGCCGCGAGGAGATGGCGTGCAGATCGCAGCCGGCGTCGGGCTCAGTGGCGCTAAAAATGGAGAGCGGTATGCCCTGTGCGAGGCCAGGCAGATGCCGCTCCTGCTGGCGCTCCGTTCCAAATGCCGCCAGCGCCGAGACCGCACCAATCGATGAATGGACGGAGAGCAGGCCGGCGGCCGTGGGCGCGTCGCTGGCGACCCGCGTGACGACGCGGACCAATTCCTGCATGGTGCAGCCCGTGCCACCAAACCGTTCCGGAACGAGCAGCCCCCAGAGCCCAGCCTCGCCGAGGGCCGCCTCCGCCGCCTGCGAGAACGTGCCGACGGGCGCGGCAGGAGCATCATCGAGAGGTGCCGGTGACCAGGCAGAGGCTGCTTCAGGATTCGCGGCGTCGTACAGCCGTGACTGGCCTCGCAACTCCGCGATGGCGCAGTCCGCCCGCTCGACCACGTCAGCGACAGCAGCCCGCAGCGGCTCCGCTGCCAGCGCAGCCGCCAACGAAAAGCCGGACGGCGTCATGGCATCCGCCCGCGGCCCCCCCCACAGGCTTGCGGCGGCCCAACTGGCGCGAGTGTCCATGTACCGTTCTCCGGATGCCGGGGTGGGGTATGCACGCTGTGACCGGTCCGCCGACACCACCGCGATCCATGGTGGCGGCATCGGCTCGGCCGCCGCGGCAAGCTCCGCGGCAAAGTGCGCCGCGATCTCCTTCCGCCGGAGCTTGAGCGATTCGGTCGCCTCGCCGTGGGCCGCATCGAACGGCCGGCCGATCAGCACGGCCCGCCGCACCCGAAAACCCCGGGGCAACTGCCGCTGTCGCTGCGCAATACGACGGGCGAGCCACCGCAGCACCCGCGGGTGCCGCAGGGCGGCCCGCCGGCTCCAGACCCGGAGCCCCATGCGAGCGATTGCCGCCCTCAGCACGGACGGCTCGGGCACGATGAGTGCGATTGGGGCCGACAGCCCATTGCCCATCACACAGACCTGCGCGACGACGGGATCTTCCGCGAGTGCCGCCTCCACCTCGGCCGGCGGCACCTTCGTGCCCCCCGACAAGACGAGCGTATCGACGAGCCGGCCGGTAATCCGCACGTGGCCGTCGGCATCGATCGCGGCCAAGTCGCCGGTCTCGATCCATTCCGACTCGATCCGTTCGGCATCTGCAGGCTGAGTGTCCGTGTCATCTCCAATCACGCCGACCGCGCGGCTGGGCGTGCGCACAAGCAACTGGCCACGCGTGGCGGATCTGGCGTCGAGCTTCAGCTCCACGCCATCAAGTGGCGGCCCGACGGTTCCTGGCCGCGCGATCCGGGGATTGGCGAGCGTGACCACCGGCCCTGCCTCGGCGAGGCCGTAGCCCTGCACCAGCGGGAGGCCGCGGGCTGAAAACGCGATCGCTGTCCGCGCCCGCAGGGCCGCGCCGCCCGACACGCAGACCCGCACGCGGCCACCGAGCGCCGCCGACAGGTCGGGAATCCGTCCCGATTCGGCAGCGGTTTCCAACCGCTCGAAGAATGCAGGCACACCCAGCACGACGGTCGGTGGCATGACTCGGCAGGCGTCGAGCACCCGTCGACGATCGGTGACGACATTCAGGCAGCCGCCGCGGACCAGCGCCGTGACGAGGTCGCCCGTGCGGGCCAGCGAGTGGCTCATGGGCAGCCACGAGAGCCGTACGTCGTCGGGCTCGTCGAGGAAGACTTTCGTGGAGGCGACCGCGTTGGCTACCACCGCCCGCTGGGAGTGCATCACGCCCTTCGGCCGGCCGGTCGTGCCGGAGGAGAGCAGGATCGTGCCGACCGCGTCGGGGTCGCACGATTCGACATACCGTGCGACCTCGTCACGGAGCGCGGCGCGGTCGGCGTGCCGCCGCTGCCAGCCGGCTGACGCGAGCACGCCAGCATCAGTCACGCAGTTGGAGACTCGCGGGTGATTTGACCCAGGCCGAGGCCGGGACCGAGGCCGCGAACGCAGATCGATCGAGATTGGGATACCAGCCGCGGGGCCTCCGCCCCTGACTGAACCACTCCACGCAATCCCCTTTGGTTCCAGCCAGGCCAGTTGGGCCGCCTGCTCCCCGGCCGTCCCATCGGCATGCAGCGGTACGTGGACAACGCCCGCCAGTTGGCAGGCCAGGTCGACGACGATCCAGTCGGGGCCATGCGATCCCAGATGCGCGAGCCGGTGGCCGCGGTGGAGGCCCCTCGTTTCGAGTGAGTCGGCGAGTTCGACGGACGCCGCGATCACCTCGCCCCAGGTCCACGTCCGACCGTGATCCAGGGCATCGCAGACCGCTGGCCTGTCATACGACGACTCCAGCCGCGCGAGCATCAGTGCGACGATCGATGTCGCAGCAGGGCTCGTGCCCATGCAAGCCCGAACCGCAGGCGAGGGAATTCGGTGTGTGGATTGCATTGTCCGTTGCTCGCGTGTCGGGCTTGGATAAGCGGATCTCTCCATTGCCGACACTCTCAGTCCATTCGTTCGAAGAGCACCGCGATTCCCTGTCCGAGTCCGATGCACATCGTCGCAAGGCCGACCTTCGCGCCAGTATCGCGCATCGCATGGAGGAGCGTGGTGGCGATCCGGGCGCCGCTGGCGCCAAGGGGATGACCGATGGCGAGCGAACCGCCGCGGACGTTGACCTTCGCAGGGTCGAGGCCGAGCGCGTCGATGCAGTGGATCGCCTGCGCCGCGAATGCCTCGTTGAGTTCGACCAGATCGATGCCGCCGATCGTTGTGCCGATGCGTTCGAGCAGTTTCCGTGTGGCGGCCACCGGACCGGTGCCCATCATCGCTGGTGGCACGCCCACGACGGCGGTGCCAACCACGCGTGCCAGCGGCTCGAGTTCCTGCCGCCGAGCCTCGGCGAGCGACATGACGACCATCGCGGCGGCACCGTCGCTCAGCGGGGCACTCGTGGCCGCCGTGATTGTGCCGATCTTCGGCAGGAATGCCGGTTCGAGTGCCGCGAGTTGCTCGGGCGTGCTGTCGCGGCGGATCGACTGGTCGTGGACCACCTCTGCCACGCCCCCCACCTCGTCGTGGCCGATCACCGGCACGATCTCGTCCTCGAACATGCCGGTATCGGCAGCCCTCGCCGCTCTGGCGTGGCTCTCGATCGCATAAGCCTCCTGCCGCCGTCGCGAAATGCCCGCCGTGGCCGCGAGGTGCTCGGCCGTCATGCCCATCGAGAGCATGCCCCGGCTGGAACGAGTGAATACCCGCGGGTGGATGTCGATGGCGGAGTCCATTGGCAGGTGATGCATGTGCTCGACGCCGCCGACCACCTGCACGTTCTCGGCTCCCGCGGCGATGGCGTGGCAGGCCTGCGAGAGCGCCTCGAGTGAAGAGCCGCAGAGCCGGTTCACCGTGGTGCCGGCCACGGAAAATGGCAGCCCGGCCATGAGCGCAACACACCGCGCCACGTTGCCACCCAGTTCGCCCCGCTGCTGCGTCGCACCGAAGATCAGATCTTCGATCGTGTCGGGATCGACACCGCTGCGGTCCACCACTGCCCGCACCACCGCCGCGGCCAGTTCGTCGCCGCGCACCCGGCGGAACACGCCGCGTTCGGCATGCGCCCGTCCGATCGCGGTGCGGCAGCAGGCGACGACGACGGGTGTGGTGGCGGGCGAGGGAGCGAGTGGTGGAGGCATGGTGCGTTGTTCGAGCGTGAATTGTTCGGGCGTGCGCTGGGTCGTGTTGTGCCGGGGAAACTCAGAGGGTGAAGGGCTCGTTCGCGGCGGCCATCGCGAGCAGCCGCGGAGTGGGGTGCATGCGGATGCCGAGATCGGCGAGCGGTGCGAACCGTCGGACGACCTCCGCCGCGCCGAGTGAATTGCCCCAGGCCAGAAGTCCGCCGCGGAAGGCCGGGAAGCCGAGGGCGTGGATCACGGCCAGGTCGATGTCGCGACCGTCACGGACAATCCCCTCGTCGAGCACGCGAAGCGCCTCCAGCAGCATCGGCAGCAGGAGCCGGTCGCAGATCGTCGCGTCGGTCGTCTCCCGGGCGGGGAGCGCATACGGCTTGATCAGCGTAGTCACGGCCTCATCGGGGCGATCGATCCGTGCCCGTTGCCCGCCCGTGCGGTATTGATAGAAGCCGGCGCCAGTCTTGCGGCCCAGCCGCCCCGATTTCACCATCGCCGGAATGAGCGGCGAGGCCTCGATCCGGTCGCCGTAGGCGGCGCTCAGCACGAGCCCGGCATAGAAGGCGGTGTCGAGTCCGATCATGTCGTAGAGTTCCAGCGGCCCCATCGGCATGCCGAAGCCACGGGCCACCCGGTCGATCCGCTTCGCCTCGATCCCCTCGCGGAGCATCTCCACCGACTCGTGGAGGTAGGGCATCAGGACACGGTTGACGAGAAAACCGGGGCTGTCCCGCACGACGATCGGGCATTTACCCAGCCGTTTGACGTGGGCCACAGCGGTGGCGACGGTTGCATCGCTCGTGGCCGGCCCGCGGATCACCTCCACGAGCGTCATGCGTCGAACCGGATTGAAGAAGTGGATGCCGCAGAACCGTGAGGGATCCTCGAGCGGCTCCGCCAGCTTTGCGATCGGGTTGGTCGAGGTGTTGGTGGCGATCACCGTCGTCGGCCCTACCGTCCGCTCGATCTCGGTGAGCACCTGCCGCTTGATGTCGGCCCGCTCGAGCACGCTTTCGATGACGAGATCGCATTCGGCGATCGCCGCCATCCGCGTGGCGGTGTGGAGTTTGCCCGACAGCGCGACCGCCCGGGCAGGGTCGGTGCGCTTGGTGCCGCGGTCCCATGCCGCTTCGTCGAGGATCGTGGCGACGCTGGCGGCCAGTGTGTCGGACTGAACATCGACGAGTGTCACTGCGAAGCCGGCCCGCAAGTGGCTGGCCGCGATCCCCGCACCCATGATGCCGGCGCCGATGACGGCTGGGCGGTTCCGCGGCCCTCCATCGGACGGCGCCGCTCGATCGTCATGCGGGCTTCGATCACCGGGAGAGCCGTCGTCGAGTCCCTTGTCGCGCCGGTTTCGCTCGCCCAGTCGAAACACTCGGATGAGCTGCCGCGAGACATCCGACTTCGCGAGTCTGGCAAAGGCGGCGGCCTCGAGCGTGACCGCCTCGTCGGCGGTCGTGCCGCAACAGGCAAGGATGGTCTCGAGGATGGCCAGCGGGGCGGGATAGTGGCCACCGCTGCGGCCGAGGATCACGGCTGCCGACATCGACTCCAGAAATTCCTGCTCCTCCGCGACCAGCGTCACCGGCCTGGCCATCTGCCGCCGCCGCTCGATGTGGCTCTGTTGCGCAGCAGCGATCTCCGCCAGCCGACAGGCCGAGAGATCCGCCTGATCCGCCGGCACGCAGGCATCCACCAGTCCCAGCCGTGCCGCGGTGGGGCCGTCGACGTTTTCGCCCGCCGCTGTCAGTTCGACCGCGGCGGCCGGGCCGATCAAACGGGCGAGGCGAACGGTGCCTCCCCAGGCCGGTAGCAGGCCCAGCTTCACCTCAGGGCACCCAATCGCCGTATGAGGAGAGTCGGTGGCAACCCTCAGGTCGCAGGCGAGTGCGAGTTCGAGACCGCCGCCGAGGCAGACGCCGTCGATGATCGCCACACTCGGCCACGGCTGGGACGAGAGCCGCGAGAAGACCGCGCGGCCCGCGGCGCACAGTTGCACGATCTCCTCCGGAGGCATGCCGTGCAGCCGCTCGAGACGGGCGATGTCGGCCCCGGCAAAAAAGGAGCCCTCCCGCGTTGACCGGATCACGATCGCCGCCGGGGGCGGTCCTGCGGCCACGCTGTCGAGCGCCAGCGACAGTTCTGCCATCGCTTCCGACGTCAGCACATTCTGGGCGTGGTCGGGAACAAAAAACGACATCACGACCACCCCATCGTCCCGCCGTTCGAGCGTGAGCGAGCGGAATTGGCCTGCTGGCTGGGCTTTTGGGGACGGCATTGCAGTGGTCCCGTCTGGGCCGGTGGGGATGGTTTTCGCTTGCTCGAAACCCAAAAACCGCTAGTGTATCGGGCGTTCGCCGGAGGTGTTCAAGCCTCCGCCTGAATATCCGCCATCTTTGGGAGTCACGGCTGACCATGGAAAACGTCTCGAAGTACCGTCCCCCGTTTGCCATGCTCTGTGTGGTTTGGTTCGTGCTTGTCGCCGTGTCGGTCGTGGGGCGGCTCTGGCAGCCCGCCTTCAACGTCACGCCACTGGCCGGGGCGGCTATCGCGGCCGGGGCCGTATTTCCCAATCCGCTCGTGGCGGTCACGGTGCCGTTGGCGGCCCTGTCCATCAGCAATCTCGCCCTCCCGGGCTATGGCACTTCGGCGGGCAGCCTCGTGATGGCTGTCGTGATCTACGCAGCTTTCGCCTGGCCCGTGCTGCTGGGCGGGCTGGTCAGGAGCGGCCGGCTCCTGAGTGGTCGGATTGTGGCGATCGCGGGCGGCGGCTTGGCCAGTTCGCTCGTGTTTTTTCTGTCCACAAACTTTGCCCACTGGTGCCTGAGCCACGACTACCCTCACACGGTGGCCGGACTGCTTGCCTGCTACACGGCCGGGCTGCCCTTTTACCGTTGGATGCCTGTCGGTGACGTGGTCTGGAGCCTGGCGTTCATGGGCGGACTGGCCGCGTTTGGTGCCATCGCGCGGTCGCCGCGGCTGATTTCATCGCATCCCGCGAAGGCTGCTTGACTGCGGTCTGCGACGGCACAGAATGAGGTGCTGTCCGCGGAGTGTGAAAGCGGGCCGTGGTCGAGAGAAGGTCCAAAAGAACGTTTTGGTTCGCACCGCTGCGGGAATGGCGGAATTGGCAGACGCGCCAGGTTGAGGGCCTGGTGGTAGTAATACCGTGCAGGTTCAAGTCCTGTTTCCCGCATTTCGTATCCACAGCCCGAGAGTCCGATGAGTTCAACGCCAGAGTCTT
>JBBAVO010000131.1:0-7849 GCA_040397635.1 Pirellulales bacterium
TGCTGGTACTTGAACTTGCCGAAGTCCATGATCCGACAGACAGGCGGCTTCTCGTTCGGGGCCACCTCGACCAGGTCGAGGCCCGCCTCGCGAGCGCGATTCAGCGCCTCTTCCGTCGGGATGATCCCGAGTTGTTCACCGTCGCCGGCGATGACCCGGATCGGCGTGATCCGGATCTGCTCGTTGATGCGATGCTGCTTCTCGATGGCTCTCGCCTCCCGGACTCGGATGCGGATTCAACTCCGCAGGCCGGGAAGAAAGCGAACACCCGAGCCATCAATGGCACGAGTTGTGTCGGCAGACACTCCTCCGCGGCGCTCCCGGAGTGAAGCGGCAAACGGGGGTTCACCTGGCTTTCCCGGGTCATCCCGATACTATCCCAAGGATCGGGGGGCAGCGTCAACAGGCCTTCGGAAATTGGGGAAAACCGGCTTCATCGCGTCTGCTGGCGGCCATCTCCCGGGGCTGCCGCCGTGGCCGCGGTCGGGTTCCCATCGTCCTGACTCGGCGTGTTTTTCTGGCTTGGTATGTTTTCCTGACTTGGCATGTTTTCCTGGCTTGGCGTGGCCGTCACGAACCGCAGTTCCGCGATCAGCGGCCGGTCGGCATCACCGAAACGCCGCAGCATCGATTCTTCGCACATGAACGTCACGCTGACCCGGCTGCCGTCCTGTGCCGCCAGCACATAGTGGATCCAGCGGAAGGGGAGCCGGCCCGCCGTGCCCGATGAGCCCAGTCGCACCACCCGCAGCCCATCCGCGCGGTCCGACTCCTCGGCGGCATCGCTCCGCACGACCTGCCCCGCCAGCGACCGCTCGACGTCCCGCGTAACGTCTTCACCGGTTGGCAAAGCCGCGGCCGCCGCCTGCGGCAGGGCCGTGATCGAACACTGGCCGACCAATGCCCCGCGGTCAACCAGTCGCATCACCATGCCGTTGGCACCATCCTCGACCCGCCGCCACCGCGCGTCGTGTACCAGATCGAACCGCTCCTTCGCGTCGCGATACCAGACGCGTCCGGGGCCACCCGCGCCCCGCCGCCGGGACGGCTGGACCCGTGCCGAGGAGGGCGACGGTCTCTCGGCGGCGTGGTCAACGACCGCATCCTCGCCCTGCTCATCAGCCGACTCCGCGACCGATTCGAGCGGCGTGCGAGCGACCACCAACTGCGCTTCAACCTCGAATCCAGGCGCGACATGGCTCGCCTGACGGCGTTCCCTGATGTCCGCAGAGACCTGCAACACCTGTCCATGAAGTCGGTACAGCGACGACTCCAAATCGGTGCTGGCATCGTCTGCAACAGCGTCGGTCGCGGCCACGGCGAAGTTGCCCTCGACGATCAGATGCGTTGGCACGCCATCGACGGCCCCATCGATGATGCCGGCGAACGTGACCTGGGCGCGACCGTCGCTCACCTCGCGGACACGGGCCTCGATGTTGCCCGATTCCACCGTATCGATGGCCAGCAGGCCGGCTGTGATGTCGGCAGGAATCCCCCATGCCTGTCCGATGGACACCGGCTCCCCGGGGAGAAGGTCGTCGAGCAGCAGGGAGTCGAACGGTGTCTCGAGCAGGTCTGACTCCTCGGCTGAAAGAAAGCCGTCGGCGAGGTAGGGCATCGGCGTGGTGCCCTGGCGGGCGACGAGCAGCCGGCGGGCGTCGGCCGCAAGTGTTGCGGTCGTGGAGGTGTCGCCGACCCGCATCGTGGCCGTGGCATCGCGGTAGGAACGGCGGACCACTGCGACCGGGTGCGGGGTCGGCTCCCCGCTGGGTGGAGCGGGAGATGTCTCCTCGAAATCGAACCGCGCTGCCATCTCGACCGGTTCGCGTAGCGGCGGGGCGTCGGGACCCACGGGAGCCAGTAGCTCTCCTCGAACGTCGAGCTTAACGCGGACACGGAGCTCAGCGGTCGCGTCCGTCGCGTCGGCCGCCTGGGCCCCCGAGGCCACCATGAGGCAGCCCGCCGTCACCAGCAGGCCGGCCAACGCGGCAGCCCTCCGCCCCAGTCGCATCGGCGTCGGATTGCTACGCATCACACTCCCTCCGTGGAGACCCATTCCCATCACGGGTAGTCTTCGACGAAGGGGCCGATCGCCACGGAAATACCAGGTGTCCGAACGAATAAACCCCTTGTTTTTCCAATCTCCCGCGACCGTCAGGGCGAAGAAACGAGAATGAAAAATGACGCCTGGGTGGCTGCAAGCCGTTGCCTGCCAGACAGTTGCGCACGGGAAGCAAACTGTCGCCCTGCTGCCGATGGGGATAGCCAGCGAAAAATCGCTCAAGAAATCCGCCCAGCCACGAACTCTTTTGGAGCTGCGGCCGTATAACTTGCACGTCGTCAAGAGGTGGGCAGTGGGTTATGGATGACCCTGGCACGCCTTCTCTGGCATTACGGTTGGTCGTCGCTTTCAACCCCCGGCACGGATTGTCGGCACTGGAGGTGTGTGATGCGTTCGATTTTCGAATCTTCGCTTGAATCTTCGCTTGCTGATTCCGCTATTCATCTGTTCCATGACGGCACGATCGGCGAAGTGGCCGGCATGCCCCAGACAGCGGAAGACGAGGTGCTTTCGATCGAAGACTTGGCCAACCGTTTCAACGTCTCGACCAAGACCATTTCGCGGTGGCGGGATCATGGCCTCGTTGCGGAACGGCACCTTGTCGGAGGCCGCAGGCGGGTCGGTTTCCTTGCCAGTGCCGTCGATAAGTTTATCCGCGACAACCCGATCCGGATCGATCGTGGCAGCCGCTTCAGCCAACTCTCGCAGGAAGAGCACGATCGGATCATCGCATGGGCCCGACGGCTTGCTCTGGCCGGGGCCTGCCCGGCCGACGTGCATCGTCGGATCGCCAGCCGGCTCAATCGCAGCGTGGAGACGATTCGCTACACGATCAAGCGGCACGATCAGGAGCACGCCTCCGAGGCGGTGTTTCCGGTAGCCGATGGCCGTCTGCGGCCTGAGAACTGCGAGCGGATCTACCATCACTATGAAAGCGGCGAAACGGTCGAGTCGATCGCCAAGCGGTATCACCGCTCCAAGGCGAGCATCTACCGCGTGATCTTGTCGCAGCGGGCCGAGCACATCATGCAGTTGCCGCTGGACTGCATGCCAAACGCGCTCTTTTCCCGGAAGAGTGCCGAAAAGGTGGTGAACGAGCCCTTTCCGGATCTCGCGACTGCCACCAAGCGGGTCCGACGGCCGTCGGGTCTGCCCGCCTACCTCGCGAGCCTCTACGAGGTTCCGCTCCTGACGCGCGAACAGGAGGTGTGGCTGTTCCGGAAGTTCAACTACCTGAAGCACAAGGCGACAACGCTGCGGGCGGAACTCGACGTCGACCACCCCAATGCCCGGGTGATGGACCAGATCGACCGCCTCTACGGGGAGATCGTCGAGATCAAGAACCGGATCGTGAGGGCCAACCTTCGCCTCGTGGTGTCAATCGCCAAGCGGCGGGTCTCGCCGAGCGACAGCTTCTTCGACCTGGTCAGTGACGGCAACATGTCGCTCATCCGAGCGGTCGAGAAGTTCGACTACGCCCGGGGCAACAAGTTCAGCACGTACGCCTCGTGGGCCATCATGAAGAATTATGCCCGCACGATCCCCGACGAGCATCGTCACCGAGACCGCTTCCGGGCGGCCGACATGGAACTGCTGCAGTCGGCGACCGACCGCCGGACCGACGAGAACCAGCGGAAGCTGGCAGAAACCGATCGGCTGTTCCAGGTGGGCAAGTTCCTCGACCGGCTCGATTCCCGCGAGCAGACGATCATCATCCGGCGCTACGGGCTCGACCATCAGCACGAGCCGCAGACCCTCAAGGAGGTCGGCTCGGCGCTCGGGGTCACGAAAGAACGCGTCCGGCAGATCGAGGCCAAGGCGATGGAGAAGCTCCGCGAAGCGGCCGCTGAGGAAGCGGTCCTGCCGGAGTTGGAGTAGCGTGGCGCAGCCGGCGGTGCGTTACGCACCGCCGGGACGGCAGAAGTCTCGTCGCGTTGGCTTTTTCGCTACCGCACGGGTGCGTCGAGCGATGCTGGGCGCACGCCTGAGGTTGCCGGCTGATTGAGCCCTGAAGCGATTGCCTTGCGGCTGCCAGCGCGGGGCTGGTTCACATCGGCTTCGAGGCTCTGCGGCAGCCTGACGTTCGTTGCCGGCATGGCACCGCCAGGCTGCTCGCCTGTCCGACCGATGGCCTGCGGCCCGGCCGGCTGCCCCTGCCCGCCGGCGGCCGACTGCGTGGGCGAATGACTCGTGCCGGCCAAGAAGTTATCGATCGTAGCGGCCTCACGGAGGTGCGAGAAATACCGCGACATCTCGATCCGCTGCTTCTTCTCGTGGATGTCGTCGTAGAGTTCGCTCCGCACCTCGGCGAAGTTCACCTTCGATGCTTCGGTGTAGCCTTCGCACAGGATCACCATGAAGCGATCCGCAATCTGCACGATGCCGGACAGTTCACCGGGCTTGAGCGTGAACACCTGCCGTTCGAGCGCGGGCTGCCCACCATGCTTTTGGATCGGCGGCACCTCGCCACGCAGCGTGCGGCTGGTCGGATCGACGGAATACTGTTCGGCGAGATCGCCGATCCGATCAGGGGTCGGGTTCTGCCTGGCAAGCTGCCAGACCTCCTGCGCCCTGCGTTGGCTGTCGAGCACGATGATCCGGCAGCGAGCGCGGGTTCCGAAGGTGGCCTCGAAGGCCTTGTCGAGATCCTCTTGCGTCACCGGTACCTTGCCCACGAGCTGCTTCAGCGACACCGTCGGCTGCACGATGTCTTCGATGTAATGCCGCATGGGAATCTTTTCGTCGCGCGTGACACGGTCGAACCATGCGGCCACGTCGGCCGAGCCATCCGGCCTGCGGAAGCCCATGGTCTCTGCCGCCCTGGCAATCTCGGCATCGATATCGGCCTGCCCAACGGCACGCTGCTCACGGGCGAGGGCCTGTTCGATCAGGCGCCGGGTGATCAAGATCTCGAGTACGTCTCGACCATGCCGCTCGATGCACGTGGCCTGGACGGCCTGGATCTCGATGGGCTGGCCGTTGACGCGGGCGGCCACAGCGGGGCTGGCGGCCGCTTTCGCCTTGTCATTCATCACGTTTTCCACGGCCGAGGCATCCTGGAGGGACCGGAATACCTCGCCCGAGGCCGACCGGCTCTTGCGTTCGCGGAGGTCCTCGAGAAGGCGGGGCCGCACGTCCTCGAGCTTCACGTCGGCCGGCGGCAGTCGATCCTCACACTTGACGATGATGAACTGGTCGGCCACCTGCACCACCGGCGAAATGTCGCCCGGCCGCAGTGCGAACACCGCCCGCTCGAACCCCGCGTCGCCGGAATGATGGCGGATCGGCTGCACCCAGCCGTTGGCACTGGCGCTTCCTACGTCAACGGAATGCTGCCGGGCCAGCCCCCCGAAGTCGTCGGGGGCGGTCAGCGCCTTCACCCGCAACTGCTCCGCCTCTTTCTGGGATCGGGCCACGATGATTCGGGCCTTGATCGCCTCACCAAACTGGTTATCGAACGCCTGCTGCACCTCCGCGGGCGTCGGTTCGATGCCAGCATGGGCCAGCCGGCGCAGGGCGAGCATCGGCCAGACGATGTCTTCGGAATACTGCCGGGGCGAGATTCCGCGTTCCTGTTCGATGAGACCGATCCATTTGTCTCGGGGCACGCTGAACCGCTTCGCCATGGCATCGATCTCGGCATCGACGTCCTGTGGTGTGATGGTAACGCCCTGCCGGCCACAGGCCTGCGAGATGATTTCGCGATTGACCATCACTTCCAGGACGGCATTGCCGTGGCGGCTCAGGCACTCGGCAGCCAGTTGGGAGTGCGTGATTTCAGCTCCGTTGACCATCGCCATGATCCGGTCGGCGGGAGCACTGGCCGCGGACGTTTTGGACGGGGCATTCTTACCCGCCGTGGTCACCGCCCCCAGCGGTGGCTTCGCATCGGCCTGCGGCGATCCGGAGAGACCACGCCAGAGCAGGCAGGCTGCGATCACAAGCACCGCGCCACCAATCTCACGGACCGGGCCAGGCCGTCGTTCAAGCACTGCCATGAATCGCTTGCCGAGTTGCTGCCAGAATCGTCTCATCGCACCGCCCTCCTTGGCACCTGCTGACTGTCGCTGGAAAATAGGCATCCTTGCGAACGGGATCAAGGCGAGCGTTGCAACTGGGGTGCCGTGCCTTTACCCTGCCAAGGGTTTCCCAGGTCTTTGGCGGCACCGTCCCATGAATTCGTCCCATCCCTCCTCTGCTCGCGACCCTTCGCCAGCATCCCCACACCACCCAAAGTGCCTCAGCGTTCTGGGCCTGCTGCCACCCGTCACGGCAGAGGACGTCAAGCAGGCCTATCTCGCCAAGGCGATGGCCATGCACCCCGACCGCGGCGGTGACCCGGCGGAGTTCGTGCTCCTGCAGAAGGCCTTCGAGGAGGCGAAAGAGTTCGTGCAGTTTAAGGCTGGCAAACTCGAATGGCTGGCGTCAAAGATCGAGGCCTATGCCCAGCAACAGGATGTCGTCAGCGAGACGATCGACCGCGGCGGCGAGGTGGAGATGGAGGAGACCGATTGGCTCCGCAAGTCATTCGGTGACGACTTTGGCCATGTCGCCGACAAACTGGTCTCCGTGCGACTCCGCGGCCCCGCGGCCGACGACGTGTTCGCCATCCTGTTGGGATTTCGAGCTGACTCGCTGAAGGACCTGGCGGTACTCGACCTCGCCGGTGGCCGGCTCACCGACGAAGGGCTCCTGCAACTCAAGAGCCTGACCAGCCTGCGGTCCCTCGACCTACGGGGCACCGCCGTCGGGAAGCTGGCCGCGGAGGTGCCGACGTGGTTCGAGCACCTGGAATTCCTGGGGCTGCCCCCCGGGGCCGTCGGCCTTTTTTCGCGAATGACCATGCCCCGCCGGGTGAAACTGGCGATCGGCCTTTCGGCAGACTAACGTCTTCATGAGCAGCACTTCCATGCCACGTCATAGAGCACTTGGTTCGCTTGTCGGCACCGGATTCGCCATCTGTCTGGCATGGATTGCGTGCTGGAAGCAGTCCCTCACCCTCGCCGAGGACACGTCCGTGCAAGCCGCATCAACCACAGCCGAGGAACCCTCCGCGGCCAAGACCGACCTCACGACGCTCTATCAAGAACGGTCCGTCAGCGTCGCCGAGGGGAACGCGACGGTCGAGTTCCGCTATCGACTGCTCCGGCCGGCGTCCGTCGTCGAGGATGGACGCGATGGCCAACGGTATCCGCTCGTAGTCTTCCTGCATGGCGCTGGCGAACGGGGTAACGACAACATCAAGCAACTCAAGTATCTCCCCACGTGGCTGGCCGATTCCAGCTTGCGTCAACGCCACCCCTGCTTCGTGCTCGCGCCGCAGTGCCGCATGGACGAACGCTGGGTGGACGTGTCGTGGGCTGACTCGAAGAGCACGCCGCAGCCCGCCACCCCCACCATCGACCTGGCGGCCGCGACACAGGCGCTGGAGGAGACCCTCGCCCGGGAGGCAGTTGATCCCGCTCGCATCTATCTTACGGGCCTGTCGATGGGCGGCTACGGCACCTGGGATCTGGCGGCACGGATGCCTGGCCGTTTCGCCGCCATCCTGCCGATCTGCGGCGGCGGCGATGATCGCGTTGCCGCCCGCATCGCGGGCCTGCCGATCTGGTGCTTCCATGGCGATGCCGACACGGCCGTGCCGGTCGATCGGTCGCGAACCATGATCGCAGCGGTGAAGGCGGCCGGCGGCCGGCCCATCTACTCGGAACTGGCAGGCGTGGGCCACGATTCGTGGACGCCCGCCTACCGCGATCGGTTCGTGCTCGACTGGCTCTTCAGCCAGCG
>JBBAVO010000132.1:0-7813 GCA_040397635.1 Pirellulales bacterium
AACGGCACCTCCAGCTGATCCTCGACGATCTGGTCGTGATGGAATTCGACGTTCCCCGGCACGAGCTGGGCCTTTGTCATGCCCACGAGCAGGATGCTCTGGTTGGTGGGCAGAACGGAGATCAACAGGCCCTCGGCTGTGTCTGTCACCGAGAGCCGCTCCCGGGTGCCGAAGTAGAGGAAGCTTAGCTTCATCGTGGCCGGATTGAAGCCCTCAATCCGCTGCCGGACTCCATATTCGTGCGACCGCACGTAGACGGTGCTGCCGTCCCGGGGGCCGATGCCCTTCTCCCAGGAGACCACGCCGCCGATGTCCTGACGCAGGTGTTCGTTCTGGACGACGCCGAAGTTGGCCATCGTGAGGTCGCGGTAGTTGATGCCGCGCAGCACCTGGAACTCTGGTGTCGATGCCCACGGATTGACGATCGCCACCTCGCCGGTCTCCGTCTTGGCGATGATCAGGTTGTGGACCGACACATCACCGAAGTCGAGGCGGTCGCGGGAAGGATTGAACCCCACGATGTCGTCGGCCGCCGGATTGACGCGGAACACACGGCCTGTGGTGCCATCGATTGGGGTTGGTGTGGGAGTCGGGGGCGGCGTGGGAGTCGGCGTGGGAGTCGGCGTGGGAGTCGGCGTGGGAGTCGTGGCCGCCCCGCTGCCGACGAGCGTGAGGTTACGGAGTACCGCCGAACTGCCGCCCGGCGTGGCGGTGAAACCGAACGTCGTCGAACTCCCAGCCGCGAGCGCCCCATTCCAGCTCTCGTTGCGGACGGTGTAGCGGCTGCCCGAGCGGCTGGCGATCACGCCATTCCAGAGCGACGTGATCTGTCCGTCAAAGTCGAACTCGACCTTCCAGTTGGCATACGGAGCGGTGGTCGTGTTGCGAACCGTCACGTCGCCGTTGAAGCCGCTGCCCCAATCGCTCGTGACCGACAACGCAACTGACGAGGACGGCGTCGCGGCCAGGGGAGGCGTCGGTGCAGCCATGACGGCGGGCGTCGCAAGCGTGACGGCGGGCGACGGCGCCGCCGGAGGGACAGGTGCGGCCGCCGGCGTCGGCGCAGGATCGTTGTTGGCGATCGTGATGACGCCGGTCCGGTCCGCAATGGTGGCCCGCTTCGGCGACGAGAGGTTGATCGAGAAAGTCTCGTTCGGCTCGTAGGTGCGGTCGCCCTTGATCGCGATCAGCACCTGCTTAGTGGTCGTTCCTGCGGCAAACGAGACATTGCCTGCCTTCGCCACGAAGTCGCTGCCGGCCGTGGCGGTGCCGTTGGCCGTTGCGAATCGCAGGCTCACGACGGTGCTTGCCGCCTGCGAGAGACGGAGGGTGATGGCCGCATTTTTCGTGCCGTCGTCCCCTTCCATGATCGTCACATCGTCGATCGAGATCGACGGCGGAGTGACGGCCATCATCGACCGCGGCTCGAGCGTTTCCGCGGCCAGGCTGGCGAGTGTCGGACGACCGCGGCGTGCCCTGCCACTGCGGGATGCGCTGTGGCGGCGGAAGAGTTCGGCGATGGCGTGGGACGTGTGGGGGAAGAACCAGTTGCGCGACGTCATGTGGCACCTCATGGGGAGAATTGGCCGTGTTTGGCCGAGAAAGCGTCCGGAAAGACGACGTGCAGGACAGGCGAGCTGATTCGAGACCGTGAAGTCCCGACGGCATCGCTATCCCCACACCGTCACAAAAAGATGCTGGCGGCAATCGGCACGATGTGCGATGCGTCAGCGTTCGTCCGGCGGTCTGCCCCTGAAAGACCGGCGTGGAGCATGCGTGATGACCTCCCTGCTCCGCTCCGCATTCTTCCGGAGCATTTCAGCGGGTGCAAGCAATCGGTCGAAAAAAATTTTCCCGCTGATTTCCTGCGGAACCCGGATTCCCTCGCTTGCGCTTCGGGGCTGCCCGTGCCCCGTCGCCGGACGCTCGCTACGGACATCCTGTCCTTCGCTCGCTCGATGCTGACTGCGCTCCGGCATCCTGCCTGCGCTGGTCAGCAACGCCGGCTCCGGGGCACGGGCAACCCCTTGCCCAGTCCTACTGCGGGGCGAGCGACCGGCCGCGCCAGCTGGTCTTGAGCCCGAGCAGCCGCCGCCCGAGAGCCACCCACTGGATGGCGAGAAAGACCGCGATGCCCACCGGATGCGCCAACACGCTCGAGAAGCTTTGGCGAAACCTTCCGGCGGCGAGAATGCGTGGCAGTGAGGAGCACGCCACGCCGATGACCGCCACTGCCACGGTCCATGCCGGCCAGCCTTGCCAGCCCGTCGCGAGCCCCGAGGCGACGAGCACCCAGGGAAGGATCTGGCCGCCCGCCAGCAGGACTGTGAACGGAAGAATCGTGGTGGGAGAGCCGATCCCCTCGGTCGCGTTCTTCGAAAGTCCCTTCCAGACGTCGAGACTCTTCGTATACATCCGGCAGGAGGCGATGTCGGTGGCGTCGAAGATGTCGGTGCGAAGGCCGGCGCGACGAAACGCCCGCGGCAGCTTGATGCCGTCGTGGAGCGACGCGCGGATCGCCGCGTGGCCGCCAGCCTTGCGATAGTCATCGCGACGGGTGACGAAGAGCTGGCCGCAGCCCGCGGCCAGCCCCGGCGAGTTGTCCGCGCGGCTGCGGGCGATCGGCAGGAAGCCCAGCAGCACGAAGTGGATCAGCGGCAGGAGCAGCCATTCGAGGAACGAGCCGGTCACCTGCCGCGGAAAGCCGGAGACGAGTGACGCCTGCGAGGCATCGATGAACGCCACACAGCGGCGGACCGCGTCGGGCGAGAGCCGCACGTCGGTATCGAGAAACACCCAGGTATCGTGCGATGCCGCATCGGCGAGCTGCGCACAGGCATGCTGCTTGCCGCACCAGCCCGATGGCAGCGGCCGGCCGCGGACGAGGCGTACCCGCGGGTCGTGCTCGGCAAGTTGCCGCACGATCGCGTCGGTGCCGTCGGTCGAGGCGTCGTCGAGCACGACCACCTCCAGATCGACGTCGCGGCTGGCGAGGATGGCCCGCACGCATGGCTCGATCGCCGCTGCCTCGTTCCGCGCAGGCACCATGACTGACACCGCCGGCTCCTCGCATCCCCTCCCCTGCTCCGGTGCGGGGAGAAACACCTTGAGGTTGACGAGCATGAGCAGCGCGGGAATCGCCGCCAGCAGCAGGGCCGTCAGCGCGAGCAGGGAGATCGTTGCGGCGGTCATCTCAGCCGCTCCCCGCCGTGCGAGGCGTCGAACCGCTCGCCCCGCCACCAGGCCCTGCACCGGCGCAGGCTGTCGTACACCCAGCCCACCCCGACGTCGCCCGAGGTCAACACGGTGAAGGCATGCGGGTCGCGGCGGATCGCCGCCTCGGCGAGCCGGTCCTGTGTGGCCGTGAGCGCTGCCTCCAGCACCGCCGTCCACGCTTTTGCGTCGCGGGCCTGGTCCGTGTCGGCGATCCGCATAGCCGGCCCGAACGCCACGAGGGCCTCCGGCAGCCGTTCGCTCCAGAATGGATACTCGACCGCCACCGGCACGATCAGGCCGCGGCCGCTCGATGCCACCGCGTGACCCACGCCCGGCCGGATCGCGGGTGGCCGTGTCCGCGGATCGGCAAATGCTCCCTGCGAGGTGATCCAGAAGATCACGTCCCTGCGGCGGCTGGCTGCCTTGGCCATCCGCAGAAAGCGGGCGGCGCCCCGCCGCGAGTCCCGCTCGATACCGAGGAACCCGATGCGTTCCATGAACCGATACTTGGCGAGCGCGGTAGCGTCGATTGGGCCGTAGCTGAGTCGATCGGGATAGCACTTTCCTGCCAGCAGGAGAAAAACGAGTGGATCCCACCAGCCGGGATGATTGGTATAGAAGATGACAGGCTCCCCGGCGATGTCGGGCGTGCCAGGCTTGCCGTTCTCCCCACCCAGCACCCGCAGCGCATGGAAGTGACGGCGAAAGAATCGCCGCACGTAGAGCATGAACCAGCCATTGAGTTGCCTGGAAAAAGCCGGCAGCTCGTGCTCGTGGAGGTCGTCCGGCGGCGGCATGGAAGCAGTGCCTGATGGCGGTCGAAGGTGCCGGTCAGGCGGGGCAAGCTGCCGGGTGGGTAGCCGATGACGCACGTGCGACGATGCCGTCCTTATCGACGCAGTCGGCGGCGATCCATCCCGACATCATCACCATCGGCATGCCTGGGCCGGGATGGGCCGAGCCGCCCGCGAGATACAGGCCTTCGATGTCAGGCGACCGGTTGGCCGGCTTGAACGCGCCCAAAAACTTTCCGTGGCTTGCCAGGCCGTAGATCGCGCCGTCGAGCACGTGGTAGCGGTCGTTGATGTCCTGCGGCGTGAGCGCCCGTTCGAAGACGATGTGCTTCTCGAGATCCTTCATGCCTGCCGTGCTCTCGAGCTTTTCGATGATTCGGCGCCGGTATGGCGCGAACATCTTCGACCAATCGTGGTGTGGCCGCAGGTACGGCGTGTGCACCAGCACGTAGAGCGACTCGCCCCCGGGGGGAGCGACGCCGGGCTCGGTGACGGCCGGTGCGCAGACATAGCAGGTCGGGTCTGGAGCCGGCTCGCCACGGCGATAGATCATCTCGAACTCCTCGTGCGGGTCGTGCGAGAAGACGAAGTTGTGGTGGATCAGTTGCTCATACCGCTTGTCGAGGCCGAGGTAGAGCACGACGCCCGAGCAGGCCGGCTCGTAGCGGCGACGGTTGAGGAACCGTTCGCGAGGCTGACCATCGACCAGTTCGCGGTGCGTGCGAACGCTGTCGGAATTGCTGACGACAGCCCCTGCGGCGATCGTCTCGCCCGCCTCCGTTTCCACCCCCGTGACGCGGCCCCCTTCCACGATGATCCGACGGATTGGCGTCCGCGTGCGGATTTCCACCCCCAGATCGACGGCCAGGCTGGCCAACGCCCGAGGCACCGCACCGGTGCCACCCCGGGGATACCAGACGCCGTCGTTCGACTGCATGTGGGCGATGCCGCAGAGCACCGCGGGCGAGGCATCGGGTGAACTGCCGACATACTGCGTGAAGTGGTCGAGCATCTGGGCCGTCCGCTCGTCAGGCACGAACGACCGCACAGTCCCGGCCACACTGCGGCCGGGCCTCATCCCCATCACTTCCTTGACGATCGAGAACGACATGCCCCGGCGGGGGTCGAACATGTCCTTCAGCCCCCCCACGTTCCGCCAGAAGAAATAGTCTTCAGAGATCTGGTGCAGCCGTTTTGAGAGGTCCATGAACCGCGCGTAGCCGGCGCCGCTGCCCGTGCCAGGGGCGTAGGCGTCGAGCGTGGCCCGCATGCGGTCGACGTCGGCATGGAGGTCGAGCGTTGTGCCGTCGTCGAAGAAACTCCGCCACTGGGGATCGAGCGGCACGAGGTCGAGATGATCTTCCAGTTCGCGGCCCGCCTCGGCGTAGATCCGCTTGAGCACCCGGGGGATGGTGAGAATCGTCGGGCCCATGTCGAAGCGAAAGCCCTGCTCGGCGAGCACGGCCGCCTTGCCGCCGACCCAAGGGTTTTTGTCGCAGAGCGTGACGGCATAGCCGCGAGCAGCCAGCGTGCAGGCCGTCGCCAGACCGCCGAGGCCGCCGCCAACGACCACCACACGGTTCTTTTCCTGCGACATGTTCATCGTGCCGTCCTCGGCTGTCTGGGCCGCTGTACTGATGGGAGTCTGTGTTGAAGTAACGGCCACCGGGCCGCAGTCATACCGCGTGGACGGGTTCCGTGCCGAGAATCGAGGTGCCGGTCGCCGACCGACGGCCCCAGTGGCGGCCGTCGATGCCCAGATCTTTCAATAACAGGTCGGAGGCGATCCGGGCTGAAGAGTAGATCACCGGCAGCCCGCTGCCCGGATGCGTGCCACCCCCCACGAGGTAGACCCCATCGAGATCCTCGAACCGGTTGTGCGGCCGCAGGTGCAGCATCTGCTTGAGGTCGTGAGAGAGGTTGAACGTCGCCCCGCGGTAGATCTCGTAGCCGTCCTGCCAGTCGTCGGGCGTCAGCATCTTCTCGTAGCGAATCCGCTCACGGATGCCGTGGATGCCGAGCCGTTCGAGCTGATCGAGGGCCACCTCCCGATAGCCTGCCGCCTCCCGCCGCCAGTCCACGTTGGGATGCCGCTGGGTGACAGGAATGAGCAGGTAGAGCGTGCTCATGCCGGCCGGAGCGAGCGTCGAGTCGGTGATGCCGGCATTTTGAACATACATCGATGGATCGGTGCCGAGCCGGTGCCGGGTCTCGATGTCGGCGAGATTCTCGCGGTAGTTGTCGGACAGATAGATCGTGTGGTGTGGAATCTCGTCGTAGCGGCCTTCGATGCCGAGGTAGAGCATGAAGGTGGAGCAGGAGAACCGCTTCGAGGCGATCTTTCGGTCGCTCCATCGTCGCCGCAGCCGGTCGGGAACCAGTCGCGTCATCGTGCGGGCAAAGTCGGCGTTGACCACCGTCGCATCGGCGCCGTAGGTGGCCCGTGATGTCCGTACGGCCGTCACCCTCCGGCCGTTGAATTCGAGCGACTCGACCGGCTCGCCGTAGTGGATCTCCACCCCCATGTCGGTGGCGATGCGGGCCATCGTGGCCGAGACGGCGCCGCAGCCGCCGATCGGGTGGAAGACGCCGTGTTCGTATTCGAGGAACGACAGGATCGAGAACAGGCTCGGGCAGCGGAACGGCGACATGCCGAGATACTTCGACTGGAACGTGAACGCGAGGCGGATTCGCTCGTCGGAGAAAAACGAGCCCAGCTCCGCATCGAGGCTTTTCCACGGCTTGAGGATCGGCATCAGTTTGAGCAGATCGGGCGTGACCAGATCCATCCAGCTCTCGAAAGGCTGTTCCAGGAACGGAGCGAACCGGGCGAACTTATCCCGGTTGGCCACCATGAACCTCGTGAACGCGCCACGGTCTGCCGGCGACAGCCGCGATACCTCCGCCTCCATGCGATCGGCATCGGGCGTGGCGAGCAGTTCCCCTCCGGCACCGAAGACCAACCGATATTGGGGATCGAGACGGACCATCTCAACCTCCCGCCGAAGGTCGTAGCCGACATCGGTGAAGATGTCGTCCAAGACCCGCGGGTAGAGAAAGAAGGTGGGGCCGAGGTCGAAGCGGAACCCCTCTGGCGTCGTGATCGTGCTGGTACGTCCCCCCGGTACGTCGAGTCGCTCAAGGACCCGTACCCGGAGTCCGGCTCGGGCCAGAAGCATGGCGGCGGCAAGGCCGCCTGGGCCGGCACCGATGATGTTGACCGTTCGCGTCATCCCTACTCTTTTCACGAGCCGCGGGAAAAGTCATCCCAGCCCGCTTCCACTCGTGTCCGCCGACGGAGCGCCGAAGCCTCCCGTTGACGACGGACATTGCATCCCGCGATGCAACTGCACCACGGAGGACAGGCAGTCCATGAACAATCCGCGCCGGCAGAACGTCCGTTTTGCAGGTGCTGGACGTACTATAGGGTGCAGGAGCGAAGGGTCAAGAAACCGCGGTCAACACCGCGGTCAGTAGGGAATATACATCGCGGTGCGGGCGGGCCGCAGGCCACCGAAGAGCCCACGTCGGTAGAGCGGCACGGCAACGGCAGCGGGGGCGTAGTAGGTCGTCACCGGGGCGGCGTAGACCGGAGCGGCCATAGCCGGCATGACCGACATGGCGGGTGCTGGGGCGTAGTAGCTGGTCACGCTCACGGGCGAGGAAACCGTCTCGACCCCGTAATGAGCGACTTGGGTCACGGGGTAGTTGGCAACCTGAGCGACTGGGTAGCTGGCGACCGGATAGCTGGCAACGTAGCCGGTGGCAACGGGCGGGGAAAACGCGGTGACGGCAGCATAGTT
>JBBAVO010000133.1:0-4446 GCA_040397635.1 Pirellulales bacterium
TCTACGAATATCGTAACCGAATGTTCGTGCACGTGTCGCCGATTCCGCCCAGAGGATCGCGAAAATCGGCAGACTTTTACCCACTGTCGCGGATCCTTCGGCAGAGACGGCACAACCGGCGTGCCTCAATGCGATGGGGGCATGGCACCGACGGCTTTGTCCAAGGACTGCTGGCATCGCTCTGGAGCCTGCGACGATCAGGGTGCTACAAACCGCGGTTTGTGGCCGCCGCAGCCTTTCGGTCCGGCCGCCGTGGAGATTCCATGCCTGGTCCACCTGTGCCGCCGCCGCTACCCGTCCGTCACCTGTTGCTGGTGGTCGGCTGGTGCATGCTGATTGTGGGGACGGCCAGGGCCCGGGCCGATGACGTGGAAGAAGGATTCGAAGGCCGACAGCCCCTCTGGTCGCTTGCCGAGACCGACTGCGGGCCGCGTGTGACCGGCCATTCCCTCACGGGTGATGCGGCCCACCGCGGCAACTTCGGCGAGCGGATCGTGCTGGACGCCGCCGTGGGCTCGACCCTGCGGCTGCAGTTCCCGATCGGTCCGGCGAGCGTCATCGACGAGTTCCGCGCCTCGGTCTGGGTGAGGGGCAATCGTCCCGCCGTGCGATTTGGCGTGAGGATCGCGTTGCCGAACGTTTTGTCGCGGCAGACGGGGCGATCGATCGACGCCTTCGTGCAGGGCACCGCCTCCCGCCATTCGGACCGCTGGGAGTTGCTGGAAGCTGGCGACATCGTGACCGGTTTGGAGCGACAACTCGCCGCGCTTCGCGCCCAGCATGGTCCAACCGCGAGCCTGGCGGGCGCCGTGGTCACCCATCTCGTGCTCGAACTCTACTCCGCCCCCGGTCATTACGACCTGTCGATCGACGACCTGCGGGTGCAGGGTGTCATTCCCGCTGCTGCCCCGCGGGCCCAGCCGGCCATAGCGGGCCAGGGCGATGGTGCGTTCGCCGTGCGGCAGGCGGCGTTCACCGAGGCGGCGGCCCCCACGCAGGCCGTGCCGCCCACACAGGCCCCGGCACAGCAGACCGCCGCGCTCACGCGGGGCGTGCTGGAGGTGGGCGGACTGCCCTTCTTTCCCCGTAGCCTCGATCACCATGGCGAACCGCTCGAAGCGATCGCGCGACTCGGCTTCAATTGCGTGCGTCTCTCCGCGCCCGCGACCGCTGACCTGCTCGCCGAGGCGCAGCGAGCCGGCGTCTGGCTGATCTCTCCGCCTCCCGATCTGCCCGACATCGACATCCGCGATGCGGACTCGCTCCCCACGTTCTCCGCCCGTTGGGACAGAGTGCTCTTCTGGGACATGGGCAGTGGACTGGCGGAACAGGATGTCGAGAATCTCGCCGAGCGGGTGCGGCGGGTGCGGACCTGCGACTCCCGGGGCAGCCGGCCGCTGATCGCTGCCGCCGACTCCGGCCTGCGGGCCATCTCGCGTCACGTCGACATGCTCGTGGCCCGGCGGACGGTTCTCGGCACCAGCCTCGAACTCCTCGATTATCTCGCCTGGCTCCGGGAGCGGCCCCGGCTCACCCGGCCCGGCACGCCGATTCTGGCCTCGCTCTCGACCGAGATCGATCCGCGAACGTCACGGCAGGCCGCGGCACTGTCCGGTATCGGCGGGCAGGGATTGTCGGTCGATCCGGAGAGCCTCTGCCTGGCATCGTTGGCGGCGGTATCTGCGGGCACGCGAGGGATCCTGTTTTCCTCCACCCGCCGCATCGACGGTGACGACCACGAGTCGCGGGCCCGGGCGGCAGCCTCGCTCTCCATGAACCTCCAGTTACAACTGCTCGAACCCTGGGCCGCTGCAGGAAGGTTTGCGGCGGCGGCGCAGTCGAGCGACCCCGAGGTGCAGGCTGTCGTACTCGAGGCGGCCCGGGCACGGATGGTGGTCGCCTGGCGGTGCGTGCAGGGATCGCAGATCGTGGCCCGTCATTACCACGGCGACATCCCCCGCAATGCTCAGCCGCTCACGCTGCTGGTGCCCGGCGTGCCCGAGGCGCATCAGGCCTGGGAGGTATCGCCCGGGGGTCTGCGTCCGCTGCGGCACAAGCGGGTGACGGGCGGCATCTCGCTGACGCTCGAATCTTTTCGCGGCCACTCGCTGGTGCTGCTCAGCGGCGATCCGGCCGTGACGGCGCACGTGCAGGAACGGGTCCGCGGACTTGTGCCACTCGAACTTGCCTCGGCACGGGCTCTGGCGGCAGGGGTGTTGGCCGACGATGTCAGCCTGCTCGGACGACTGCCGCCCGCGGCGCTTGGCAACCTGCCCGTGGCCACGATGCTCGCCGAGGCACAGAGGGACATGCAGCAGGCCGAGGCGTCGATGGCCGATCCCGCCGTGGCGATTGAAGGTCTGCGGCGGGCCGCAGCCATCGGCGGACAGGTAGAGCGGCTCGCCTGGGAACGCGGCGTGCTGGCCACCGGCTCGATGGTGGCAAGTCCGCTCTCGACCTCCGACGCCACGCTCGCGGAACACTGGCGGTTCATCGACGCGCTCTCATCCACCTCGCCCACGACGGAGTTGCTCGCCGGCGGTGGCATGGAACGCATCGAAGATCTCGCCGCGGCGGGCTGGCGTCATTTTGCCCTCGAACAGCAGTCGCTACGATCGGCCGTGGAAATCGACCGCGCGCAGCCTGCCAGCGGCACTGGCAGCCTGACGATGAAAGCCGAGGCGACCTCGGCCGCCGACGCTCCCGTGGTGGTGGAGACGCCGCCGGTCTGGGTGACCACGCCGCCAGTGCGGGTTCCGGCTGGCAGATTGCTCGAGATTCAGGCACGCGTCTGGGTGCCGAGGCCGATCAAGGGGAGCGTCGATGGGCTGCTCGTCTTCGACTCCCTCGGCGGCCCCGCCCTCGCGGAGCGCGTGGGCATGACGCCGGCCTGGCGGCGATTGGTGCTCTACCGCATCGTGCCGGCCGATGCCGTCGATGAACCGCTGACCGTGACGTTTGCGCTCACGGGCATGGGCGAGGCGCGGATCGACGATGTTTCCATCCGCGTGTTGGATCGCGGGGCGGGTGGCATTCCGGCCACCGTCGTCTCCACGCCACCGCCAGCCACCGCTCTTCCCTCCGGATTCCCTCAACCGAGTCAGCTCCTCGCCGGCCCCGACGCCGCGCCCGCGGCCCTCCCCGAGGTGGGGCCCGTTCCCGCCGTCGTCGCAGCACCGTCGGCAGCCACCGCAGCACCGTCGGCGGCCACAACGGCACCGTCGGCAGCGGCGCCAAGCCCTCCGTCTGCGGCCCTCCCGCAGTGGCCCGGCATGAATCTCGAGTGGCCAAAGCTTCTGCCGTTTGGCCAGTCCTCCTCCGCGCCGCCGCCCGGCCCGGGCGGCGGCACCGTCGATCCGTTCAAGCGATCCCGCGCGGCGCAGCCCTAGGCCCTGCCATCCTGCCGGGAAGCCGCACACGGATGTCGGCGTTCCGGCTACATTCTGGGCTTCATTCGTGGCGACTCAGTGCCGTGCATCACTTGTTCCTTGGATGTCCTGACATGCGATCTGGTTTGCGGTTCCGATCCGAACTGCTCCGCACCCTCGAGACCTCGGAGCAGACCGACCGGCTGGTTTCATCGACCGCGATGGCCGTGGCCACTGCCGTGATCGAGGCGACAGACAGGGCATTGCACGAGAGCGAGGGGGCTGGTGACCTGCAGGCGGAAGAAAGCCCCGCCGCGGTGGCGGACGGTTCGTCGATCAAGGAGAAATCGGTCGGCGATTATGTGACAGCGCTCGACCTCAGCCTCGACCGTCACCTCAGCCGGGCGCTCGAGGCAATCAAGGAGATGCCGATCATCTCCGAGGAGGGGCCTGCCATGCCCGACCTCCATGCCCTGTCCGCGGCCTGGCTCATCGACCCGCTGGACGGCACGACCGCGTCGCTCTGTGGGGAAACGGCGATCTGCGGACCGATGGTCGCCTGCCTGGAGCACGGGGAGCCGCGGATTTCCGTGATGCTCTCGCTTGACGGAACGACGCTCGGCATCGCCGAACGCGGCCGCGGCGCGGCGATCCTCCGATCGGGCGACGACGGAATCGCCTGGCTGCCCGCAGGCGGCTTCGCCTCGATGGGCACGCTGAAGGAGGGCTGCCTGCTCTTCAACCCGCAGAGTGACAGCGGGCGATCCCATCCGGCGTTCGTGCAGCTGCATAACGCGATGCGAACCGGCGTCCACACGATGGCGATCGAGAGCCGGATTCCGCACTCGATGGCCAGCCTGGCACTGGGAACCAAGCGGCGACTGGCCGTGATCCACGACAACTCGGCGGCATTTCCCAAGCAGATGGCCTGGGATGTGCTGCCGGTAAAACTCTGGGTCGAGGAGCGTGGAGGCGTCTATTGGGGCATCGACGGCCGGCCCTATGACGTCCGCCAACCGATGCCGATCATCGCTGCCACGCGGGCCGACATCGCCGAACAGTTGGTCGCGCTGGCCGG
>JBBAVO010000133.1:4546-7805 GCA_040397635.1 Pirellulales bacterium
GCCGATCACTGCTGCTGGACCTCTTCCTCGTTGGAATACACAGGCGCCGTCCGCAGCACGGAGTGCTCGGGAGCGTCGAGCGGTGCCAGTTGATCGTGCCACGAAAGGGAGGGCAGGCGATCGAGCGTCCGGGTGGCGACGCGAACCTTGATGCGTTCGTCGCCGGCACCGCGGTAGATGCCCTTGTTGGGCGGCACGTCGGTGAAATCCCTGCCCACCGCCGTCTTCACAAAATGCCCGCTCACGGGGCAGCCGTTCGTGGGATCGAATCCTGTCCAGCCGACATCGGGCAGCCAGACCTCACACCAGGCATGGCTCTGCGACTCCTTGTTCTCACGGTGGATGTAGCCGCTGACATAGCGGGCGGGAACGCCTGATGACCGCAGCACGGCGATCATCAGGTGGGTGAAATCCTGGCAGACTCCCTTGCCGCGCGTCAGCAGATGCTCGATGGGCGAAGTGGCATCGGTCACATCGCGGGCATACTCGAAACGTCCGCGGATGTACTCGGCGACCTGGCAGACCCACATGCCGACCCGCATTCTCGGCATTGGCCGCAATTCTGCCAGCACCGGGTCCAAGAGCGGCGTGGCTCGTGCTGGCCCCCGGAGCGGCAGGTAGTCGATCGCTTCGAGCGGCAAGAGCCAGTCGTGACCGGTGGCATCAGCTGAAAAAGTCGTCTGGCTGGCCATCGGGCCGATTCCCGTATCCTCCGTCTCCACGACGCTGGCGGCGAGGATCCGCAGTGTCGTGGGCGGTTTGAGGAGGTTGAAGTGGTGCACGCGGTTGCCGAACCCGTCGAGATAGTGGCTGAACGTCACCGGCTGGCCGACGCTGATCTGGAAGGAATGGCATCGCTGCGTGGCATCGCTCACCGGCTCCATCCGCAGTTCGCAGAGCCATTCGCTCACCGGCTGCGAATACTCCATCGATGTTTCATGCTGGATTTCCAAAATCATCGAACAATCTCCATTGAAGCTTCTCCAGGCCGGCATTTCAGGCCCGCATTTATTGCAGGGCGTATTGTTGTTGCAGCAGGCTCCCGATCCGCGCGCAGCGAGTGAGGGCGTTGCCGAGGAACGAGTGCAGCCGCTCGCCGTCGAGGGCCTCGCCATCCAGA
Organism: Pirellulales bacterium; assembly: GCA_040397635.1. Classification (GTDB taxonomy): domain Bacteria; phylum Planctomycetota; class Planctomycetia; order Pirellulales; family UBA1268; genus CAMCQY01. Next base: position 5,667 of record JBBAVO010000133.1, read on the forward strand.
TAGACCAGATCGTTCAGCAGCCGGCCGACCGTGCGCACCACTTCATCGTCGCAGCGGTCGGGGAGCCGGCCGCTGATCTCGGTGAGTGACTGCTGGATCCGCGACAGGCAAAACCGCACCGAGTGCGGAAAGTCGGGGTTCGCGAGAAGAAACTCCACCACCCGCTCGGGCTCGACGCGGCTGATATAGAGACGCTGATAGGCCTCGTAGGCCGCGCAGTTCTTGAGCACGGCACCCCATTGCAGGTTGTTGATCGGCAGGTCGGCAGCGTCGGACCGTTCGAGGAGGCCGAACTTTGAGTCGAGGATCCGCAGCACCTTCTCCGCCCGCTCCAGATGCCGGCCGAGCTGAATGAAGTGCCAGCCCTCGTCGTGCATCAGCGTCGCCTCGCACACGCCGTGAAAGAGGAGCACGCCGATCTGCGTCTCTTCGCAGAAGTCGTGCGGTGACTCCGCCACCCGCGCCGGCAGGCCGGCATCGGAGAGCCGCCAGTAGAGCTTGTTCAGCTCCCGCCACATCGGTGGGCTGATCGAGCCGCGGATGCTGCGGGCGTTGTTGCGGGAGCGGTTCACGCACGCCATCACGCTGCCGGGGTTGGCCATGTCGAGCAGGAGCCATCGTTGCACCGCACCGACGGGATGCTCGCCATCGCGGATCTGCGGCGGCGGCTGCCGCAGCAGCGACAGCAGGGCGTTCCACTCCAGTTCCACCGGATTGGCAAGCACGCCGTGGAGGTCGAGGTCGAGCTGGAAGGTGACATCGACCGCCCGCGCGAGGTGATCCGCCCGCTCGAGGTAGCGGCTCATCCAAAACAGCGCGTCGGCAACCCGGCTGAGCATGCGATCCTCACGGGGTCGGGGGGCCGGGGGGAGTCCTGTCGGCAAGGATCCACGTGTCCTTGCTGCCACCCCCCTGGGAGCTGTTGACGACCAAGCTGCCCTTGGGAAGTGCCACACGCGTCAGGCCGCCGGGCGTCACCGTCACCCGCTCGCCACAGAGCACGAACGGCCGCAGGTCGAGGTGGCGGCCCTCGAAGCGGCCATCGACGAAGGTGGGATGCGTGGAGAGTTGGATCGTGGGCTGCGCAATGAAGTCCCGCGGATTCGCCTGGATCATGCGGCGGAATTCGTCCTGCTGTTCTTTGGTTGACGCGGGGCCGACGAGCATCCCGTAGCCCCCCGATTCATTGACCCGCTTCACGACGAGCTTCTCGAGGTTTTCGAGCACGTGGCTGCGGTGCGCCGGAATCTCCGGGCGGAACGTCTCGACGTTGTTGAGCAGCGGTTCCTGCTTGAGGTAGTAGCGGATCATGTCGGGCACGAACGGGTAGATTCCCTTGTCGTCGGCGATGCCGGTGCCGATGCTGTTGGCGAGTGCCACCGTGCCGGCGCGGTAGGCATTCACGAGCCCGGGCACGCCGAGGGCGCTGTCGGGCCGGAACGTCAGCGGATCGAGGAAGTCGTCGTCGATCCGGCGGTAGATGACATCGACCCGCTGGCGGCCCCGCGTCGTCCGCATGAAGACGCGATTCCCATCGACGAGCAGATCCCGCCCTTCGACCAGTTCGATTCCCATCCGCTGGGCGAGGAAGCTGTGTTCGAAGTAGGCGGAGTTGTACATGCCCGGGCTGAGCAGCACCGCCGTGGGCTGCGATGCCGATTCCGGTGCGATGTATTGCAGCACATCGAGAAGGGCTGCCGGATAGTCGTCGTTGGGGAGCACGTCGTAGTCGTTGAACAGCGACGGGAAGACCCGCTTGATGACCTGCCGGTTCTGCAGCATGTAGCTGACGCCCGACGGCGTGCGGGCGTTGTCCTCGAGCACGAGATACTCGCCGTCGGCGGCACGGATCAGGTCGGTGCCGCAGATGTGGATGTAGATCCGGCGCGGCACGTTGACGCCAACGAATTCGCGGCGAAAAAACGCCCCCTGCAGCACGAGCCCGGCCGGCACCACGCCGTCCCGCAGGATGTGCTGTTCGTGATAGACATCCCAGAGAAAGAGGTTGAGTGCGTTGATTCGCTGCGTCAGGCCCGCCTCGACCAGCCGCCATTCCGAGGCCGGGATAATCCGCGGCACCGGGTCCATCGGCCATACCCGCTCGATCCCCTCCTCGGCGCGGTAGACCGTGAAGCCCAC
>JBBAVO010000134.1:0-2439 GCA_040397635.1 Pirellulales bacterium
CCACCCGCTACACCAACAACGGTCGCAACACGCTCTCCTTCGTGCTCGCCAAGGCAGCCGATCCATCCACCACCGCCGCGGTGGCCGACCGAATCGCTACCGAGATGGGGCTGAAGGCGGTCGAGCGAGCCACGTTTCGCCGCGAGACAATCGGTTACATTCTGGAAACGACCGGGATCCCCGCGAGTTTCGGCACGGTCGTGCTTCTGGGGGTGTTGATCGGCATCGCGATCGTGGGCCTCACGTTCAACCAGTTCGTCATGGAAAACATCCGGCAGTATGCGGCCCTCAAGGCGATCGGCGTCCGCAACGGCTGGCTGCTCGCCATGACGCTCACGCAGGCCGCCTTCGTCGCCACCGTCGGGTATGGGATCGGGCTGGCCGCTGCAGCGGGATTTTTCGCAACAGCAGGCAAATCGGATGCGCTGCGGGGCTTTCGACTGCTGCCCGAGGTGGCCATCGGGGTGGCGGTGCTCGCCGGCGTGATCGTGCTTCTGGCGACGACCGTGAGCCTACGGCGGGTGTTTTTCGTCGATCCTGCAACGGTGTTTCGGGGTTAGCTTATGGATGACCTGCCGACGAACACGCCGCCTGGAGCGATCGCCGTCCGCTGTGTCGGCGTGCAGAAGTCGTTCGCCGCCGGGGAAACGACCGTGCGCGTGCTTCGCGGCACCGACTTTACGGCCCGTGCCGGGGAGATGACGTTTCTCGTCGGGCCCTCCGGCTGCGGCAAGACCACGCTCATCAGCATCATTGGCGCCATCCTCTCCGCCGACGCCGGCAGCGTGGAAGTCCTCGGCTTCGATGTCCGTCGTGCCCGCGGTGGGCGGCTGGCCGACTTCAGGCTGGCGAACCTGGGCTTCATCTTCCAGCAGTTCAACCTGCTGCCGGCCCTCTCCGCGGCCGAGAACGCGTCGATCCCGCTGGTGGCAGCCGGCCGCTCGACACGGTTTGGCGAACGGGCCGCAGCCACGCTCCTCGCACGGCTCGGCCTTGAGAACCATCTCCACAAGATGCCGGCGCAGCTTTCCGGCGGCCAGCAGCAGCGGGTGGCGATTGCCCGCGCGCTCGTCCATGCTCCCCGCCTCGTGATCTGTGACGAGCCCACGGCGTCGCTCGATGCCGAGGCGGGCCACACGGTGATGGAGTTGCTTCGCGAGGTGGCTCTGGCACCGGATCGGAGCGTGATCATCGTCACGCACGATACGCGGATCTTCGAATTCGCCGACGTCATCCATCAGATGTCTGATGGCCGGATCGAACGCATCGAACGGAAATCCACCACACCCGCGGAGGCACACGTATGAGTGGTCGTAGCCGGCTCCTCTCGATAGGTCTGCCCGTCGCGGGCCTCTGTGCACTCGCAGGCGGCATCTATCTCGTGGCCGCGAACCGGCCCCCCGTCATGAGCGAATCTGCACCGCGTCGGCCGGTCACGCAGCCCCGTGCCGAGACGCTCGCCGCCACAGGGGTCCAGGCCGGCGGCCTGATCGGCGCCGTCGGCACCAGCGAGCCGCCGGGCGAACCGATCGCGATCGCCGCGCACGTGGCAGGTATTGTGGAGACGGTGGAGGCAACGGTCGGAGCCGATGTGCGGCGGGGCGACCTGCTCTTCAGGGTGGACAGCCGACGCGCGGCCGCTGAAGTGGCAGCGCGGAGGGGCCAGATCGACGCCGCGGTTGCCGACATGGAGGCGCTGCGGGCCACGGTGCCGACCCGGGAGGCGGCGATCGCGTCGGCCCGTGCGGCACAGGCGTCGGCTGAAGCGAGGGTCCTCGAGGCAGATGCCGATCTGGCCGACCGACGCAACAAGCTTCAGCTTGGCGAGCGGCTGCTTCGCACTGCGGTCGTCAGCAGCGAGGAGGTCGACAACCGCAGGTTTGTCATGCAGCAGGCGGAGGCGCGGGTGGCCACGGCCCGCGCCGCCGTGGCGGAGGCCGCCGCCGGGGTGGTACAGGCTCAGGCCGAACTCGCCCGCCTCGTCAATCCGGCGGGTGGCGGCCCCGGTGCCGACATCATCGCCGCCGAGAAGCGGATCGCCCTCGCCCAGCGGGAATGCGACAAGGCGTCCACGGAACTCGAGCAGTTCGCCGTGCACAGCCCCGTGGACGGCCGCATCATCCAGATCAATGTGCGGCCGGGTGAGTTCGCCCCGGCGTCGGTGCCTGCGGAGGGGCTCGTCGTCATCGCTCGCAAGGGGCCAACGCACCTGCGGGTCGAGATCGATGAAGTGGACATGCCCCGGTTCCGACCCGAACTCCCCGCCTGGGCCTCACCGCGGGGCAGTGTCGGGGTCAGGTATCCGCTCTCCTTCGCCTACGTCGAGCCGCTCGTGGTGCCGAAGCGCGGGCTCTCCGGCCGCACGACCGACATCGTGGACACCCGCGTGCTGCAGGTGGTCTATACGCTCGCCAACGACGAGCCGAACCTCGGCATCGG
>JBBAVO010000134.1:2539-4876 GCA_040397635.1 Pirellulales bacterium
ATGACCTTTCCCGATCTCGCCCCATGGCTCGACAACGTCTCTGACGACTACGACGAACTGCCGTCCGAGGGGCATGAGGTTCCCTACGACGAATGAGCCCGTCGCGGCACCGATCGCTACCACAACCACCACAGAACGATTGCCAGGCAGATCAGGGCCGTGGCGATGACCCAGAGCGGCTTCCGTGGCGGGGGCGAGTCTTCGGCGGAGATGTATCGCCCGCAATGAGGACAGCGGGGCGAGTCTTCAAGCATCTCCCGACGGCAGTAGGGGCAGGGCACGGTCGGCTCGTCATCTGAGTCGTCGCCACCATCGCCTTCGTCATCCCATTCGTCGTCGTCTTCATCGTCATCGTCGCGGTAAGGGACCATCGAGCGAACCTCCGTGTTTCAATCGCCTTGCCGAACAGTCTACACTTGGCGATTGGTGCGGCCGCACGACAGCCGCTGTGCCCCATCCCGATCTCTTCGCGAAACCATGCCGACGCGATTCTGGCTCTCGATCCTCCTCGCCATTCTGGCCGGCATCGCCGTGCTGATCGCCAGGCCGACCGGCCGAAAGCAAAAGTCATCGGTACCGTGGCGGGGGCAGATCAAGCCCCCTCCGCCCCCACCGATACCCCAGGGACCGAGCCGAGATCCGTGAGCAAATCGCGAGCGAGGGAATCCGGGCGAGCGAGTGAATCTGGGCCTGATTGTTGTGTGATGGAACGCGTTTTCCCCTGCTTGCGATGCGGGCTTGGATGGGCCCCCTCTTCTAGGACTATACTGCCGGCATGAACGTCGAACGCGTGAAGTATGTCATCTGGGCCGCCGACATGGATCGGGCGGTGGCGTTCTACTGCGACCTCTTCGGCGGCCGCGTGCTCAAGCAGAACACCGTGATCGCCGAGGTCGAGATTCTCGGGTCTGTCATCGGCATCCATTCGGGCGGAGAAGGGAAACGCACCTGGACGGGTCTCAGCTTTCAGGTGCCCGACGTGATCACCGGGGCTCGGGAGGTGGTGGCGGCCGGCGGACAGGTCGCCCGCGAGCCGGAACCGGAAAACGGCGAGCCGCCTCATCTGGCCATGTGCGTCGATCCCGAGGGCAACGAGTTCATGCTGTCGCGGAAACGAGCGTAGGGACACGCTGCCATGGAGCGATTCGACGCCGACGCTTCAACGCCGAGGAGTGAGTCGATCGGCGACTCGCAGTTGGGCTTTGCGGGTCTCACCGAGTTCATGGCAGGCCGAGCCGGCTCCAGTGGCGGAGACTTCGGCCCCGGCTCGACCCTGGGCGACGTGACGATCGTCAGGCTCATCGACGAAGGAGGCATGGGGCGGGTGTACGAAGGGCTCCAAGGGATGCCCTGCCGGACGGTCGCCGTGAAGGTGGTCCGCCCCGGCGTGTTCTCCCCGACGGCCGCCAAGCGGTTCAAGCATGAGGCCCAGATCCTGGGCCGACTCACCCACCCCGGCATCTGCCGCATCTACTCGGTGGGCATGGAGCGGTTGCCCGGAGGCGAGGTGCCCTACTTCGTGATGGAATACATCGAGGATGCCCTTACGATCACCGGCTATGCGACCCAGCGGGGGCTCTCCATCCGCGACCGCGTCGCGCTCTTCTGCGAGGCCTGTCGGGCGGTCGCTCACGGCCATCAGAAGGGCATCATCCATCGCGATCTGAAGCCGGGAAACATTCTGGTCGATTCCGCGGGGCGTCCGAAGATCATCGACTTCGGCGTGGCGAGAAACACCGACGGCGACACGTCCCTCACCACGATGCACACCGACATCGGTCAGCTCGTGGGCACGCTCTCCTACATGGCCCCCGAACAATTCGACGGGGCAGCCGACGGTCTCGATGTCAGGGCCGACGTGTATGCGCTCGGGGTCGTGCTCTACGAACTGCTCGCAGGCAGTCTGCCCTATGACATCGCCAAGCGGCCGGTCTACGAGGTGTCCCGCGTTGTGAAGGAGGTCGAGCCGCGATCGCTTTCGAGCGTCAGTCCGAGCCTCCGCGGCGATCTCGACACGATCGTTGCGAAGTGCCTTCAAAAGGAATCCGACCAACGGTACTCAAGCGCCGCCGAACTCGAGGCCGATCTGGGCCGGCATCTTCGCGGTGAGCCGATCAGTGCCAGTCCGCCAGGACTCCTCGATGCAGTCGCCAGACTGGCCCGACGACACCGGCTGGCTGCCCTGACTGCAACGGGCGTGTTGGCTTCGCTCGTTCTGGCTGTCGTTGGCATCGCCGTGTTCGCGATGCGAGCTGAGCGACAAAGGGAGGTGGCCGTCGTTGCACAGCAGGCGGCCGTCCGTGAGGCCCGGGAAGCCGCGGCGCAGCGGGATGCAGC
>JBBAVO010000134.1:4976-7676 GCA_040397635.1 Pirellulales bacterium
GGATGGCCTCCGGATGGCGATGCACACACCCAACGGAGGCGTCTGCATCATCGACCGGGCGACTGGGGACGATGAGGCTGTGCTCGATGGGCTCCGTGGCAGGCTCGAGGCCGCGGACTTCAATGCCACGGGCACGCGACTGGTCACACTCAAGGACGACCTCGCAGCCATGCTGTGGGACGCCGAGAGCGGCAGGCTCATCGCCCGTTGCGGTGGTGCCGACTGCCCGTGCGAGGATTTCGTGTTCAGCCCGGACGGGTCGCGGCTGGCGGCCGTGAGCAGAATGTCGGCCGAGCTACGGGAGGTGTTCATCTATGACACCGTCGATGGCCGACTGTGCTGTACGGTGAGCACCACACTGAGGCAGGAGTGGGGTGACGCGATCATGCTGTTCACGCCCGATGGCGGTAGACTCATCACGTCGTGCAATGCCAACGAACTGCTCGTCTGGAACGTGGCCGACGGCGGGTTGCTCGCGCGACTGCCGGGCCATGATTCGAACGTCATCGCGGCGGCCATGAGTCCTGACGGCCGCCAGATCGCCAGCGGCACCGTCAGCGGCCACATCCATGTCTGGAATGCCGACTCCTACACATGTGAGCAGACGCTGATCGGCCACACCGCTGCCGTCAGTTCGCTGGTGTTTCGCGATGATGAGACACTCGTATCGGGTTCGCTCGATGGCACGGTGCGATTCTGGTCGAGCACCGCGGCGGAGCCGTTGGCCGTGCTGCCAGACATCCGGGGGATGTCTGCCGCTGTTTTTCGTCCGGATGGACGGCAGTTGGCGGTGGCCCCCAGGGATCAGGGGGGCATCCAGATCTGGGACCCTCGAACAGTTCAGCGGATTCATACGCTCATCGACACGAGTGATACCGCCAAGCAGATCGCCTACAGCCCTGATGGCTCACTCGTGGCGGCCGCGTTCCAATCGCCGCGGCAGGATGGGGACGTTCGCGTCTGGCAGGCGGACTCCGGGAAACTGCTCTGGACGCTCGGAGGCCACGCGGAAGGCGCAGTCGCAGTCGCATTTAGCGCCGACGGCACCCGTCTTCTGACGACATCTGGCAACGGCATGGTGATGGTCTGGGATGTGCGCACGGGTCGCCAGCAGATGGCCCGCCACTCCGGATTCCGGGCGGTGATCTTAAGGAGCGTGGCCGTCTTTGGCCTCGGTGGCAGTCGGGTTGCGTGCAGCACGCACGAACTGCTCGACAGCGACACCGGAAACGCGGTGGCAACCCTGCCCCTCCTGGGGCAGGTGACCTGCCTGGCCACGAGTCCGGACGGCCGGAAGCTGGCGACCGGCGTGGCCATGGGTGCCGTTCATCTGAACGATTTTGCGACCGGAAACCGGCTGGCGAGCTTCATCGGACACAATGGCTTCGTGCGGGCGATTGCCTTTAGCAGTGATGGTGGCCGACTGCTGACGGGCACGCAGGACGGGACGGTGCGGCTCTGGGATGCTCGTCGGGATGGCGAGATCACAGACGATATCCACCTCTTTCGCGGCCATGAAGGGGCGGTCGAGAGCGTCGCGTTCACTCCCGACGGCCGCCGGATCGTCACCGCCGCGACCGATGGCACCGTCCGCATCTGGGACGCGGTTCAGGGACGTGAGCTTCTTGCCCTGCCTGGTCAGCGGGATTACCCGAAGGCATGTGCCCTGAGCCCTGATGGCACTCGGCTGGTGACCGCCCTCGACGACGGCAGCCCGCGGATCTGGGGGCTTTCGAATGCGGAGATCTTCAGGGCGCGGCAGTCGCTGACCGCCGGCAATCAGTCGGAGGAGTCGTTACGGAGCCACGACGGCGCCGTCGATCTCGGGAAGGAGCGGCGGCCGCATGGCGTGGCGGGGCTCGTCGAGGCTGCCGAGAAACGCGGCGAGGTCGGCGAGGTCCTGTCGGTTGAGGCCGAGGGGCTTCAGGTGCGGTGACTTCACCGGAAACGTCGGGTCGTGCTCTTGGTAGGCATACCGCCTGAGCGTCGGCATGCCGGCGTTGTACATGTTGAGCACGCCGGCGAGCTGAAACAATCCGGTATGCATCAGCGGCGCTGTCTGCGTCACGTCCCGCAGGGTCGGCGTGCGGAAGCGGCCATTCTCCTTCGGATCACCGGTGACGTCGTAGCGGCCCGCGTCGGCGTTGCTCCTGCCGTAGAAGCTCAGCCCCAGATCGTGGAAGCGGCCGTCGCTGAAGGCGGGGCCATGGTGGCAGTTCATGCACCGCGCCTCGCGCCGAAAGAGATCGAGCCCCAGGATCTCCGAGTCTGAGAGGGCCACGGCATCGCCCTGCATGAAACCGTCGAACCGCGACCGCCCTCCGACGATCGTCCGTTCAAAGCAGGCCACCGCCTCGACCACCCGGGGAAATTCGATCGGCTGGTCCGGGAAGGCGGCAGCGAAAAGCTTTCGGTAGGCGGGGATCCCAGTGAGCAGGCGGACGACATCGTCGCGGTTGGCGGCCATCTCCGTCGGATTGGTCAGGGCGTCCACGGCCTGCTCTTCGAGGCTGGAAGCACGGCCATCCCAGAACAAATCTGCTTGAAACGCTGCGTTGCGGATGGTGGGCGTGTTCCTGCCCGGCTCTTTGAAGTGCGGCTGGCTCACCGTCCGCCCGTCCGTCCAGCCGAGGTTGGGCTCATGGCAGGAGACGCACGCGACCTTGCCGCTGGCGGACAGCCGGGCGTCGAAGAAGAGCA
>JBBAVO010000135.1:0-2118 GCA_040397635.1 Pirellulales bacterium
CTGGCCGGAGCCAGCCGCACCGCTCCCCCTCCACGAGACGGTCGCCGTAGGGAGCTGTCATGTGAGACACGCCCGAGGCCTTGAGACCCGCCTCAATCTGCCCCCAGATCGCCTTGGCGGCACCCGGGACCGTGAAGGCCGCGAGTTTGGCCTCGGGATCCTGCGGCGGTTTGACGTCGATCGGCCCGAGGCGCTCCGAGAGGGCGGCGGCGATCTCCTTCGTGTGCCGGCTGGCGTAGATCGCTGAGGCGTTGATGCAGCCACGGCCGCTGTTGATGGCCACGCTTTCAGCCATCACGTCGAGATGCTGCTCCCAGTCGTCAACCATGTCGTCGCCGAGGATGATCTTCGAGAATCCCGGCCCATGCACCTGCACACCGGGGTTGGCTCGATACTGCTCCACCGTCTTGGCGCTGCCGAAGATCATGCTCCTCCGGCAGGTGTTGAGGATGCCGGCCCCCACGTCAGTCGGCCCCGGATAGAGGCTGATCGCCTCGGCGGGGATGCCCGCCTCGATCATGGCGGCGGTCATGCGGTAGGGAGTCCAGGGCTCCTGGCTGCCCGGCTTCATCACGAGGCCCACGCCGAGCGCGATCACGGGGAGCCAGAGCGTGTGCACGCCCGGAGAATTGCTCGGCAGCACGAGGCCGAGCACCGGCGACTGCGCCTGGTAGCTGACGACCACCCCGCGGTGTTCGGTGCCATAGCCCTTCCAGAAGATTTCGGGGGGCAGCCCGCGGGAGAGGGCATCGAGCATGCGGTCCATGTTGGCGAGCACGAACATGTTTTTCTGCATGTTGGCCCGGCAGAGCGTTTCAGGCAGGCCGGTCGTGGCCGACTGCTGCTTCACGAAGTCGTCGGGCGACTGCTTGGAGTCGCCAACGGTGAGCGTGCCATGGGCGTAGAGATTGCCCGCGGTCTGGAGTCGCTCGACGATCTCCTCGGGATCGATAGCCAGGAGCGCCGCCCGGGCCTGGCCCGCCTTCTGCAGATCACGGCCGACGATCGCGCCGCCCACCTGACTGACCTCGGCGATTTTCTCGCCGGTGAGGAAGTGGACAAGCGTGTCGCGCTCGAGCGATTCGTAGGGCTTGCCGAAACGATAGGCGGGAAGATGCATCAGTACACTCCTACTGTGGTCGAGGCGGCGAGGGCGCGGAACGGACGCACGCCGCTGATGCCATCCCAGGGATACTTCGCGTAGGGCAGTTCGCGTTCGCCCTCGTCACGCTCCAGGAATCCTGGAATGAACGTCTCGTGGGTGAGCGTGGTGAGGCGGACCCGGCCGGTGCCGCCATAGGGAACGACTTCATTCGTGTTGTCGAAATCGACCACCTCGATCACGGCCCGTGGCTGCGGCGCGTAGTAGGCGATCGTGTAGCCATCGGCCGGCACGACCGGACGGGAGGCGGCCAGACCCATCAGCGTGTTGCCGTAGGTGGGCGTCATGTAGGCGCCGTCGAGGAGTTCCTCCACGGCGAAGCGGGTCCACTGCGGCGTGAACTCCGTGCCACCCGAAAAAATCCCGGTGATGCCGGCCTTGCGGAGGGTCGTGCCCTTCTTCTCGAGCGCCAGCGCCAACGATTCGAGCAGCTTCGGCGTGGTGAACATGCAGCGGATGTCGTGGCCGGCCTCGAGGATCGTGATCGCCTGGTCGATGCAGTGCTGCTTGTAGGCTTCCAGGTGCTCCATCCAGCCCTTCTGGATGAGCTTGATCACCCAGCGGGGGTCAAGATCGACGCAGAAGCAGATGCCGCCACGATGCTGGGCGAGATGTTCGATCGAGAGCCGCAGCCGACGCGGGCCGCTCGGGCCCAGCATCAGCCAGTTGGCCCCACGCGGGAAATATTCCTCGGGCAGCGTGTCGCTGAACATTTCGTAGTCGGTGCGGAAGTCGCGATGGTTGACGCGGGACTTGGGCACGCCCGTGGTGCCGCCGGTCTCGAAGACAAACATCGGCTTGTCGGCCATGCCCTTCGGCACCCACCGTCGCACCGGGCCGCCACGAAGCCACTCATCCTCGAACGGCGGAAACTTTTTCAGGTCGTCGTAGCACGTCACCTCTTTGAGCGGGTCGAACGAGAGCGACGTCGCGTAGTCGAGCCAGAACGGGCAGCC
>JBBAVO010000135.1:2218-7613 GCA_040397635.1 Pirellulales bacterium
CCGAGGGCGTAATCGCTGTCGGAAAAGCTCTCGGCGTTGTCGAAGGCCTCGTTGGCGATGTTCGAGAGAAACTCGCCATGCACTTTCGTCAGCGACTCGGCGGCATGGCGGCAGGCGTTGGCCAGCTTCGGGTTGGCCTCCTTCCAGGCCTTGAGCTCCGCGTTTCGCTGACGCTGTTGGAGCGAGACCTGATTCACCAGTTCCGTGAGCAGTTCGCAGGAGCGGTGCTGCAGGGCGACCATGTCGCGGAGCAGTCGGTTGGTTTCCGAAGCGTCGGCCAGCGGCAGCGGGGCTGAGGCCGCCGGACCGATCATGGTGGCGGAGATATCGAGCTGCGTGCAGACCTGCGGAACGTCGTTCATGAGTGCTCTCGCGGCGGGTGGACCCGTTCGGCCTTCTATCTTAGGCAGCATGAGGGTTCTTTTCCACGCGGGCGGCTTATTGGGGGGCTAGCCGTCAGGGTTTTCCCAGCTTCCGTGATGTGGACCTGCGCAATGGGACGCGGGAGGTCCGGACCCTGCCGCTCAAGTGGCCGGTGAGGATGCCCGATGGATGGAGCGGAAGGGAGCGGCTGCAGGGAAGCAGCCACCCCGACCAGGCGGAGGGATCGAACGCAGCATGGAGCAGAAGCTAGCCGAGTCAACGGGCGGAACGGCTGCGGGGCCCCGGGCTTACGGATTTCTCACGGCGGTCGAGTCGGGGTCGCACGGCGTCTTCGGCGGATACCTGCTGGTGGATTCGTTGGGGCGGCCGCTCGAGTTTCACTGCACCGCTCCCGTGAAGGTGTCGCGGGCACAGCAGATCCTGTTCGGCTCCACGCTCCAATCCCACCTCCACGGTCAGCAGATCGGCGGCACGCTCCTGGCAGAGGGCACCGTGACTCCGGAGATGGTGCTCACCGATCTCGAGCCGATGCTGCACGTGCGGAGCCATACGAAACTGCCCGTTGCGTTTGTGCGAGATGCGACGTCGGGCACGCCTGTGGGCTTGGCAGGCAGCACGCTCGGCACCGGCAGTTTTACGATTGGCAGTGCCGAGGTGAGTCCCCATGCCACCGACGCATCCCGTGAAGTCGACCTGCGGGTGCGGCTCGAGGAACTTGCGGCCGCGGTCGATCTCCGCGAGCCGTTTGAACGGATTCGCGCCGCGATCGATGAGGCGCAGCGGCGGTGACCGGCAGCAGCAGACGATCCGCGATGGGCATCCGAAGAATGTGACGGAGTGTTCGATGGCAGCAGACTCCGGAGAGATTCGACCGGTGCAGTCATGGCGTGCGCCGGAGCTGGCACTGCCGCAGGTGGCGGTCGTGACCCGCGTGGATCTGCGTGTCGCCCGCCCCGCAGCATTGCGATTTCCGATCGACGTGCCGCGGCCCGCCGTGACCCGGATCGGTCTCTTCGATGCGCGGCCCGTTGTGCAGAGCTTCCGGTTTCAGGCCTCGGTCGCCCCGCCACCTGCGGCGCCGAAGCGTGCAGCCCACGCAGACGCAGCATCCGCGACGGTGCCGCTTGTGCCGCCTTCCGAGAAACCGCAGGCTGACGCGGAAGCAAGCTCCGCGGCCTCGCCGCCGAAGCGAACGCGGATTGCTCCGCCGGCCGATGTCGTCAAACTCTCGGAGCGATTCTTCTATCTGCTGCAGCCCGATCTCGAAACGATCCTCGAGACGAGCAGCCTCGAGTTTCCCCGCCAGCCGTTTCCCTTCCAGTTTGACGGCATGGCGTTTCTGATGCCACGGCACGGCGCGGTGCTGGCCGACGAGATGGGCCTCGGCAAGTCGATGCAGGCGATCTCGTCGATCAGGCTGCTCGTGCGATCGGGGCAGGCCCGCCGGGTGCTCGTGGTCTGTCCGAAGGGGCTCGTCTCCAACTGGACCAGGGAATTGGCCGATTGGGCACCGGAGATCCTCGTCGCCGTGATCGAAGGAGACCAGCAACGGCGGCGGTGGCAGTGGTCGCTCGCCGATGTGCCGGTGAAGGTCGCCAACTACGAGGCGCTCGTCCGCGACCGGGAACTGATCACGGAACTTGGACTGTCGTTCGATCTGATGGTGCTCGACGAGGCGCAGCGGATCAAGAACCGCTCCAGTCAGACGAGCGAGGCGGTGCGATCGGTGCCCCGTCGCCGCAGCTGGGCCCTCACGGGGACACCGGTCGAGAACAGTTCCGATGATCTCGTGGGGGTGTTCGAGTTTATTGCACCGGGCCATCTCAATGAGCGGATGTCGCCGAAGGTGATGGGGGCCGCCGCGGCCGACCATGTGCTCCGCCGCACGAAGGACAAGGTGCTCAAGGACATGCCGCCCCGGCTCAACCGTGACGAGCGGATCGAGCTCTCGGTCGAGCAGCGGGAGACCTATCGCCGGGCGGAAGAGGAGGGCGTCTTGCGGCTTGCCGATCTGGGGCAGGAGGCGACGATCCAGAACGTCTTCGAACTGGTGCTGCGGCTGAAGCAGATCTGCAATTTTGACACGTTTACAGGCGAGAGCGCGAAGCTCGACTGCCTGGAGGCCGACCTCGAAGAGATCCACGCCAGTGGCAAGAAGGCGCTCGTCTTCAGCCAGTGGGTGGAGACGCTCGGCCGGCTCCGCGGGAAACTCTCACGGTTTGGCGCCCTCGAATACCACGGCGGCATGTCAACCACCGCCCGCGATGAGGCGATCCGGCAGTTCAAGCAGGAGAAAAAACACTCCGTGCTGTTGCTTTCGTACGGGGCGGGAGCCGTGGGCCTGAACCTGCAGTTCTCGCAGTATGTGTTTCTCTTTGACCGCTGGTGGAATCCGGCCGTCGAGGATCAGGCGATCAATCGGGCCCACCGGATCGGGGCTGCAGGGGCGGTGACCGTCACCCGTTTTCTATCGGCGAATACGATCGAGGAACGGATCGACGAGGTGCTTCGCCGCAAGCGGGATCTCTCCGACACGATCCTTTCGCAGGCCGAGGCCCCGGCGGCGAGCGGTCTCACGCAGGACGACCTCTTCGCCCTCTTCAAGCTCGCGCCGCCGCGGTCAGCGTCGCTTCGCGCTGCATGACGTCACGCCGCGAGGCGGACCCGCGCATCCGATCGCCTCCTCATCCCAGCGCCTCCTCATCCAAGCCCGCAGCGCAAGCAAGGGATATGCGGGATGTGAGCGCCTGTCGCATGTGTCCTGCCAAAGCCACATGCGTCACAAGTCGTTGCAGCCAACGACTCAGGGCTGCTCGCTCATCGAAAGCGCGTGCCAGGTTGTCCGGCGTGAAGTCCCACGCGTAAGAATCCACTGACGAGGAAACCGCAGGCGCGCAACCCGCATGCCATGGGGCGGTGGCTGAGTCGAAAAACAAAATCCTGATGTGTCGGAAAACGAGTTGAGGGAACATCCCGGCGGAGGCTGGGAGGGTTCTGCAACGCGAGAGCCGGCGCGAGTGAACACATGGGTGTTCGTTCGCGCCGGCTTTTTTGTTTTGTGCCGCGTTCAGACGCGTTGTGCGAGCCAGTTCACCCACCAGTCGGAGCCAGCCATGAACGTCTTTGACACGCTTTTTCCCAGGCGCACGCAGACGCCGGGAGTGCCTGCAAAACAGCCTCAGAACCGGCTCACGTCGAGACGGAATCGGCTGCGGAACCTGGAGCAGGCAGAACGGCTGGAGGATCGACTGGCGTTGGCCGTGGTGACGCCGTTTACGGTGGCATACTCGGCAAATGTGATTGGCGATATCACGTTTGCGGCGAACACGCTGATGACCTCCCCCGGAAACTCTCAGGCCGCCATCGACGCCCGGAACGGCGTGGGCTCGAATCGCAACAATGACGACTGGGATATGGCCTACGTGGACATCGACAGCGATGCCTCCACGTTCAATTCCAGCTCCGCCCAACTCGTGCTCCCTGCCGGAGCCGACGTGCTGTTTGCCGGGCTCTACTGGGGGGCGCGGGCGAATTCCAACGTCAGCGACAACGTGTTGCAGGCGGTCAAATTCAAGCGGCCTGGGGATGCCGGATACACCGACATCACCGGCGCGGTCGTGGGTAAGGTGATCGGTGGCGTATCCAACCTGCCTGCCAACGTGCAGACATACAGCGCCTTCGAGGATGTCACGGGCCTCGTGCAGGCGACCGGCGCCGGCACCTATACGATGGCCAACGTCAGGGGCGATCCGGGGAACATCAACCACTTCGCCGGCTGGTCGCTTGTCGTGGCGTATCAGGCGCCAACGGAGGTGGCCAGGAATCTCACCGTCTTCAACGGGTTTGCGGCTGTCAGCGACAACTCGGCGGCCGATCGGAATGTGACCGTTCAATTCTCGGGCTTCATCGCGCCCCCCAGCGGCGACGTGAACGCGACGATTGGATTTGTGACCTATGAAGGCGACCTTGGCATCAGCGGAGACAGCGCGTTTCTGGAGGGCGGTCAGGGGGAGACGCAGCTCTCCAACGCGACGAATCCGGCGAATAACTTCTTCAACAGTTCGATCACGAATCGGGGCGTTACGGTCACAACGAAGACGCCCAACTATGTGAACCAGCTCGGCTTCGATGCCGATCTCGTCGCCACAACCAACATCATCGCCAACGGCGCCACGAGCGCGAAGGTGCGGCTGACGAGCACACAGGACCAGTATTATCCGGGCGTGATCACGACCAACATTGAGCTCTACGCGCCGAAGGTGACGGTCGAGAAGGCAGTGACTGATCTCAACGGTGGGGAGGTGATCGCTGGGGATCAACTGCGGTACACGGTCACGGTGAGCAATGCCGCCAACGCACTCGACACCGCCGCCAGCGTGATCCTGCAGGACGTGATTCCGACGAATACGACCTACAAACCGGGCAGTCTCGTGATCACGGCTGGTGCAAACGCGGGGCCGAAGACCGATGCCTCTGGCGACGATCAGGCGGAATTCGATTCCATCGGTAATCAGGTGCAGTTCCAACTCGGCACCGGTGCGACGGCATTTCAGGGGGGGACGCTCATCGCCGGTGCAACGACGACGGTCAGTTTTGACGTCACGGTGAATCCGGACGTCGTTGTCGAGACGCTGATTCGCAACAGGGCCGTATCCACGTTCGTGGCTGAGACGAGCCGGTTTCTGCTCGAGGCGAAGTCGAACAACGTCGACGTGATCTGCAGGCCCTCGGCCGATCTGTCGATCGTGAAGACAGACGGCAGCGCGACGTATGTGCCGGGGCAGAACTTGACCTACACGATCACCGTGGCCAACGGCGGCCCAAGCACGGTGACCGGGGCGACCGTGAGTGACGTGCTGCCGGCGAATACGACATTCGTGTCGGCCACCAACGGTGCGACCTACAACGCCGGTACGAACACTGTCAGCTTCGTGTCGGGAACACTCGTGCCGTCCGGCACGACGAGCTTTGAGTTGACGGTGAAGCCGGCGGCAGACCGGACCGGTAATCT
>JBBAVO010000136.1:0-7424 GCA_040397635.1 Pirellulales bacterium
CAGTTGACGTTCTGCTCGACCTGCGGCAAGGCCGTGCCCACGCACCGGGTCTGCGGCACGTGCGGCCACTACATGGGGCGGGTTGTCGTCAAGACCGAGGAATGAGCCCGTTGGCAGCGGCGACGGCAGCAAGCACGGCGGAGGACGCAGTGAAAATGGCATCGTCCGTTCCTGCTCCAGTTTCTGGTTCCGGCTCTGGTTCTTCAGCGCTGCTGTTTCCGGGTCAGGGTGCCCAGACGGTCGGGATGCTCGGGGATTGGTGCGATGGCCATCCAGCCGCGCTGGAACTTTTCGCTCGGGCCTCTTCCATCCTCGGATACGATCTGGCTGCCATCTGTCGGCACGGCCCGGCTGAGAAACTCAACGCCACGTCGGTGAGCCAACCGGCGATCCTCGTGACGAGTCTGGCGGCCCTGGAGGTGCTCAAGTCTCGCGACCCATCCCTTGTCAGCGGCGCGTCGATCACGGCAGGCCTGTCGCTCGGTGAGTACACCGCCCTTGTCTTCGCTGACGCCCTCGATTTTGACAGCGCCGTTCGGGTCGTGGACGTCCGTGGGCGGGCCATGCAGGAATGCGCTGGCAAGCCTGGGCCCAAGCTTGGATCCAAGCGCGGGCCCGACGGCGCCCCTGCCGGCGGCATGGTGGCTGTGCTTGGGATGGAACGCGAGCGGGTGGCAGATCTGTGCGACGAGTGCCGCGGCGGCGACGTGCTGGAGGTGGCCAACGTGCTCTGCCCTGGCAACGTTGTGGTGTCGGGAACCGAGGCGGCCTGCCGCCGGCTCGACGAGGCCGCCACGGCCGCTGGCGCCATGAAGTGCGTGCGGCTGGAGGTCGCCGGCGCGTTTCACACGGTGCTGATGCAGGAAGCCGTTGACAAACTGGCCGCCGTGCTCGCCGAGACAACGGTGCGATCGCCACGGATTCCGGTCGTGAGCAATGTTGATGCCCGTCCGCATGCCGATCCCGCTGAGATTCGCAGCCTGTTGGCCCGCCAGGTCTGTGGCGTGGTCGAATGGCACGCCTCGATGACCTATCTCTTGGGGAGCGGGGTCCGTACGGTGTGCGAAGTGGGGCCGGGCCGCGTGCTCCGCGGCCTGCTGAAGCGGATCGATCGCAGCATTGCCTGCTCCGGAGTGCCCGAGTGATGTTCGGCCCGCTGCGAGAGCGTGAGCCGCCCAAGAGTCGCATGCACAGCAGTCCTTCCACACCCCGAACGAATTCCATCCACTCACCGCCGGGAAGCCACTCATGACCGACACGAGCAAGCAGCCAGCATCATCAGCCGACGCAAAGACGTCCGCCAGCCCAGGTCCGAAGCGACTGCAGGTCGATCTTTCCGGTCAGGTGGCGGTGGTCACCGGCGCCTCGCAGGGCCTTGGCCGGGCGATCGCCGAGGCCTTGGCCGCGGCTGGCGCGACGGTCGCCCTGGTGGCTCGGAGTGCCGGCAAGTTGGCCGACGTGGCGGCCGGAATCCGCGCTGGCGGCGGCACGGCCGAGGAGTTTCCCTGCGACGTCTCCAAGGGCGATGAGGTGGCGAAGGTCGTCGAGCAGGTCGTCGAGAAGCTTGGCCGGCTCGATATTCTCGTCAACAACGCCGGCGTAACCCGCGATACGCTGTTGCCGCGGATGAGCGACGAGGAGTGGGATGAGGTACTCACCACGAACCTCCGTGGGCCATTTCTCTTCATGCGGGCCGCGAGCCGGCCGATGATGCAGCAGCGGTATGGACGGATCATCAACGTGTCGAGCGTTTCCGGACTGATCGGCAACCCTGGCCAGGCCAACTATTCGGCCTCCAAGGCGGGGCTCGTGGGCCTGACACGCACAGTGTCGAAGGAACTCGCGGGCCGCAAAGTGACGGTCAACGCGGTGGCTCCAGGGTTCATCGCCAGCGACATGACTGCGGCGCTCGGCCCCGCCCTGCTCGACGAGGTCAAGAAGCGGGTGCCGGCCAAGCGGCTCGGCGAGGCCTGGGAAATCGCCGAGGCTGTGCTCTTTCTGGCAGCCCCCTCCTCGTCCTACATCACCGGGCAGGTGCTGGTGGTGGACGGCGGACTGATTGGCTGAGATTGCAGCGACCGTGGGTGGGTGGCTGTTCCTGCGTTGGGGACCGCTGTCTGCCGGGCGGCACGACCGCACTTTTTCCCGGTATGGACATTTCTAGTCGGCAACGGTTATATCTTCCCCGAACCCCCTGAAGGTCGTCGCCGTCTCAGGTGGAACAGGGCTTTTCAGGCGGTTTTTCGCGTCCGGTTGTCAGGAGGATTCATAAGGTGGCTTCAGTTCAAGAACGAGTGATCGACATCGTCGCTTCCCAGTTGGGCGTGAGCAAGGAGCAGATCACCGCGGAAACGTCGTTTATCAACGACCTTGGGGCAGATTCGCTCGATACCGTCGAGTTGGTCATGGAACTCGAGGAAGAGTTCGAGATCAACATCCCGGACGATGCGGCAGAGAAGATTCAGACAGTCGGCCAGGCGGTCGAGTTTATCGAGAAGCATCAGGCCTAATCCCCATCTTTCAGCATGCGAGAGGCCGGCCGAAGGCCGGAGGGCGGTACGCTGCATGAAGCGACGCGTCGTGGTGACGGGGCTGGGCGTCGTTACCGCGTTAGGCAGGGCTGTTGAGACCTTCTGGGATCGCATTCTGCGCGGAGAGAGCGGCGTGGGGCCGATCACGCTTTTTGATGTATCCGGATTTCGGGTGCAGTTCGGAGGGGAAGTTCCGTGGAATGCCGAGGCAGAGAACATCGCCAATACGAAGGAATTACGACGGCTTGATCGGTTCACGCAGTTCGCCATGGCGGCGGCGGCCGATGCGGTCAGCGACTCGGGGCTCGATTTCTCGAAAGAGGATCCCTACCGCTGCGGCGTGGTGATCGGGTCTGGCATCGGTGGGCTCTCCGAGTTCGAATGCCAGCACGAGCGTCTACTCCACAAGGGCGTGGACAAAGTCTCTCCATTCACCATTCCGAAGCTGATGGTGAACTCTGGCAGCGGCCACGTTTCCAGCATGTATGGCATCAAAGGGCCGAACTTTGCGGTGGCCACGGCCTGTGCCAGTGCCGCCAATTCGATCGGCGACGCCCTCCGGGCGATCCAGTACGGGGATGCTGACATCATGGTCACCGGGGGGAGCGAGGCGGCCATCACGCCGATGGGGCTCGCCGGATTTCAGAACATGCGAGCCCTCTCGTTCCGGTCTGACGCGCCGCAGAAGGCCAGTCGCCCCTTCGACATGAATCGCGACGGCTTTGTGCTCGCCGAGGGCGCCGGGGTGGTTGTGCTGGAGGAGTTGGAGCATGCCCGCGGCCGTGGTGCCCGTATTTACGGCGAGCTGATGGGCTATGGGGCCAGCAGTGATGCCGGCCACATCACGCAACCCGACGAAGAGGGCCGCGGCGCCGCGAGGGCGATGAGCATGGCCCTTGCCGATGCCAGGCTGAGCCCCGACCGCGTGCAGTATGTCAACGCTCATGGCACCAGCACGCCCTTGGGCGACAAGGCCGAGACCGTGGCCGTGAAGCGGGTTTTCGGGGACCATGCCAGGCGGCTGGCGATCTCCAGCACCAAGAGTCAGCTCGGGCACACGCTCGGCGCTAGCGGCGGCATCGAACTGGTCGTCTGTGCCCTCACGATCAACCGCGGTGTGATCACGCCGACGATCAACCTCGAGACCCCAGACCCTGACTGCGACCTCGACTACACGCCGAACGTCGCCCGTGATGCCACGGTCGATGTGGCGATGTCGAACAGCTTCGGTTTCGGTGGGCACAACGCCAGCCTGGTGCTCGGGCGGCTGTCGTAGCGAGAACCTGCCGCCAGCCGACGCACCTTGCCGGCCGACGATCGAGCATGTGTCGGTTCGAAGCCCGGGTGCGTGGAGGATGAGCGGAGATGATCCTTGCCAACCGAGCGCCTTTGCCCGGCATTTTGATCGTGCTTGGCATGTTTGTCATGCTTGGCATGGCTGTCGGTGTGCCGGCGACTGCCGCGGCGCAGCTTCCGGCCGATGCCGGCCAGGTGTGGAAAACGTATGACATCAGCCCGTTTGTCGAGCGGGCGGGGCCTGGCAGCCAGCGTCATATCGTCGATTGGGTGCTTCAGGAGACCGGATCTCCGCAGTGGCACGGCACGACGGTGGCCTCCCTGTCGGCCGATCCGTCCAAGCTGAGTTGCTTCCATACGCCCGACATGCAGGTTCGCGTCGAGGAGATCGCCGCCCGCTTCACGGCCGACGCCGCCACGCCGCACCGGTTTGCCGTCCGCGTGCTGGGAGTCGGCAGCCCGGCCTGGCGGAATGATGTGCGGCCGATGCTCCGGCCGATTCCTGCGGCCACCCCCGGGGTACAGGCCTGGATCGCGTCGCGGGAGGAGGCGGCGGCGCTGGTCGCCAGGCTGCGGTCCCGCAGCGACTGCGAGGAACTGCCGACCGGGGCGGTGCTGGCGGCCAACGGCATTCCGGCGGTGCTCACCGGGGGCCGCAAGCAGGCCTACGTTCAGGACATGGCGCCGGCCGGTCCGGGCTGGCAGCCGGTGGCATCCAGTTGCGACGAGGGGATGTCGATCGACGTCCATCCGCTCATTTCGCGGGATGGCACGGCCGTCGAGGCGGTGGTTCGCTGTCGGATCGACCAGATTGAGCGGATGGTCTCAGTCGGAATGACTCCGCCCGGCACTGACGGGCGGAAGGTGCCGATCGAGGTGCCTCAAATGTCGGCCGTTCGCATCGGCGAGCGGTTTCGCTGGCCCGCCAACAGCACGCTGTTGATCGGGCTCGGCTTGGTGCCGTGGCCGGTTCCCGGTCAGAATAAAGCCGGTTCGCCGGCGTTATTCTCCGACGCCAAGCGGACCGATGTCGTGGTGGTTGTGGAGCCGAGGCTTACCGATACGCCATGATGCATGCTGACCACGTCGTCCAGCATGGAGCAGAATGCCGACGGGACTTCGATTCAATCAGCCTTTCGATTCAACCAGCAGGAAGCATGCCATGAGTGCCGTACCAGACCGCCGCGTCGTGATCACCGGGATGGGAGTCGTCTGTCCGCTTGGCCTCTCGCTCGAGGATCTCTGGGCCGGCCTGGTCGAGGGCCGCAGCGGTGTCGGCCCCCTGGAGTCGTTTCCCTGCTCGGGTCTGCCGCTGCGTCATGCGGCCGAGGCCCGGGCCTTCACCGGCGATATCGACAATTTTGGGCCGCTCGACGGCGAGCGAAAAAAAGCGATTCGCAAAGGGCTCAAGGTGATGTGCCGGGAGAGCCAGATGGCGGTGGCCGCCGCCCAGCGTGCGCTCCATCACAGCGGCCTGTTTGCCGCCGATGCGCCGGCCGGCAGCGTGCAGCCGGAGCGTTTTGGCTGCGTGTTCGGCTCCGACTATATGCTCACGCTCCCCGATGATTTCACCGCCAGCGTCGCCAAGTGCCGCGGCGCGGACGGGGCATTCGAATTCGACCGCTGGGCCACCGATGGCATGCCGCAGCTCACGCCGCTGTGGCTGCTGAAATACCTGCCGAATATGCCGGCCAGTCACATCGCGATCTACAACGACCTCCGTGGCCCCAGCAATTCTCTCACGCTTCGCGAGGCGAGCGGTCACCTGGCGCTCGGGGAGGCCTCAATCACGATCCAACGCGGAGCAGCCGACATCATGGTGGTGGGCGCTACCGGCACCCGCGTGCATCCCATGAAGACGGTGCATGCCCTGCAGAGTGAGCAGGTGGCCTTGGAGGACGACGCGACTGGCTCTGACCGCAGCGAGCCGACCCGCTGGAGCCGGCCGTTTGACAGGTCTCGGAAGGGCATGGTGCTGGGGGAAGGTTCGGCGGTGTTCATTCTCGAGGAGTTGCAACACGCCCGGGCCCGCGGAGCCACGATCTATGGTGAGATCGTCGGTCATGCGGCCCGCAATGCAGGCCTCGCGGGGGGGGTCGGTCTGAAGCAGAAGGCCTTGTCGCTTGCTATGCGGCGGGCGCTCTCAATGGCCAACGTCACGGCGGCCGAGCTGTCGCACATCCATGCCCATGGTGCGAGCACGGTGGTCGGCGATCGCGAGGAGGCGGCGGCCCTGCACGATGTGCTCGGTGCTGCCGCTGCGACGATTCCCACCGTGGCCGCGAAGAGCCACTTCGGCAACCTGGGTGGGGGGAGCGGGCTGGTCGAATGCATGGCCAGCGTTCTGGCGCTCCGGCACGGGGAACTCTTCCCGTTGCTGAATTTTGAGGAATCTGATCCCGACTGCCGAATCCGGGCGGCCCGGCGGGGAGATCCATCCGGAAACGTCTTCATTTCGTCGGCGGTCACCCCTCAGGGGCAGGCCGGATCGATCGTGATCCGGGCCCTCGCTCCTTGACAGTTTTCCGCAGGTGCCGTAGCTTTCACGGGTTGCGTCACGTGTTGAGAGGCTGCTGGGAGCGCGGATTGTTGTCCAAACACCGTCGGGTGTTTCGGCGCCCATGTCTCATGGCGTCGGCTTTGCCGGCAGTGCTGCAACTGCCAGGCGGCTGGCAGTGCCATTTCTCGACATGATGGTGACGCGCCAGGCTGAAGGCCGGGCCGTACGTCAGGTTGCCGATCCGCTGGTGTGGTGCGGAATGGATCGCCTGACTGACCGCTTGGAACTGACCGTCTGGTCGATTGGTTTGGCTGGCCCTGTTGACAGGTCGCAAGACATACGCCCGAGCGTTCGTCAGAGAAATACATGAAGCCAGAAGAAATCCTGCGAATCGTCGATGCCATTCATCGCGACAAGAACATCGACAAAGAGATCGTCTTCCAGGCGATCGAGGCGGCACTCGTCACCGCGCTCTCCCGTCAGTACGGCGAGACCGCCCAGATCACGATCGCGATCGACAGGGCCAACGGTCGCCTCACGGGCACGCACGACGGCGTCGAGATCGACACGGCCGAACTCTCAGGCCGCATCGGCGCCCAGACCGCCAAACAGGTGATCATCCAGAAGATCCGTGAAGCCGAGCGAGATGCCATCCACGACGAGTTCGAGGAGCAGGTCGGCCAGATGGTGTCGGGGATGGTGACGCGGGTCGAAGGGGCCACGGCTTCGGTATCGCTTGGGGCAACGGAGGCCATCCTGCCTCGGAGCGAGCAGATTCCCGGCGAGAACTACCATGCCAACGAGCGGATCAGGGCCACGATCTTCGAGGTTCGGAAGGTCGGCAGTCGGGTGAAGATCATCCTGTCGCGTATTCGGCCCCAGTTGGTCCAGCGTCTGTTTGAGCAAGAGATTCCTGAGATCGCCGACGGCGTGATCGAGATCCGCGCTATCTCCCGCGAGCCCGGCTACCGGAGCAAGGTCGCAGTGATCAGTTCCGATAATCGCATCGACTGCGTCGGGGCGTGTGTCGGCGTGCGTGGCAACAGGATCAAAAATATCGTCGAGGAACTCGGCGGCGAGCGGATTGACATCGTGCG